>CAXTKL010000027.1:28307-31602 GCA_964244825.1 uncultured Aestuariivirga sp.
GAACCGATGGAACCACCCGTGGTAAGGCCGAGATGGCAGACCACAATATCAGCACCCGCTTTGGCCATGGCTGCAGCTTCGTCGGTGTTGAACACGTAAGGTGTTGTGAGCATGTCTTTGGAATGGGCCAGTGCCACGAGATCGATTTCCTGGGAATAGGACATGCCTGTCTCTTCCAGATTGGCGCGGAACGTGCCGTCGATAAGGCCGACTGTCGGGAAATTCTGGATGCCAGAGAACCCCACGGCTTTCAGATCATCAAGGAATTTATCGAACATGCAGAAGGGATCCGTTCCATTGACGCCCGCCAGCACTGGCGTGCGCTTGGTCACGGGCAAGACTTCTTTCGCCATGTCCATGACGATGTCGTTGGCATTGCCATAAGCGAGAAGCCCTGCGAGCGATCCGCGTCCGGCCATGCGGTAACGACCCGAATTGTAAATGACGATAAGGTCAATACCGCCCTCTTCTTCACACTTGGCGGAAAGACCCGTACCTGCGCCACCACCGACGATGGGCACGCGGCGGCGTTTCATGTCCTGGAATTTTTCCATCAGGTCTTTTCGTTCAAAACGCGGCACTCAGGCTCTCCTTGCAATCTTGGGCGTGATGCTGGCGAAGGCCGACAAGGCGGCTTCCACAAACACCGGGTCATTGATGTTGGCTTTCACGCGGGCAACCGTGCGGCGGCTGGTGGGTCGGATGGTTTTTTCGATGGCCTCAAATAATGCGTTGTCGGCTTCGGGGTCGTGGAATGGTTTGTCTTTGGCGTCGATCAACGACACGCCACCTTCCGGCAGCAGAAACCGCACCGATCCTTCCATAAGATTGAGCCGTTCGGCAATCCATTGGCCCATGGCGCGGTTCTCGTCACGAGTCGTGCGCATCAAGGTGACGTTCGGGTTGTGAATGACAAATTTGCGAGATTTGAATTTTTCAGGCACCGTATTGCGTGGGCCAAAGTTGACCATGTCGAGTGCACCCACGGAACCCACATAAGGAATGCCCGTGCGTATGATTGCACCAAAGCGGTCCGCATCGGCGGGGAAAACGCCCCCCACCAACATGTCGGCCACTTCCGTTGTGGTGATGTCCATTGCCGCATTGATCAAGCCAGAGTCGACGAGGTTCTCCATCGAGCGCCCACCTGTGCCGGTGGCATGGAAAATCATGCAATCGTAATCAGCTTCAAGTTTTTTCTGGATGGCTTGAATGCACGGCGTGGTGACACCAAACATGGTGAGGCCGACGGCTGGTCTGGCGCTTTTGCGTTTTGCGTCGCGCGTCGCGGCGTCGGGCAAGCCGGCAATCATGCCTGCTAGGGCATGTGCGGCGTTTGACAAGACTTGTTCGCTGATGGGGTTGATACCCTGCACATCGGCCACCGAATACATCATCATGATGTCAGAAGGGCCGACATAGTGACCGACTTCGCCCGATGCCACTGTGGACACCATGACCTTTGGAATACCTACTGGCAGTTTGCGCATGCCTGCTGTGGCCAGTGATGTGCCACCAGAACCACCTGCGGAAATAATACCGCCGATGCCGCGTTCCCGCTCGATCCAGCGGGCAAAGGCTTCGGCCATGGCGGAGACGGATTGGCCGCGATCATTGCCGAACACAGCCGTAGCACCGCCACTGTGCATCGAGGCGATTTGCATCGGGCTGACATCGGCCATAGATGGTTTGCCGGAGGTCGAGAGATCAACTGTCTTTGCGGGAATGCCAAGGGCACGCAGCTTGTCGCGGATGAAACGCAATTCCTCGCCCTTTGTGTCGTAGGTGCCAGCAACCAAAGCTGTGCGGCCAAAGCGTTCGGCGAATGGAATGGCGAAGATTTTTTCTGCTTCGGCTTGTGGTGCTGCTTGTGGTGCGGCGGGACTGCCCAGTGATATGCCCCAGCGATTGGGTGTGGTTGCATTCGCAACGAATGTCTCGCCACCTGCGTTTGAGACTGGACCATCTGCAGAAGCGCGCTCAATGCGATAGACTTGCGCGACGCGCTCACGCGTTGTCTCGCTTGCCTCAAGTTTCGGCGGTGGAGCTTCTTCTTCGGCATGCCGTCCCACGCCGAGTAAACGCTGTTGCAGGTCGCGATCAGCGGCGAGCGCGCTCGATTGCATCACCCGGTTGATGCGGCCATTGACGATGATCGCCACCTGATCCGACACTGAAGTGGCAACCCCAATATTCTGTTCGATCACGAGAATAGAAACGTTTTCTTCCCGTGCGATGCGGATCAAGAGATCACGCATTTGATCCACGATGACGGGTGCCAGACCTTCCGTCGGTTCATCCATGACCAGCAGTTTCGGGTTGGAAAGAAGCGCACGCGAGATGGCGAGCATCTGCTGTTCGCCACCTGAAAGCTGTGCGCCGCCATTATTGCAGCGCTCTGCCAGCCGGGGGAACACAGCGTAGACGCGCTCGAGAGTCCAGCCGCCTTTGCCTTTCGATCCATTCAAACCTAACTGTAGCGTTTCATCTACGGTGAGGCTGGGCCAGACGCGGCGTCCCTGCGGCACATAGCCAATGCCCAGACGATTGATCTCATGGGGTGCGAGCGACGAAATCTCACGACCATTGAAGCGTATGCTGCCACTGCGGGCGCGACGCAGGCCGACGATGGTATTGCACAGCGTGGACTTGCCCATGCCGTTGCGTCCGACTACGGAGAGAATGCCCTTCTCCAACTTGAGTGATACGCCTTGCAAGGCGTGTGACTCGCCGTAATAAACATGCAGATCGTTGATCTGGAGGATTGCCCGATCAGCCATGGCCACCTCCAAGGTAAATCGCCTGCACCTGAGGATCGCTTTCGATATCTTCAGGTGTTCCTTCTTTGAACATGCGACCGTTGTGCATCATCGTCACATAGGTCGAGACTTTCAGGGCCACGTCGAGGTCATGTTCAATGATGATGTAGCCGATATGTGACGGCAGTGCGTTCAAAATTTCAACGAGACTGCCCCGCTCAGCAGGAGAAAGTCCTGCTGCTGGTTCATCGAACAGAATGAAGCGCGGCGCACCCGCAAGTGCCAAGGCAATTTCAAGCTGGCGTTGTTCGCCGTGACTGAGAGCGGAAATCAGTGTGTCTTTCAGACGATCCAGATGCGTGGCGTGAATGATGCGGTCAGCCTGCGCCATCGTCGCATGATCTGCCGCCGGACGCAGCAGCGAGAAGCGCCCGCGTGAGACACCGCGACAAGCAAGAAATACACTGTCACGAATGCTGAGGCCGCCAAACAATTGCGAGATTTGATAGGTGCGGCGCAGGCCCCTACGGATGCGC
>CAXTKL010000028.1:0-23539 GCA_964244825.1 uncultured Aestuariivirga sp.
GGTTTGCGGCTCATGGCAGATGGCCCAGTTTGTGGGCCAGCGGCAGCGGCAGCAGGGCCACCATGGTGCCTGCGCTTTTCATGTGCCCGGCAATGGTTGTTGCATCCTCCCCCCAGCCCCAGAAAAAATCACCGCGGATGATGCCCTTGATGGCGGACCCGGTGTCCTGGGCGATCATCAGCTGCCTGATCGGTGCTGCGGGTGCAGGCGCTTCGGGGGGCATGGATGTTTCAACCCACAGGGGCGTTCCAAACATCCACCAGGCGCGGTCCACCGCCAGGGATCGCAATGGCGTCAGATTGACTTTTGCAGCCCCAATGCCGCCAAGTGAAGAATCCGTCACTTCGGTACGCTGAAAAAAGATATAGGACTTGTTGTGCCACATCAGTTCCCGGGCCTCATGGGGATTGTCACGCATCCAGTCGCGCAGCACCTGCATGGACATTTTGTCGGGCGACGCCACACCACGGGCGATCAGCACATGGGCAATGCCGGTATAGGCGTGGCCAGCCTTGCCAGCGTAACTCAGACGCATGACGCTGCCATTGTCCAACGCGACACGGCCCTGGCCCTGCACATGCATGAAGAAGGCATCGACCCAATCCGAGAGCCAGCAGATGACATCGGCCTTGCCCGTCAGGGCGCCGCATTCAATATCCTTGCGGGTATCATAGGGTTGCGGGTCTCCATTTATGCGGCGACCGTAGCTCAAACCAGTTGCCGAAACTTCATCGGCGGTGAAAGCCACGAGGTCGGCTGGTTTGGCGTAGACGGGCACAGGAAAGTCTGGCGATGCCGTCAGCGATCCGCGCATCAGGGGTTCATAGTAACCTGTAAACAGTCCTTGCGGGCGCTCCACATCGGTGACCTGGAAGGGCCGGAAATGGTCTTCGAAAAATCTTCGGGCATCGGCTGTCTTCAAGGAGGCTTCGCAGGCTTCGAGCCAATCAACCCGGTCACCACCGAAAGCTGCGCTGCGGCGGAACCCTGAACCCGTTTCCAATATTTCCTCGGCAGAGCGCTGGAACGCTTTCAGCGACGGCAGCAGATCGGCCTGTTTCCATCCGTCCAATGCATCATAGCTGACCGGTGCCAGAACTTCAGACATTGTCGTCGGTTGCAACGAGCTTCCAGTTCGGGTCCTTCGACGTGACGTCGCGCTCAAACGTCCAGAGATCGGTGACAGTGCGGATGGCTTTTGCATCGCCGTCCACGACGGCGCCTGACGGGTCCATCGTGGCGCTGATCATCTCGGCGACAAAATCGACATCGATCTGCGCCTGTTTTCCGTTCAGTGCTGCACGCTTGATGGTGGCAGATTTCACGCCGACGAATTGGAAGGTGGCACTTTGGTTCTGGCTTTTGCGGGCGTCCATGGCGCTGGCAAAGCTGTCGAAGAGTTCCCTGGACAACAATGGTTTCAAGGCTGGCTTGTCGGCTTTCGCATATGCCTCGAGCACCATTTCATAGGCGGCACTGGCACCACGAATGAAGGACGATGCTGTGAAGCCCGCTGCGCGGTTCGCTATGGCATCCAGTCCTCTTGCGACTTCACTGCCTTCTGACGCATGGCCAAACCAGACCGGTTTCCTGGATTCAGGTTCCAGGATATCGCCCTCCAGCGCTGGTGCAAGCGGCTCAGCCTGCGGCCGTTCTGGTGCGGGTTGAAGCACAATGGGCGGCTTTTCCAGACCTGTGCGTGACCCCAAAACGGACCAGAGCCGCCAGGCGACAATCGCTGCAATCACCAGCAAGACAAAATTCAAGGGATCCATAACCGACAACATGAGAAAACCTTCAAACGAAGCGGCAATGATTGCACCGCATGAGATGATACGGACTATATAGGCAACATGGACTGGCAATCAAAGCGTGTTTCCCAAGCTTGCGGCGCAGCCATGCTTCCTGTAAGGCGCTGAGCCGTATTTGACGGATGCGGCACATCCGGACCTTTTTCGGAGAACACCATGGCGAAAGTCACCAAGCCTGCCAAACCCGCCCCGCGCAAAGCCGTGGGCAAAGCCCCGCCGGCACCGCCCCGCATCAACGGCGGTGCAAAACCCGTGGCGATTGCTGACCCGGTATCCGCAGCCCCCAACCTGAGTGCACCAGCCCCTGCCCCCGGAGCCCAGCCTTCGCTGAAAATTCTCGGTCAATACATGAAGGACTTCAGCTTCGAAAATCCGAATGCGCCCCAGTCACTGGCGCCGCAGACGCAGCAGCCCGATATCAATATTGCCGTCAATGTGAATGCCAAGAACCTTGGGCCCAATGATTTTGAAGTCGAGCTGCATCTGGACGCCAAGGCCACGGGCGACGGCAAGGTGGTGTTTGCGGCGGAATTGCTTTATGCGGGCATTTTCCGTCTGGAGAATTTTCCGCAGAATGTGTTGCATGCAGCGGTGTTGATTGAATGCCCGCGCATGTTGTTCCCGTTTGCCCGGCAGATCATGGCGGAAGCGACGCGCAATGGCGGTTTCCCGCCGCTGATGCTGGACCCCATTGATTTTGCCACCATGTATCAGCGCCGCATGGCCCAGCAAAAGCAACAGGCCTAGGGTTTCGCAGAAGGCCAAAGGCCTTTCTCGCCTAATTCTTCCACGAGGTCGGCATGGGCCGCCCTTTCCGCTTCCGAAAGCCGGGACGGCAATGGAACCGGACGGCTGCGCAGCATGGAACCCGGTGTTGACGCTGTTGCCCGCGACGCGGACGAAGGTGTGGCCAGACCAAGGGCCGTCTGGCGGCCGCCGATGAGTTCCAGATAAACCTCTGCCAAGAGTTCCGAATCGAGCAATGCACCGTGTTTCGTTCGCTTTGACAGATCAATGCCGAAGCGTTTGCACAGGGCGTCCAGACTGTTGGATGCCATGGGGTGTTTTTGTTTGGCGATGGCCAGCGTATCAATGACCTGGCCCATATCAATGGCAGGACGACCGACGGCTTTCAGTTCCCAATTGATGAAACTCATGTCGAAGCTGGCGTTGTGGATGACCAGAACAGATGAACCTACGAAACTCAGGAAGTCCTGCACCACTGCTGCAAAAAGCGGTTTGCCTTTGAGGAAGGCCGCCGACAGGCCATGCACCGCTTCTGCTTCCTTCGGCATATCACGCTGGGGATCAAGATAGACATGAAAATTCTGGCCAGATGGCATGTGGTTGATCAGTTCCACCGCGCCGATTTCAACGATGCGATGACCGTCACGCGGCGACAAGCCGGTGGTCTCCGTGTCGAGCACGATTTCCCGGATCACAACCGGTGTTCCTTCTTGATGTTCGAGAGCACAGCGAGGGTGTTCTGGCGCAGGTCTTCGAGGCTTGCGTCATTGATGATGACGTAATTGGCGAGGCGGCGTTTTTCGGCATCCGGCATTTGACGTTTCAGAATGGTGTTCAATTTCTCCTCCGTCATACCGGGTCTTGCCAAAGCCCTTTGCCGTTGTTGCGGTTCCGGGCACGACACGACGACTGTGACGTCAACCTGTTTCTGACCCGAAGTTTCGAACAACAGGGGGACATCGGCGACAACAATTGCGTGACCGTCTTTTTCAGCCTGGGCAATGAAGGCGGTGCGCCGCTTTGATATTTCGGCATGGACGATGGGTTCAAGTTGCCCGAGGCGCTGCGGTTGATCCACAACCAGTTTGCTGAGAATGTTTCGGTCAATTTTTCCGCCGATGATGGCTTCGGGTATAATCGGCGAAAGTAGAGTTTCACCTTCGGGGCTGTTGTAAAGTGCGTGCACCTGCTTGTCGGCGTCAAAGACAGGAATACCTTCTGCACGAAAAATAGTGGCGACTTCGGATTTGCCCATGGCGATGGAGCCGGTGAGACCGATGATGATCATGGTTGGAAATCCGGGTCAATATCCTGGGCGACCAGATCGTGAAGCTCCTGTGTGACTTCAGGGCGCACACCAAACCATTTTTCAAAACCGACGACAGCCTGGTGCAGCAACATGCCAAGACCTGGTACGATGGCGTGTCCGCGGCGCCGGGCCATTTGTAGAAATGGTGTCAGCAAGGGCGTGTAGACAATGTCGGCAACGGCTGCGTTGGGCGCCAATGCGTGCCAGGGCACTGCGAGGTCTGATGCCCCATTTATTCCTGCTGATGTGGTGTTGACCAGGAGGTCCGTTTGCGCAAGTGCGGCGGCCACATCATGCGCTGCAAGAGCTTGTACTTTTGGGCCAAAGTGCAGGGCGAGACTTTCAGCGCGGTCAAGGGTCCGGTTGTGGATCAAGACACGGTCCACGCCGGCACGCAGCAACTCATCGACAATCGCACGGGCTGAACCGCCAGCCCCAAGGATTGTTGCGGTTTTTTTGGCCATGATGAAGTCAGGCAGGGTTTGCTGAACATTGGCAAGAAATCCCGGTCCGTCCGTTGATGTGGCGCAGAGTTTTCCGTTTTCCCGCCAGATGGTGTTCAAGGCTCCGATACGGCGAACCCGTTCATCAGGTTCATCAACGAAGGCAAGTGCGGTCTCCTTGTGGGGGAGCGTGACATTGGTGCCAACACGCGGACCAACCCGAAGGTTTTGAATAAATTGCTGCAACTGTTCCGGCGCAACGGCGTGCTTGGAATAGTGCCCGTCAATGCCGTACGTCTTCAACCAGTAGCCGTGGATCAGTGGCGAGCGGGAGTGGCTGATGGGCCAGCCGATAACTGAAGCTTCGATCATTGCGGAATTTCACCCGTTTCGCGCAGGAATGCAAGCAGCGGCAGCAGCGGCAGCCCGAGGATGGTAAAATAGTCGCCTTCGATCGCATCAAAGAGTTGAATGCCCAGGGACTCGAGTTGATAGCACCCGATGCTTGCGTGGGCGGAGGGCGGGGTATGCGCAAGATAGTCCTGCAGGAAGTCGTCGGAAAACGCGCGCATCTTGAGTCTGGCTGTGGATACGGTTTGATAGAGAACGCGATTGCCCTTCGTAATTGCGAGTGCGGAATGAAGGCTGTGATACTGGCCGCGCAGCAAGAGAAGCTGTTGTGCGGCTTCATCGCGGCTTTTGGGTTTATGCAATGTTGCAGTGTCAATTTCCAGCGTTTGATCAGCAGCAATGACCAATGCATCCATATGTTGTTTGCTGGTGGCTTGGGCTTTGCCAAGCGCAAGCGTTGCCGCCAAGTCACGGGGGCTGAGATGGCGGGATTCCCGCTTGGCCTGTTCTTCGTCAAACGGTGCTGGCAGGGCCTTGAATTCTATGCCAGCCTGAGACAAAAGTTGTTGACGGATGGGGCTGGTGGAAGCGAGTATGATCATGGCGGCGACATAACACGCTTTTTGTCCGCCGGTGGTGTGGAGAAGAGGTTGTCGACGGTTTTCACATGAGCTGTGGACGAGTGTGGACAACAACCGGTTTGGGGATCATGGCGTGTTCAGGTTTGGGGATAAGGTTTATGGTTGTGCACAATCGGAGACTGCGGCAATTGGTGGTCTTCATGGCTGGAGCAATCGTTGAAAAGACTGATGAGTTGCCAACCGGACCGCATTATATGAGTCGTTTTGCCCGTTATCCTTGATTCCCACAGGCCAACAGACTCAACTATTTAATATATCTTTAATGTTTGTATTGGGACCACGATGACGGATTGTCCGCTATTAGACGTTTTGGAAGGCCGGGAGCCGAGTCGGAGACCGGTGTGGTTGATGCGGCAGGCGGGCCGTTACTTGCCGGAGTACCGGGAGGTGCGGGCGCAGGCGGGCTCGTTTTTGAAGTTGTGCTATGATCCCAGGCTTGCGGCTGAGGTGACGTTGCAGCCGCTCAGGCGGTTTGATCTTGATGCAGCGATACTATTCTCCGATATCCTGGTGGTGCCTCACGCCATGGGTCTGGATCTGGATTTTCTGGAAGGGGAAGGTCCAAAACTTTCGACGGTGAGCGACATCGCTGCGGTGCAGGCTTTGTCGAATGGATTTTCATCGGAGCAATTTGCGAATGTGTGGGAGACGGTGTCGCATGTGCGCAAGGCACTTGACCCGAAAATCGGGTTCATTGGTTTCTGCGGCGCGCCCTGGACAGTGGCGAGCTATATGATCGAAGGGGCCGGGTCAAAGCGGGCGCATGCTGTTGCTGTTGCAATTGAGAATCCGGAATGGTTTTCAGTGTTGATGGCGCGGCTGGTGGAGACGTCGATTGAATATTTGATCGGGCAGATCAAAGCTGGTGTGCAAGCAGTGCAGATTTTTGACAGCTGGGCCGGGGACATACCGCTGGCAGTTCGCGAACGTGTGGTGACGGTGCCGATTGCATCAATTGTGGACGGGGTGAGGGCTGTGTTTCCGGGTTTTCCGGTGATTGTATTCGCGCGGGGCGTGGGGGATGGACATGGGGCGATCGCGGCGCAGACGAAGGCGTCGTGCGTTGGTATTGAACAGGATGTCGCGTTGCGGGAGGCTTTGAGAAGCTTGCCTGATACCTGTGCTGTGCAGGGAAATCTTGCGCCGGAGGTTCTGTTGCAGAATGATGTGACAGTGCATCTGGAGGCCTTGAAGGTGCTGGCCGGTGTGCCGAAGCGACGGCATGTGTTCAATCTTGGCCACGGGATTGTGCCACAGGTGAAACCGGAGGCGGTGACGGTTCTGATCAATACGATACGCGAACATGATGCCGGGATTTCAGATGTATGAGTGGTTGAAGGTTGTGCATGTGCTGGCGGTGATTTCGTGGATGGCGGGGTTGCTCTATCTGCCGCGGCTGATGGTTTATCACACGGCGTCGGTTGTCGGTTCTGATCAGGACGAAACGTTCAAGACCATGGAGCGGCGGTTACTTAAGGCGATTATGAGGCCTGCTGCTTTGGTTGCGTTGATTTCCGGCGCTGGTTTGATTCATGTCGCTGGTTATCATCTCTCCGATATCTGGTTGTCGGTGAAGTTGCTGGCGGTGGTGGGTATGTTCGCAGCACATGGTATGTTGGAGAAACATGCTGCGGCGTTCCGCAGGGGCTCGCGTTCGAGGTCTGGAGGCTATTTCCGGGTGCTGAACGAAGTGCCGACGGTTTTGATGATTGTCATTGTAATTATGGTGATCGTCAAACCGTTTTCGTGAGGCTTTGCAATGGCGATGATATTCTGTTATGAGTGGGTGTCCCGTTCGGGATGTCCCTCCTTTTGCTGATTGTTGCCTTGGCCGTTTTGCCCGCGATGACAGCTTTTCAACGAAGTATGTGCGATGAATGAAATTGTCGATCTCAAAGAGGTCAAGCTGTCTGAATTGAAGCGCAGGACACCTGCGGACCTGGTTGTCATGGCCGAAGGTCTGGACGTGGAAAACGCCAGTGCATTGCGCAGGCAGGAATTGATGTTCGCGATCCTGAAAAATCTCGCTGCCAAGGGCGTCGAGATTATCGGTGAGGGCGTCATTGAGGTGTTGCAGGATGGTTTTGGTTTTATGCGATCTGCGGAGGCAAACTATCTTGCAGGTCCCGATGATATTTATGTGAGTCCCAGCCAGATCCGCAAATTTGCGTTGCGGACAGGTGATACGGTTGAGGGGCAGATTCGCAGTCCGAAGGATGGCGAGCGGTATTTCGCGCTGGTCAAGGTGAACAATATCAATTTTGAAAACCCGGAGAAGGTGAAGCACAAGGTTCATTTTGATAACCTGACGCCGCTTTATCCAGACCAGCGTCTGGAGTTGGAAATCGCTGATCCGACGCGCAAGGATTTTACGCCGCGGGTGATTGATATCGTGGCACCCATTGGCAAGGGTCAGCGCGGTTTGATTGTTGCGCCGCCACGAACTGGTAAAACTGTCATCCTGCAAAATATTGCGCAGTCGATTTCGACGAATCATCCCGAGTGTTTCCTGATCGTGCTTTTGATTGACGAGCGTCCGGAGGAAGTGACGGACATGCAGCGTTCGGTGAAGGGTGAGGTGATCAGTTCGACATTCGATGAACCGGCAACGCGGCACGTGGCTGTGGCTGAGATGGTGATCGAGAAGGCGAAGCGTCTGGTTGAACACGGCCGCGATGTGGTGATCCTGCTTGACTCGATCACGCGTTTGGGCCGCGCCTACAACACGGTGGTGCCGTCATCAGGCAAGGTGTTGACGGGTGGCGTTGACGCCAATGCACTGCAACGTCCGAAGCGGTTCTTTGGTGCCGCGCGCAATATTGAAAATGGTGGTTCGCTGACGATCATTGCAACGGCCCTGATCGATACGGGCAGCCGCATGGATGAAGTGATTTTCGAAGAGTTCAAGGGCACGGGCAATTCGGAAATCATTCTGGACCGCAAGGTAGCGGACAAGCGGGTGTTCCCTGCCATCGACATTACGCGTTCCGGCACCCGCAAGGAAGAATTGCTGGTGAAGGCAGATACACTGAAGAAGACCTATGTGCTTCGTCGTATTTTGAATCCGATGGGAACTGTCGATGCCATTGACTTCCTGCTCGACAAGTTGCGGCAGACCAAGGGCAATAGTGATTTCTTTGATTCCATGAATGCCTGATCGGGGCGATCCGGTCATACTGGTATCGATTCGATTCCGAAATGAACGGAAAAAGCACCATTTTTGCCGTGTCTTCTGGCTCTGGTAGGGCCGGTATTGCCGTGGTGCGTTTGTCCGGGCCGGGCGTTGCGACGGTACTTCGAGCGTTGACCGGGGACGTTCCCGAGCCCAGGCGGGCGACGCTGAAAACCATTCGCAGCCGTGATGGTTTGATGACGATAGATAGCGCAGTGGTTTTGTATTTTCAGGCACCCCGAAGTGTGACCGGTGAAGATGTTGGCGAGTTTCATGTGCACGGGAGCCCTGTAGTTGTTGAGCGCTTGCTGCTGGAATTGTCGAGCTTCGAAAATTGTGTGCCGGCAGAACCTGGCCAATTCACCCGGCGTGCTTTCGAGAACGAGCGGCTTGACCTGGTGGAAGTTGAGGGGCTGGCGGATCTTCTGGCTGCTGAAACCGAGGCGCAGCGCAGTCTCGCCATGCGGCAGTTTTCGGGACAGGCCAGTTCAATTTATCATGAATGGCACGGAGAATTGACAGGCGCACTGGCCATCATTGAAGCGTCGATTGATTTTGCCGATGAGGATGGCGTGGCTGAACTGGCGATGGCACAGGCGCGTCCACGTCTGGCTTCATTCAAGGCCGTGTTGCAAGATGCGCTCGCACAGTCGGAGAAGGCTGCACTGGTGCGGCGCGGTTTGCGCATCGTGATTGCGGGTGAAGCCAATGTCGGCAAATCGTCCTTGTTGAACGCGCTCGCCGGACGCCGGGCTGCGATTGTGTCGGAGATTGCGGGAACGACTCGTGATGTTGTGGAGGCACCCTTGGTGATCAATGGTCTTGCTGTCAGTCTTGCGGATACGGCTGGTCTGCGCGATGTGACGGACGACAGTATTGAACGTGAGGGCATCGAACGTTCGCGGGAAGAGATGTCAGGTGCTGATATTCTGCTCTGGGTGGCTGTGGCTGGTCAGGCTGCGGCCCTACCGCTGCGAAAGCCTGATCTCGTTGTTTACAACAAGGCCGATCTCGTTGCACGTGAATCGATTCACTTGCGAAACGAATCTGAACTGGCGGTCTCCGTGAAATCGGGTGATGGACTCGCGGTTTTGAAAACCAAACTCGCCGCGTTGGTTTCACAGCGGACAATGTTGGGTGAAACTGCTGTCATGGTGCGGGCGCGGCATCGCAATGCCATTGAGGAATCGATTCGGTGCCTTAACGATGCGCTTTCAAAACCAGATCACGCGCTTGAATTGATGGCCGAAGATGTGCGAAAGGCTGCATCTTCTATGGCAAGCATTACGGGCCGTGTGGGCGTTGAAGATTTTCTCGGCCGTATCTTCAGCGAATTCTGCATCGGCAAGTAGTCTTGTTTCACGTGAAACGCAAAACCGTCCGTGGGCGGATCGAATCAGGCAGAAGTGATGAACGACGGATTTGATGTGATTGTGGTTGGCGGTGGACATGCCGGTTGCGAAGCCGCGTCTGCTTCGGCGCGCACGGGTGCCAGGACAGCCCTGGTCACGCATAAATTTTCAACACTCGGCGAAATGTCGTGCAACCCCGCCATCGGCGGATTGGGCAAGGGACATCTGGTGCGCGAGATTGATGCGCTGGATGGATTGATGGGGCGCGTGGCTGATGCGGCGGGGATTCAATTCCGCATGCTGAATCGGTCCAAGGGTCCGGCTGTGCGGGGACCCCGTGCCCAGGCCGACCGCAAGCTCTACCGCAATGGCATGCAGCGCGAATTGTCTGCGCAAGCCAATCTCAGCATTGTTGAAGGTGCCGTGCATGCACTGATCATCGAGAATGGCCAGGTGTGTGGTGTATTGACCGTGGATGGCCGCTGTCTGCAATCGCGTGCGGTGGTCCTGACCACGGGCACCTTTCTCAATGGGTTGATTCACATTGGCAACAAGCAGATTCCGGCGGGGCGCGTCGGTGATCCGCCCGCCCTGGGATTGTCGCAACAATTGTCTGATGCGGGTCTGCAATTGGGCCGTCTCAAAACCGGAACACCGGCGCGCCTCGACGGCAAGACCATCAACTGGTCCATGCTTGAAGAACAGCGAGGCGATGACCCGCCCGTGCCGTTCTCTTTCCTGAATGACAGGATCAGCACCCGTCAGGTGTCCTGCTTCATCACGCATACGACGCAGAAGACACATGACATCATTGCGTCGAATATTTCGCGCTCGCCCTTGTTCTCGGGTCAAATCGAGGGAACAGGTCCGCGCTATTGCCCCTCTATTGAAGACAAGATCCATCGGTTTGCCAGTAAAGACTCTCACCAGATTTTTCTGGAGCCTGAGGGCCTGGACGACGATACAGTCTACCCCAATGGTATATCCACCTCGCTGCCGGAGGATGTGCAGGGCGCTTTCATCCGTTCGATTCCGGGACTGGAGGCAGTGCGCATCCTGCGGCCGGGCTATGCCATCGAATATGACCATGTTGACCCCCGGGAACTGGACCACGGGCTTGGCGTGAAGGCGATGCCGGGGCTGTATCTGGCCGGCCAGATCAATGGCACCACGGGATATGAGGAAGCGGCCGCCCAGGGTCTGATTGCCGGGTTGAATGCCGCGCGCCGGGCCGCTGGCCAGGAACTTGCGCAGTTTGACCGGGCAGAGGGCTATCTGGGTGTGATGGTGGATGATTTGATCACCCGTGGCGTCACCGAGCCCTATCGCATGTTCACATCACGGGCGGAATTCCGCCTGATGTTGCGGGCGGACAATGCGGATCAGCGGTTGACGGCGAAGGGTTTGACACTGGGCTTGGTGGGTGAAACCCGCAAGGCAGCCTTTGCCAAACGCCAGGCCGAACTTGGCCATGCACGGGCGCTGGCCGATGGCCTGGTCCTGACCTCGGCAGCCGCTGCCAAAATAGGGTTTCACGTGAATCAGGACGGCCAGCGCCGCAACGCGCTGCAGCTGATCGCCATGCCTGAGGTTGGATATGCGCGTGTCGCTGCCCATTGGCCGGAACTCAACGATCTGCCCGCCCATGCCAAGGATGCCCTGGAAGCCGATGCGCTCTATGCCGGTTACATGGACCGCCAGACCCGCGATATTTCACAAGCGCGGGACGAGGAAAATTTGCTGATCCCCGCAGGTCTGGATTTTAACGCCATACCCGGTTTGTCCATTGAACTGCGGCAGAAGTTGACGCGGGTCACGCCGAAATCCATCGGTCATGCGGCCCGCATCGAAGGCATGACTCCCGCTGCGGTCGCCGTTGTGATTGGCGCGATCAAGAAGTATCGAACAGCCGCCGCCGCATGAACACTTCATCGCCATCCGCAACTGTTCTGGTGCAGGCAGAGCAGTTCGGTGTTTCACGTGAATCATGGGCGCGGATCGAAGTCTTTGTCAGTCTGCTGTTGCAGTGGCAGGCGCGGATCAATCTGATCTCACCTGCAACCATCCCATCAATCTGGGAACGGCATGTGTTGGACAGCTTGCAACTGTTGCCGTTGATTCCGGCTAGTGTTCAGTCGGTCGCAGATCTGGGCAGTGGTTCAGGATTTCCTGCCTTGCCGCTGGCAATTGCCAGCGGCTTGAACTTTCATCTCTATGAGTCAAACAACAAGAAGGCCGCCTTTCTGCGGGAAGCGCTTCGTGTCACGGGGTGCAAAGGCGAAATCCATGCGGAGCGTCTTACGGGAAAAGCCCCGGTGCAGGGTTTTCCGGCGGTTCACCTGGTCACCGCCCGTGCACTGGCACCACTGCATGAACTCTTCGGGTTGGCATATCCCTTCACTGAAAACGGTGCACAAGCCTTGTTCATGAAGGGACAGGACGTGGATGAAGAATTGACCGAAGCGGAAAAATACTGGAGAATCCACTTTACCAAGCACGCGAGCTTGACTGATTCTCAAGCGATCATTTTGGCTGTGCAGGAGGTTTCCCGTGTCTAGCTTAGTAACTGCGACCCCACGCATCCTGGCCATTGCAAACCAGAAGGGTGGCGTGGGCAAAACCACAACGGCCATCAACCTCGGAACTGCACTTGCTGCGGTTGGCGAGAAGGTGCTCGTGATTGATCTTGATCCGCAAGGCAACGCCTCGACGGGACTTGGCATCGAACGCAAGCCACAGCAGAAGTCATCCTATCACATGATGATTGGTGAAGCGGAACTCAACGACGTGATCATCGATTCCGGCATCCCGCGGCTGCACTGTTCGCCTGCTACCATTGATCTCCTGGGCGCTGAACTCGAGCTGGCGGAGTTTGACCGCAAGACCTACCGGTTGGCAGATGCCATTGCGCGTATGGCTGGCGTGGTGAACCGGGACTACTCCTATATTCTTGTGGACTGCCCGCCGTCATTGAACCTGTTGACCATCAATTCCCTGTCGGCCGCTGATGCCATCCTGGTTCCGCTGCAATGTGAATTCTTCGCGCTGGAGGGTTTGAGCCAATTGCTCAAGACCGTTGAACGGGTGAAAGTGACCTTGAATCCGAAATTGTCCATTCAGGGTGTGGTTCTTACCATGTTTGACCGGCGCAACTCCCTGTCTGAACAGGTGGCCCAGGATGTGCGTTCGGTTCTGGGCGACAAGGTGTACCAGACTGTGATCCCGCGCAATGTCAGGGTGTCTGAAGCACCATCCTACGGAAAGCCCGTGCTGCTCTACGATCACGCCTGTATGGGATCGCAAGCCTATATTCATCTCGCCTCGGAAGTGATACGGCGGGAACGGGATTTGAAGGCGGCCTGAAGGTCGATTCGTATCCGAAACCATTTTCTGAGGTAGAACCGGGTAGTTCCTGATGAGCCAAGTACAAAAGAAACGGCTGGGCCGCGGCCTGGCAGCATTGATCGGCGACGATGCCATTGAAACCGCCATTGCCGTCAACGCGCCATCGCCTGCTGCCACGCCCATGACAGGTCTGCGACAGGTTCCAGTCGAGCTTTTGGTTGCCAACCCAAACAACCCGCGCCGGGTGTTTGCGGAGGAAGACATCGAATCGCTGAGTCGTTCCTTGCGTGACAAGGGATTGCTGCAGCCTATTCTGGTCCGCCCCAAGGGCAAGCTCTTTGAAATCGTTGCGGGTGAACGGCGCTGGCGTGCGGCCCAGCGGGCCAGCATCCACACGGTGCCGGTTCTCGTCCGCGAACTCGATGACCGCGAAACACTTGAGATTGCCATCATCGAAAACGTGCAGCGGACAGACCTCAATCCGCTCGAAGAAGCCCGCGCTTATAAAATGCTGATGGACCAGTATGACTACACGCAGCAGCAGCTGGCTGATTCCATCGGCAAGAGCCGCAGTCATATTGCCAATACCATGCGGCTGCTGCAATTGCCCGAGTCCGTGCTGGGTTATGTTGAAGGTGGCACCTTGTCGGCTGGTCATGCACGGGCCATCGTCGCGACAGAGAATCCGCAGGACCTGGCGGAACAGATCATCAAGCTTGGATTGTCGGTGCGACAGGCAGAAGACCTGACCCGGGTGCAAGCGGCAAAACCCCAGGGCAAAAAAACGATGGCGGAAAAAGATGCCGATACGCGTGCGCTCGAAAGATCCGTGTCAGCCGCCCTTGGCCTGACCGTTGCCATCCAGCACAAGGGACCTTCGGGCAGTCTGGTGGTGAGTTATAAAACCCTGGAGCAACTGGAACTGATTGCGCACCGGCTGAGCAAAGGGCACTAACCCGGCAACAGTCCCCGCATCAGCCGGGGGTTGTTTTGCGAGAGGCCAGAGGCCTGCTGCATGAAAAATGATTTTGCTGCGGGGAGCCGGTCCACCAGTTTCAAACCCGCTGAGCGCAGCGGCGACAGCACGGGATTGTCATTGACGAAAAGCGCATTCATTGCGTCCATTGCCAATGAAGTCATGGTGGTGTCGAAGCGTCGGGCAGTCTGGTAGCGCTCCAACACGGCGGCACCACCCACGTCTTCACCGCGCAATGCAGCCTGCATCACACAATCCGCAAGGGCTGCTGCATCCTTGAAACCGAGATTCAAACCGAGCCCAGCCAGAGGATGAATGGCATGGGCCGCATCACCGAGCAGGGCCACCCGTGGTGCAATGATACTGTCCGCAATCTGCTTGACCAGCGGATAGGCACCGCGTTTTCCCTCTGCCTGAACCAGACCCAAGCGGTCTCCCATCTTGAGCTGAAGTTCAGTTGCAAAGTCAGGTTCATTCAACGCCATCATTCGCGTTGCTTCGCTGGGCGTTGTGCCCCAGACGATTGAACAGCGATGTCCGGGAAGCGGCAAGACCGCAAAAACTCCGTCGGGAGAAAAATGTTCTTCGGCCAAATTGTGGTGCGGCAGGCTGTGACGGATTGAAAAACTTAAGGCCGTCTGACCGTAATCATGTTGCGTCACCTTGATGCCGAGATGTTGGCGCACAGCTGAATTGCGTCCGTCAGCAGCCACCAGCAAGCTTGCGGATACCGTTTCACCCCCCATGGCGACAAGTTCAACTTTGCCTGGTGTAAGCAACAGATCGGAAAACGCAAAGCCACCCTGCAATGTGATGTGGGGTGATTGCTTCGCTTCTTCCAGAAGGGCCGCATGCAATTGAGCGTTTTCAACAATGGCCGCCGCTGCCTTGTCTTCGCTCCCCGTCGTAAACGACAACAAAGATGGCCTGCCCTGATGCGAGCCAGCAGCATTCGTGACAATGATATCGCGCATGTCAGCGGAATGAGGTGCGAGGTTTTTCCATACGCCCAAGGCTGAAAACATGTTCTGGGTGGCCTGGGTGATTGCGGTGCCGCGTGAATCAGCTGGAATGCGCTGGGGGTCGCGGGCGTCCAGCACTGTGATGTTGAAGGGGCGCGGCAACTTGCGGCCGCCCAAGGCCAGGGCCAGGCCTAGCCCGTTCAGCCCGGCTCCCAGTATGATGATGTCGGTTTTGTTCATGGCTTTGAAATTAGGCGGAAAGCCCCGGTTGGCCAATCCAGCGAATTGTCGCCCTTTGGCTGACCATATTTTAATCACTGCCTATATTTTAGGCATTATTTGAACGCATGAGCGCCATATTCGCGCGACAACCGCACCATAATTCCTTTTCTTTCAACGACGTAGCCAGAACCGCTGAAATGGCACGACTCTTGATTTACTAACCGCAGGTTAACGCAAGGGGACCGTATGAAGTACATCATTGCCATTATCAAACCATTCAAGCTGGAGCAGGTGCGCGAAGCACTGGGGGCTCTGGGCATTCAAGGCATCACAGTCACGGAAGTCAAAGGCCATGGCCGCCAGCGCGGCCACACGGAATTCTACCGGGGGGCAGAATATGCCGTGAGTTTTGTGCCGAAAGTCAAAATCGAAGTTGCCGTTGAAAGCCCCTTGGCTGACCGCGCCATCGAAGCCATCCAGATCGCGGCCCAGACCGGGCAAATCGGTGACGGCAAGATTTTCGTGCTGCCCCTTGAACTCGCTGTCCGCGTCCGCACCGGTGAAACCGGCACGGCGGCGCTTTGATCCACCCATAGAAAGGAACACTTTCATGTCTGTCAAAGACATCCTGAGGACCAAATTGGGCCTCGCTGCTGCAGGCCTCCTCGCCACAGCCCTGATGCCCGCGCAAAGCGCCTGGGCGGCTGCTTCCATCAACAAGGGTGATACCGCCTGGATGCTGGTTGCCACTGCACTCGTTGTGTTCATGACGGTTCCGGGCCTTGCCATGTTTTATGGTGGTCTGGTGCGGTCGAAAAACGTTCTCTCCGTGCTCATGCAGGTGTTTGTGGTGTTCAGCCTTTTGGCTGTGCTGTGGACGCTTTATGGCTATTCACTGGCCTTCACCAACGGCAACGGCTTCATCGGGTCCTTTGACAAGATCTTCATGAATGGCGTGACCACCTCCACCATGGCGGCCACCTTCTCGAAGGAAACCTATATTCCTGAATATCTCTACATGGCCTTCCAGCTCACCTTCGCTGCCATTACACCGGCGCTGATTGTCGGGGCTTTTGCCGAGCGCATGAAATTTTCAGCCGTGCTGCTGTTCATGACAATCTGGTTCACCTTCTCCTATCTGCCCATGGCACATATGGTGTGGTGGTGGGCTGGACCTGATTGCTACACTTTGAGTGCTGCCGCCATTGATACGGTAAAAGCCTGTGTGGGCGATGCGGCTGCGACCGACTTCCTCGCCAAGCTTGCTGCCGCTGTTGATGATCCGGCGAAAGCTGCGGTTCTCAAGGACTATGGTACCGCCGCCAGTGCTGCCAATGGCTGGCTGTTCAACCAGGGTGCGCTCGACTTTGCCGGTGGTTCCGTCGTGCATATCAATGCGGGTGTTGCAGGTCTTGTCTGCGCCATCATGCTGGGCAAGCGCGTGGGCCTTGGCAAGGAAGCCATGGCACCGCACAACCTCACCACAACAGGTATCGGGACGGGCATGTTGCTGATCGGCTGGTTCGGCTTTAACGCCGGGTCCAACCTTGAGGCCAATGGATTGACGGCCCTCGTGCTCGTCAACTCAATCCTCGGTGCGGCAGCCGCAACATTGGCCTGGTCAATGGGTGAATGGTTCACCCGTGGCCATGCCTCGTTCCTGGGTGCTGCGTCAGGCATGGTGGCTGGTCTTGTGGCCATCACGCCCGCCTGCGGCTGGGTGGGTCCGATGTCGGCCATCGTCATCGGTGCCTTGGCAGGCTTCATCTGTCTGGCTGCTGTGGTCTGGCTGAAAGCCAAACTTGGGTATGACGATGCCCTCGACGTCTTTGGCGTGCATGGCATTGGCGGCATCGTCGGTGCATTGCTGACGGGCGTGTTCGTCAATCCGAACTGGACCGGAGGCTGGCAGGGTACTGGCGTCACGGACTATGTGGCCATGGATACGTCGTCCAAGGTGGCGGAATATTCCTTTGGCGGACAAATGACTTCGCAGATCTATGGCGTGGTCACCGCGATTGTTCTGTCTGCCGTCGTCAGCGTTATCGCCTGCCTCATCTGCAAGGTCACCGTGGGCTTGCGTGTTGATGAACAGGCCGAGCGTGAAGGTCTTGACCTGTCGTCACATGGTGAGCGCGCCTTCTCGTAAATTTCCTCCCCGCAAACTTGTGCCTCTCCCGCAAGGGGGAGGCATTTTTTTGCGGCCATGCCGTGGAAAAATTCTGCGGGTTAAGCAGGTCTTAACCATGATCCGGGCAAAGTGGTGTTAACCATTTGTTATGGCCCGCCGCGTGTGGCGGGTCCCGGAGAATGCCATGGCCGTGCATGATACCTATGATACCGATGATGGTGCGATTCCCGCTGGCATGCGCCGCTTCTTCCGCCGCCGGGCGCGGGAACTGCTGGGACTGCTGATCATTGCAATCTCAGGCCTTTGCGCAGTGTCCCTTGCTACCTGGTCTGCTGTTGATCCATCCCTGAACAATGCAACCGACCTACTGCCCAAAAACCTGCTGGGCGTGCCGGGTGCGATTGTGGCGGACCAGCTTTTGTCCTTGCTGGGTCTGGGCACACTGGCCTTTCTGTTCATTCCGCTGTCATGGGCGCTGAAATTGCTGGCGCAGGACCAGTTGCCCGGCATGAAATGGCGGCTTGCCACGTGGCTGGCGGCGACAGTCACGACATGCTGCTTCTTCTCCTCACTGCCACAACTGGATGCCTGGCCGATCGCAGCGGGCTATGGCGGGCAGGTGGGGGACGTGCTTGCAGGCGCCATGATTTCGCTGTTGGCCATGCTCACCAAGGGTCTGTTCGCCACGCTCATTGTTGGTGTCTTGACCTTCTTTACCAGTATTTACCTTGTTCTCAAAAGCATCAACGTCACGCGGGAGGCCGCGACGGAGGCCCTGATTGGTTCGCGCAATGCGGCTGGTGCGGCGGTTTCCAGTCTGCTGTACCGTCTCGCGAACATTTCCGCGCCGCGCATCCGGATTCCGTTCCTGGGATCGAAGATACAAAAACCAAGACTGGTCAGTGGCGGTGCGGATGAGGATATTGTCGGCAGCATCAAACCAGTGAAAAGTCTTGTGCGAGGAAAGTTGAGAGTTGAAACTTCGGGCCCCGAAGAGGCGGCTGCTGACTTTCATGCCACGGATGCATTTGACGATGCCGATGAAACACCTGCTCCACAGGCCATCCGGAAAGCACCACCACCTGCTCGCGCCCGCAAGACCAAGTCGATCAATGCGTTTGAATTGCCCGATCTCGGACTGTTGTCGGAGCCGAAAAAGACGGCGCGGGGCAGTGATCTTTCGGCGGATCAGCTGGAAGAAAATGCGCGTGCGCTCGAAGGCGTGCTGGAGGATTTTGGCGTCAAGGGGCAGATCGTTGCAGTGAAGCCCGGCCCGGTTGTGACACTCTATGAACTTGAGCCAGCGCCCGGCATCAAATCGTCGCGCGTGATTTCCCTGGCCGATGATATTGCCCGTTCCATGAGCGCCATCTCGGCCCGCGTGGCCGTGGTGCAGGGTCGCAACGCCATCGGTATTGAATTGCCGAACGCCAAACGTGAAACCGTTTATCTCCGCGAAATGTTCCAGACCGAAAACTTTGTCAACTCCTCCGGGCATTTGCAAGTAGCACTCGGCAAGAACATTGGCGGCGAGCCGATCTATGCGGATCTGGCGCGTATGCCGCATCTGCTGATTGCCGGTACAACGGGGTCCGGCAAATCCGTAGGTATCAACACGCTCATCCTGTCGCTGCTCTACCGGCTGCCGCCAGACCGCTGCAAGCTGATCATGATCGATCCGAAGATGCTGGAATTGTCCGTGTACGAAGGAATTCCGCATCTGCTGGCTCCCGTGGTGACTGATCCGAAAAAGGCAGTGGTGGCGCTGAAATGGGCCGTGCGGGAAATGGAAGAGCGCTACAAGAAAATGTCGAAGACGGGTGTTCGCAATGTCGATGGCTACAACACCCGGGTGGCGCAACTGCTGGAGAAAGGCGAAAAACTCACGCGCACTGTACAAACAGGATTTGATGCCGAAACCGGTGAGCCCACCTATGAGCAGGAGGATATGGACACCAGCCTGATGCCCTACATCGTGGTGATCATCGACGAAATGGCCGACCTGATGATGGTGGCGGGCAAGGATATTGAAGGTGCCGTGCAGCGCCTGGCACAAATGGCACGTGCGGCGGGTATTCACGTCATCATGGCCACACAGCGGCCTTCTGTCGACGTGATCACGGGTACCATCAAAGCCAATTTCCCGACGCGAATTTCATTCCAGGTGACGTCGAAGATCGACAGCCGCACCATTCTGGGTGAAATGGGTGCGGAGCAATTGTTGGGTCAGGGTGACATGCTATACATGGCAGGGGGCGGACGTATCTCGCGCTTGCACGGACCGTTTGTATCCGATGCCGAGGTTGAAGCCATTGTGAAGCATTTGAAGGTGCAGGGTGCGCCTGACTATGTGGATGCGGTGACAGAGGAGGCAGATGAAGATTATGGTGATGAACCGATTGCTGGTGCCGAAGGTGGATCGTCAGGCGACAGCCTTTATGATCAGGCCGTGGCTGTTGTCCTGCGCGACAAGAAAGTGTCGACATCCTATGTGCAGCGGCGCTTGCAAATCGGCTATAACAAGGCGGCCAGCCTGATTGAACGGATGGAAAAAGAAGGTGTGATTTCCGGCACCAATGCTGCGGGCAAGCGTGATATTCTGGTGCCAGGAGATAGTGCGCGATTATAATTCAGCCGCCTTATTGTTGCCAGAGTGTTTTCCTATATGCATTCCAGAAGTTGAGAGGATATGAGATGTTGAAGTTGATGTTACGCGCCGCAGTTTTGATGACCGGGTTGGTTTTGTTGCCGTTGGGCGGAACCGGAGCTTTTGCTGCGAAGATGCAGGCAATGGCCGTTACCCCGGACATCCAGGCGTCTGTTGGCAAGATCAATGCGTATTTCAACAGCTTCCAGACCATGCGTGGCGAACTCGTGCAGACCTCGCCCCGGGGCCGGACGGCCAAGGGCGTGTTCTATATCGCCAAGCCCGGCAAAATGCGTTTCGAGGTGGAACCACCCACACCCTATATCATGGCGTCTGACGGAAAATGGTTGACGCTGACCAACAAGAAAATGGACAAGGGTGACCAGTTTCCCCTGTCTAAAACGCCCATGCGATTGCTTGTGTCGAATCAACTTGACCTCTTGAAGGAAGTCGATGTGGTGAGTTTTGAGCAAAATGGCGGCATTACCACCATTGCACTGTCCGACAAGAAGGGCAGCATTCCCGGCCAGATCGTTTTGGTGTTCGATGAGACACAAAACATTCTGCAACAATGGATCATCATTGATGGCAAGGGCCAGCGTACCACGGTGGAACTGGCCAATCTTGAGAAGAACGTGAAAATCAATCCCAAGCTGTTTACCGTCACCATCAACCGGGAAAACCGCAACTGATTGGGGCAATGGGCTTGAGGTCTGCGGCTTAATCATGCCATGAAGGCTGATGCCCAAGTCCAAAAGCCTGACCCTTGCCACCTGGAACATCAACTCGGTGCGCTTGCGCATTGACAGCGTGGTGCGGGTTCTGAAAGATCACGCACCTGATATCCTGTGTTTGCAGGAAACCAAATGCCCGCAGGGACAGTTTCCGTCAGCCCCATTGAAAGAGCTTGGCTACGGCCACATCGCCGAATTTGGCCAGAAGGGCTATCACGGGGTTGCCATCGTTTCGCGCATTCCGTTTGAAACGTCCCATTCCAAATCCTTCTGTGGCAAGGATGATTGCAGGCATATTGCAGCCGTGTTCCAGAAGCCCACACCCTTCGTGCTGCATAACTTCTATGTGCCTGCGGGCGGCGATGAACCGGACCCGGCCATCAACGAGAAGTTTGATCACAAGCTGAAATTTCTTGACGAAATGGAGGCCTGGTCGAAGGCCGATGCGCGGCATGCGGATATGGATGCCGTGGTTGTGGGGGACCTCAATATTGCGCCCATGGAACATGATGTGTGGTCTTCGAAAGATCTGAAAAAGGTCGTGAGTCATACACCGCTCGAACGCAGGCGCATGAATGAGGTGATGGCTGCTGGTGGCTGGCATGACGTGATGCGCAAGCATGTTCCCGAAACGGAGAAGCTTTACACATGGTGGAGTTACAGGGCGAAGGACTGGGCCTTGGCGAACCGGGGCCGCAGGCTGGACCACGTCTGGGCCACGGGCGATTTTGCTGATCGCAGCACGGGCATTCAGGTGCTGAAAGACGCGCGCGGCTGGGTGCAGCCCTCGGACCATGTGCCGGTGCTGGCGACGTTCAGGGTTTAGAGATTCGAAAAACTTCGGGCCTTGGTGAGGAGGTTGCGGACGGTGTCGAGTTCGCGGACGGAATTGCCCAGTTTTTCCGACAGGGCCTCAAGAACGGCACGGCCAAATTCCGGATATTCGCTGGCCACACGCAGGAACAGGGCATTGTCGATGCGCACGGTTGACACGGGTTCTGCAGCGGTGGCGGTGAGGGAATAGGCAGAGCCACCCAGCATGGCGAGTTCCCCCAGAAGGGCACCTGGCTGGGCCTGTCCAACCATGCTTTTGCCTTGTTGCAAGTCGGCGGAACCATTCAGCAGGAAATAGGCTGCTGTTGCATCACTGCCCTGCTTGATGATGGTCTGGCCCTTGGCGAAATTCTGGCGCTCGGCGGCAAAGGCCATGACCTGCAAGGGCACGGCTTCGCAATTCCGGAACAGCGGAATTTGCCGCAATGATTCTGCGTCTGCCCGAACGCTCAAGCCCTGTCAGTCCCCTGTTCTGGACCACCTGCTGATTCGCAGAATAGCCCCAACCCGCCTTCCGGCCTTTTGGCAGCGATTGATGTTGCGAATCAAGTGATGTGGCGAATCACGGGATCAGGCGATAGCCACCACCTTCGGTGACCAGAATCTCGGAATGGGACGGATCCCGCTCGATTTTCTGGCGCAGGCGGTAAATGTGGGTTTCGAGGGTATGGGTTGAAACGCCCGCGTTGTAGCCCCAGACATCCGCCAACAGTG
Source organism: uncultured Aestuariivirga sp. (assembly GCA_964244825.1). Classification (GTDB taxonomy): domain Bacteria; phylum Pseudomonadota; class Alphaproteobacteria; order Rhizobiales; family Aestuariivirgaceae; genus Aestuariivirga. The sequence goes on from CAXTKL010000028.1 coordinate 22,392, forward strand.
TATCGCGCGAAACGCTCTGCTCGCCTGAGCGGTAAAGGAACTTGATGATGGCGGTTTCCTTTTCCGTCAGGCGGACCTTCTTGTTGTCTTCGCGCAACAACAGTTTCTGTGCAGGCTTGAAGGTGTAGGGACCGACACGAAACACCGCGTCTTCCGAATGTTCATGCTGGCGCAACTGCGAACGGATGCGGGCCAGGAGAACGGCAAAGCGGAAGGGCTTCACCACGTAGTCATTGGCGCCTGAATCCAGGCCGAGGATCATGTCGGAATCTGAGCCCTGGGCCGTGAGCATGATCACGGGCCCCTTGTAGCCATTGCGGCGCATGATCTTGCAGGCCTCGCGGCCATCCATATCCGGCAAATTGACGTCGAGGATCACAAGGTCAGCGGCATCTTGCTTCAGGGCCTTGACGCCGATGGTGGCGGTTGCCGCATCATTGACAATAAATTCGTCATGCAGGGACAACTGCTCCATCAGTGTGCCACGCAGCATGTCATCGTCATCCACGATCAGGATTTTCTTTTTGGCAGACATGGGCTCTCCGTGGTTCTGGTTGCTGACCCTTTGCGGTATGTAGATACAAGACTCAACACAACAAGGCGTGAGCGAAATGGTAACACATCTTCACGTCCGCGCGAGGGCGGAAACACAGGTGGCGGGGCGGTTGCATGTGGGGGCACTGGTGTTTGCCTGCATCATCGGGCGGAATGGACGCACACATCTGAAGCGGGAGGGCGATGGCAAGACGCCTGTCGGGACTTTTTTGTTGCGGCAGGGTTTCTACCGGGCTGACCGGCTGCGCAATCCCGCTGCGGCAATGGGAATGAGGGTTCTGCGCCGGAATGATGGCTGGTGCGAGGTGCCGGGTTCAGGCTTTTACAACCGGCATGTCAGGCTGCCGTTCCGCCACGGCCATGAAAGCATGTGGCGTGGGGATGAGGCCTATGATGTGGTATTTGCCACCAGCCACAATGAACGGCCCCGGGTGCAGGGGGCGGGAAGTGCGATTTTCTTTCACCTGATCCGGGAGGGATCCCGCGTGACGGCGGGTTGTGTGGCGGTTTCGAAGGCGGATATGCGAAAGATTCTCTCACTCTGCGGACGCAAGGTCAGACTGGTGGTATGGCCGGGTCAGGGTGTGCTGTAG
>CAXTKL010000028.1:23639-31324 GCA_964244825.1 uncultured Aestuariivirga sp.
ACTCTGCGGACGCAAGGTCAGACTGGTGGTATGGCCGGGTCAGGGTGTGCTGTAGTCACGCGCCCCAAAAATGGCACTGCCCACGCGGACATGGGTGGCACCTTCGGCAATGGCTTCGGCAAAGTCGCCGCTCATGCCCATGGAGCGTTTGGCTATGGCATTCTGGTTTGCCATTGCACGCAGCATGGCGAAGTGGAGTTTTGCTGGCGCATCAACCGGGGGAATGCACATGAGGCCCTCCACGGTGAGGCTGAGCGTGTTTCGCATCAGGCTCAGTATGGCGGCCAGGTCCTCCGGCAATACCCCGGCCTTTTGCGCCTCGCGCCCCGTGTTGACCTGGACATAGAGGCGCATGGGCTTGGCCTGCTTATGGATTTCGCTGGCGATGGCTTCGGCGATCTTGGGGCGGTCGACGGTTTGAATGACATCGAAAAGTGCTACGGCTTCGGCGGCCTTGTTGCTTTGCAGGGGACCGATGAGATGAAGTTCAAGACCTTGGTACTGGTGGCGCAAGGATGGCCATTTCTGCCTCGCTTCTTGCACACGGTTTTCACCGAAGACGCGGTGACCCGCTTCCAGCACGGGACGAATGTGTTCGGCGTCGTAGGTCTTGGAGACGGCAACCAGCGTCACATCGGCCTTGATCGCCGCGATGGCGGACTGGATAGCGCGGTAGTTTTCAAGCACGGTCATGGTCTTGCGGCTTATGGCCATGCTTGCAGGGCAATTCAAGGACGGTTAAGGGACTGACCCCATGACGACACCTGTTTCCCCTGTAGAACGCTACAATCACCGCACCGCAGAGCCGAAGTGGCAGGCGTGGTGGACGGAGCACCGTTGCTTCGAGGCGACGGAAGACGCCTCGCGGCCCAAATACTATGTGCTGGAAATGTTTCCCTATCCTTCCGGCCGCATCCACATGGGGCATGTGCGCAATTACACCATGGGCGATGTGATTGCGCGCTTCAGGCGGGCGGCGGGTTACAATGTTCTGCACCCCATGGGCTGGGACGCCTTTGGCATGCCGGCGGAAAATGCCGCCATCGAGCGTGGCATTCACCCCAAGGGATGGACCTATGACAACATCGCGAGCATGAAGGCGCAGCTCAAGAACATGGGGCTGGCCATTGACTGGTCGCGGGAAATTGCGACCTGTGATCCCTCCTACTATCGCCATGAGCAGGCGATGTTCATTGATTTCATGAAGGCGGGTCTGGTTGAACGGCGTGTGTCCCAGGTCAATTGGGACCCTGTGGATATGACGGTTCTCGCCAATGAGCAGGTGATTGACGGCAAGGGTTGGCGCTCGGGTGCGCCTGTTGAAAAGCGCGAGCTGGCGCAGTGGTTTTTGAAGATCACTGCCTTTGCGCCGGAGTTGTTGTCAGCACTTGATGGTCTTGAGACGTGGCCTGAAAAAGTGCGGTTGATGCAGAAGAACTGGATTGGCCGTTCCGAGGGCATGCGATTCACGTTTGAGCTGGAAGATGAAGCGGGCAATCTGATGCCTGAAGGCCTGACGGTTTATACCACGCGGCATGACACGATTTTTGGAGCGAGTTTCTGTGCGGTGTCGGCAGACCATCCTTTGGCCAAGGCCAAGGCGGAAAGTGATTCCGGGCTTGAGTCATTCCGCAAGGACGTTGCAGCTTTGGGCACGTCTGAAGAAAACATCGAGCGGGCGGAGAAGAAGGGTTATGCGCTCGGAATCTACGCGCGGCATCCGTTTGACGCGTCAAGGCGCCTGCCTGTCTATGCCGCCAATTTCGTGTTGATGGGCTATGGCGAGGGGGCGATTTTTGGTTGCCCCGGCCATGACCAGCGCGACTGGGATTTTGCCACAAAATATCATCTGCCGATTTTGCCCGTGGTGGCACCGAAAGCTGTTGCTCCGGTGTTGGGTGACAAGCCTTACCTTGAAAAGGATGGCGAAGAGGCTGTGCTGGTGAATTCGGATTTCCTCAATGGCATGACCGTGACAGCAGCGAAGGAAGAGGTCGCACGGCGCATGGAAGCGGCGGGCATCGGCACGCGCAAGGTGAATTTCCGTTTGCGGGACTGGGGCGTGTCGCGGCAGCGCTATTGGGGTTGCCCGATCCCGATCATCCATTGCGAGACCTGCGGTATTGTTCCGGTGCCGAAGAAGAATTTGCCAGTGGAATTGCCGGAGGATGTGACCTTCGACAAACCGGGTAATCCGCTGCTGCATCATCCGACGTGGCGGCATGTTGACTGTCCGCAGTGTGGTGGCAAGGCGACGCGGGAAACCGATACGTTTGACACATTCATTGACTCGTCCTGGTATTACGCACGCTTCTGTTCGCCACACGCCGATGTGCCTGTGGATGCGGCGGCGGCGAAATACTGGATGGGGGTTGACCAGTATATTGGCGGTGTGGAGCATGCAATTCTGCATTTGCTCTATTCGCGCTTCTATGCCCGCGCCATGGGGGTGACGGGGCATCTTGCCATGGATGAGCCATTCAAGGCCTTGTTCACGCAGGGCATGGTGATCCACGAAACCTTCCGGACACTGGGGGGAGAGTGGGTGCTGCCTTCCGATGCGATGGAAAAGGATGGGGCCTGGGTGCATGCCATGACGGGTGAGGTGCTTGAGGTCGGCGGCGTTGAAAAGATGTCGAAGTCCAAACGCAATGTTGTGGACCCAGACACCATCATCGAAACCTATGGGGCGGATACGGCACGCTGGTTCATGCTGTCGGATACGCCACCGGAGCGGGACATTGAATGGACGTCAGCGGGGGCCGAAGCGTCGTGGCGCTTTGTACAGCGGATCTGGCGGTTGGTGAATGATGCGGCATCACATGCTGTAGGCAATCACGCTGTTACGGACTTGCGGCGGTCCGCGCACAAGGCGATTGCGGCTGTCACGGATGATCTCGAGAATCTGCGCTTCAACCGGGCTATTGCGCGGATTTATGAATTGTCGAATGCACTGCAGGCGGGGCTGACGGCGCATGATAGCGCCGTGCGTGAGGCGGCGGATGCGCTGGTGTTGCTGATGGCGCCGATGATGCCGCATCTGGCGGAAGAATGCTGGGCGGTGCTGGGTCATGCAACGACGGTGGTTGATACGCCCTGGCCGAAAGCAGAAGCGGCATTGCTGGTGGATGACCATGTGACCCTGGGCATTCAGGTCAATGGCAAACGCCGTGATGAAATCCGTGTGCCGAAAGGCTCGACCAAAGAGGTTTTGGAGCCTATGGTGCTGGCGCTGGAGGGGGTGAAACGCGCCCTTGACGGCAAGCCCGTTGCCAAGTTCATTGTGGTTCCAGACAGGATCGTCAACATCGTATGCGCAAACTGACAACCGCTGCCCTTCTCATTGCCGGTCTCATTCTGGCGGGCTGCAATGCGCGTCCGCTGTATGGGACGCAGGCTGATGGCAAGGGCGTTGCCGTGGCCCTGTCGGGCATTGCTGTGGATGAGCAGAAGAGCCGGGCCGGGCAGATTGTCCGCAACAACCTGATCTCGTCATTCGGCAATACGGGCGCTTCCAGCTATATCCTGCGCATGGTGCCGGAGGAAAAGACGCTTGAAATCTCTTCGCGGGCAACGCAGAAGCTGAAGCGCTACCGCTACAATCTGAAGATCAAATATGAGCTCGCAAATGCCAAGTCGGGCGAAACCGTGTCGTCGGGTGCGAGTTTCTCCAATGTTTCCTACGATACGGTGGAACAGCCCATTGCCGATTTGCAGGCTGCCGAGAATGCGCGGGAGCGGGCAGCACGGGACGTGGCAGAAGATGTGCGCTTGCGTCTGGCAGCATTTTTCTCTTCCCAAAACTGATTTGCCATGGCTGTTTTGCGGGAGAGTGACCTCGCCGACTTTCTGAAGAAGAAGCATGCAGGTTTTAACGGCCTGTTGCTGTTCGGCAATGATGAACCGGCAATTTCGGCTGCTGTCAGGCAAGTGATTGCAGCCATGCCGGATGGAGAAGAGCCGCTGCGGATGGATGCGTCCGGCTTCAAGTCTGACCCGGCAGTGCTGGATGATGCATTCCGCTCCATGTCACTTCTGGGGGACCGCCGGCTGATCGTGGTTGCGGGTGTGGATGAACATCATCTCTCCCAGGTCCAGTCTGTTCTCGGCGCGCGCTCGCTTGGAAATTTTGTGGTGCTGGTTGCCGGTTCACTGAAAAAGGGTTCAAAGCTGAGAGCTGCGGCGGAAGCCAACCCGCTTTTCGCAACGGTGGGTTTTTATGAAGAAACGGGTGGAGCGTTGGTGCTCCGTGTACAGACGGTTTTGCGCGGCCACGGCATGGGTTTTGCTGATGGAGCTGCCGAGCGTTTTGTTGATCTGTGCGGATCGGACCGGACCGTGTTGGTGGGTGAGGCGGAGAAACTTGCCCTCTATTGCCACCCCAACAAGACGGTTTCGATTGAAGATGTTGAAGCAGTGTGCGGAGATCAGGCTGAATTCGAGGCGGATGGCCTGATTGCTGCGGTGCTGGATGGTGATCTGGAAAGGACTGACCGCATGTTCGCATCGATGATCTTGTCGGGTGATGCAAAGTCGGTGTTGATCATGTTGCAGATGTATCTGGCACGTCTCGAAAACGTCAGCGCTGCGCGGGCAAGGGGGGTTGATCTAGACAGTGCCAGCCGCGCTGCAAAGCCGCCGTTCTTCGGCGCACAACTGGCTGCAGCCGGCCGGGCCTTGCGGGTGTTGCCGGGCGATGATCTGGGGCGCATGCAGGTGGCGGTGCAGCAGGCCATCCTGCAATCGCGGCAAATGGCTGACCTGGGCGATGCGATCACAGGACGCTGCCTGCTCAGCCTGGCACGAATGGTGCGGCAGTCAAGGGTGCGGGCCGCCTAACGCTGCAGGCCAGCCGCTTTCAATTTTTCCTCATAGGCCAACATTTTCTCACCCTGATTGCGTCCCAACTCGACCAAATATCCCCAGGTGAACAGTCCGGTGTCATGGCCGTCGTTGAAGTGCAGACGCACGGCGTAATTGCCCACGGGGTCAGCCTTCATGATCAGCACGTTGCGTTTGCCCCAGACCAGGGTTTCCTGGCCGGGACCGTGGCCTTTGACTTCGGCGGACGGGCTTTCAACGCGGAGCAACTCCGCCGGAATTAAGAGTCCTTCTCCTGACTCCAGCTGCATTTCAAAATTGCGGCCATTGTCCCTGATGCGGAGTTCCGTGGGCCAGACGTCGCTCACGCGTCAAGTTCCCGGGCTTCTTCGGCCAGCATGATGGGAATGCCGTCGCGGATGGGAAAGGCCAGCCCTGCGACCCGGCTGATCAATTCCTGTTTTTCAGTGTCATAGACCAGCCGCGTCTTAGTGACCGGGCACACCAGCAGGGCCAGCAGCTTGGCATCACACATCGCATTGCTCATTGCAGGGTCTTTGCGTTGCCGTTGGATTGCCGGGCCAATGCCAGTTCCGTGAGCGCGATCAACATCTCGGCGCGGGACTTGAGGTCAGGGGCTTCCAGCAGGGCCTGCTTTTCCAGTGCGGGGTAAGGTGCCATTTGCGAGAGTGTGTTCACCAGATTTTCGGTTGAAACTTTTTCTACCTCATCCCAATTGGCGGACATGTTGTTGGCTTCGAGATATTGACGGAAGGCTTTGATCAAGGCGTCGCGGTTGACGCTACGGGCCTGATTGTCGGTGACCAGGTCGGCGGCAAAGCCGTCGTAGGTGACCTTGCATGTGCGCCACGGTGTCTTGACCTGTTCTTCTTCCACGACCTCAAAACGGCAAATGCCGCTGAGATTGACCAGCAGGCGGTTGTCTTCGGTTTCAGTGAGTGAAGTGATGCGGCCCGCACAGCCGATGCGTGACAAAGCCGGGTTGTCATTATCTTCGCTGGGCTCGGGCTGGATCATGCCGACAAGCCGATGGGTGGAAAGTGCGGTATTGAACATCCGAAGGTACCGGTCTTCGAAAATGTTCAGGGGTAAATCTGCGCGCGGCAGGAGCAATGCACCCGACAACGGGAAGACGGGCAGCACGTCCGGCAGTTCAGCGATGGTGTGATAGCGTTTCATGTGACCTCACGAGAACAGCACGGATGAGAGTTTGCGGCGGCCGAGCAGCGTCATCTCGTCTTTCGGCCCCCAGGCTTCGAAGAATTGCACCAGTTGCTTTCGCGCCCCATCTTCATTCCAGGTACGATCCTTGCGGATGACATGGATCAACTGGTCGATGGCGTCTTCGCGGCGGTTGCTGCCATTGAGCAAGACGGCAAGTTCGACGCGGGCCGCGTGATCCAGTGGATTTTCTGCAATTTTCTTTTCGAGTGTGGTGATGCCGCTGGTATCGACGGGATTAAGCAGGAGATCAAGTGCTGCCCTGGCACTGATGATATGGGCGTCATTCTGCTTGCCTTCGGGCACTGCGGCCAAGGTGGCCGTTGCGGCTTCAAGCTGGTCTGTTTCCATTTCAGCCCGGGCCTTCAAGGCCCAGGCTTCGGCTTGTGCCGGGTCAGCGCCCAGAATTTGCGTGGCCATGTCCAGCACGGCATCGTATTCCTTTTTCTCATAGGCTGTGCGCGCCATGCCCAGCACTTCCGCGATCTGTTCGGCAAGTCCACCCATCTTGCTGAGGCGGGAAATGAACTGGCGGATTTGCGATTCTGGAAGTGCGCCCATGAAACCATCAACCGGGCGGCCATCAACAAAGGCGAAGACGGCGGGAATGGATTGCACCCGGAGTTGGCCCGCATATTGCGGGTTTTCGTCAATGTTGACCTTGACAAGTTTCACCTTGCCGTTGTTTTCGTTCACCACTTTTTCAATGATGGGTGTCATCTGCTTGCAGGGGCCACACCAGGGGGCCCAGAAGTCCACCAGCACAGGCTGCTGCTTTGAGGCTTCCATGACGTCCACAACGAAGGAGGCGTCGGTTGCATCTTTGATCAGGGATTTGGGGGCGGTCATGTTCAACATGGTGTGTTCAATTCAAAGGGGTGATTGTGTCAGTTAAATGGGCTTCGGCAGGGTGTGATGCAAGGTCATGGATCGCTGACGGCCACCACCCGGGGCGCATGGCCGCAGGACGTGATGAACGTCAGCAAGTCTTTTGTGGCGATGGCTGTCGTGGCATCATTCTTCAGAGGGTGAAAATTCAGCACTGGCAGTTGCATCATGGCTTCATCGAGAATCACGTTTGTGCGTGCGGTTTTATCATTGATCAGGCCAAAGGGTGTAACGGAGCCCGGTTCAAGGCCCAACACTTCCATCAGCAGGTCGGGCTTGCCGAAAGTGAGACGTTTTGACCCGATTTTGGCGGGCGCTGCCTTCAGGTTAATGACGGCATCGTCCAGGGCCACGATGAGCCAGAGCACACCCTTCTCGTCCTTGCAGAACAGGTTCTTGCAATGTCCACCGGGCATATCGTCATGGACCTGTTTGGCTTCGTCCACGGTAAAGACCGGGGCGTGGTCCAGTGTCCGGGTTTCAATCCCGAGGTCGGTCAAGCGCTGGAACAGCTCCGCGCGGCTGGCTGGCATGGTTAAGCACCTGTTATCATAGACATGATTTTCTTCGCCGCGAAGCTATTGCATTTGATTTTGGATTAGGCAATAAGGCGGCGTTCCCGGGGCGGATACCCGATGCTCCAGGGAAACGCCAAGCGGGCGTAGCTCAGGGGTAGAGCACGACCTTGCCAAGGTCGGGGTCGAGGGTTCGAATCCCTTCGCCCGCTCCAGTTT
>CAXTKL010000029.1:0-30754 GCA_964244825.1 uncultured Aestuariivirga sp.
GTGGCACGCGGTGTGGATTGGCCGGAACGTCCTTTGGGATCAGCGCCCGCCACATTGAAATAACGCAACGCCACATAATTCAAACCATAGGCCACGTGGGAATCACTGAGCATCTGCTCCGTCATCCATTTCGATGTGCCATAGGGCGAGATGGGGGCTGGTGGTTCCAATTCCGTGACGGGCAACACACGAGGATTCCCATAGACAGCAGCCGTCGACGAAAAAATGAAGTTTTTGACTTGGGATTTGACGGCAGAATGCATCAGGCTGCGCGAATTGACTGTGTTGTTGAGATAGTAGCCCAATGGATCTGACACCGAATCCGGCACAACAATGGAACCTGCAAAGTGCACAACAGAATCAATCATGTGCTCGCGCATCACGGCGAGCATCAGCGCTTCGTCCCCGATATCGCCCTTGATCAGTTTTGCGGCAGGTGAAACGGCCCAGGGGAACCCCGTCGTCAGATTGTCAACAACAACAGTTTCAATGCCAGCATCCGTCAAGGCCAGAACCATGTGGCTCCCAATGTAACCCGCACCGCCCGTAACCAATACTGCCATCATCTTCCCCTTAACCCGAAATCAACATAGCGGTTTTAATGGATTTTTTCGCACAGGTTGTTAAGCTTCTGCAACCGTCAGTTTTCAGAGTTAAGGTTTGGTAAACATGCAGCGTCCCATCCGCAAAGCCATTTTTCCTGTTGCTGGTCTCGGCACCCGGTTTCTTCCCGCAACTAAGGCCATGCCCAAAGAAATGCTCACAGTTGTGGACCGTCCGCTGATCCAGATTGTGGTCGATGAAGCACGCGAAGCAGGCATCGAACATCTCATCTTTGTTACTGGACGCAATAAATCTGTCATCGAAGATCATTTCGACAAACAATATGAGCTGGAGTCCACCCTGCGGAAACGTGGCAAGTCGATTGAGCTGGACATGCTGGAACAGGACTTGCCTGCCGCAGGACAAACCAGCTTCACTCGGCAGCAGGAACCTTTGGGGCTGGGACACGCCATCTGGTGCGCCCGCCATCTCGTCGGCAATGAACCCTTCGCCGTACTTCTCCCCGACATGATCATGAAGGCAGAGCCAGGCTGTTTGAAGCAGATGGTGAATGTGTACAACGAACGTGGCGGCGGCAATGTGTTGGCTGTGGAAGAGACCGCATGGGAACAGGTCCACCGTTACGGCATCGTCTCGCCCAAGGATTGGCATGACAACCATTTCAGCATCAATGGCATGGTGGAAAAACCGCAGCGCGAACAGGCCCCGTCCAATCTCATCATCTCCGGCCGCTACATCCTGCAGCCCGAAATTTTTGCCGAAATCGAAAAGCAGGAACCCGGTTCAGGTGGCGAAATCCAGATTACCGATGCCATGATCCGCCTGATGGCAACGCAACCATTTCACGGCGTCAAATACCAAGGCATCAGCTATGACTGCGGTGACAAGATCGGTTTCCTGTCAGCCAATGTTGCCTTTGCCCTGGAGCATGAAACGCTGGGACCGGCCTTCCGTCTGGCACTTGAACAGACTATTGCAACCCACGGCGGCTTTTTGCGCTGGGGCGCTTCGCAAAGCCTGACGGATATTCTGGGTGTGTTGAAGGGCGATGAGCCGATTGCCCCAACTGAGACGGATGCCACTGTCGTGCAAGACGTGGCGCAATCAGCCTGATCTCAACGCCTGAGGATGATACTCGTCAACAGGCGGTGGTCTTGATAGTCATTGCCGGGCGTGGCGCTGTTGAAGAACGTACCTTCATAGCCAGCACTTAAAACCACAAACGGATTGATGGTCCAATTGACGCCCACATTGCCGATGGTGGTGATGTCGATGTCGCTGTTGGTCTTTTCGAACTCGCCGCGCAAACCTGCAACGACGTCCAGATTTTCGCGCAAGGAATGGGTGGCTTTGACGCCCATCGTCCAGTTTTTTGTGGCGCTGACACCAGCAGAGGCTGCCTCTGCGAGACTCGTGCTCGCGGTGAACTCAAAGCGCGTTAAATCCGTTGGCCGCCATGTCAGATTGGCAGCAACGCCCGGGGCCAAAACAGTTTCCAGACTGTCATCCGAATAGTCGCGCAATTCCAGTATGGCCGCCACGTCACCTGTCCAGATCGGATCGTCTGCAATGGCAAGACCTGTGGCCAGTCGCAATCCTTGCGAGTCACGCCGCAATCCATTGCGGTCAATCTTCTTGTCATGCACACGCGGTTCGTAGGCAGCTTCCGCATAGGGTTGCAGAATGCCACCCGTCTTCAGACCGACACGCGCCGACAGCGAAACCTGCGTAAAATCACGGTCTGAATTGTCTTCGGTCCCGCCACCAGTGAGGTCCACGTCGCCATAGAGTCTGCGCGAGAGACCGAGGCGCAACCGGCCCTCGACGCCACCAAAATCATGGGTGATGGCCGCAGCTGCGCCAAAACTTTGATCCAAGCGCGAACCTGTGGCCGTGAGTGGCAGCTCATTGCTGTTGAGTCCCGTCGAGGTCGCGGAGTAGTTCCAGTCAATATCGGCCTTCGTGGTGCGCCGGATGTCGAGCCGCAATGCCGCCTGCACACTGCCGTTACCTGATTTGATATCGTTGTTGTCGAGAAACTGCTCACCATCAAAAGACGCCGACCCCGTCAGGCTGTGGCGCGACCAGTCGCTTTCGAAACGCAAAGTCGGCCGCAGGCGTAACCCGATGTCAGCTTTCGGATGTGATGTAGCATGGCGCACGTTGCTCGCCGCGACAGACCCTATTTCAAGGCTGGGATACAGCAAGAATGCGCCCGTGCGCACCCCTTGTGCGGCATAAGGATTTTCAGCTTTTTTTCTGGCGCGGCGGGTCACCAGCGGATCATCATCACCAATCGTAATCCGGGCATATTTCGGTGGCGGTGGTGGCAATACGACATCATCCATTGTGGTTTCAAGCCGCAGCCCATTGTCCACTTGTTGGGCAAGGGACATCGAAGACGCCCCGCACAGCAGAGCAGCAATCCACAGGGTTCGCAGACTTTTCGCAACACACGTCATGTCTCCAAAACCCTAGCGGCATTATGGTTAACCGTTTATTGAGGGTCTGTTCCAATTCCTGCAATGATTGCCAATTCATGACCTCAACCACCGTTTCTGCCGCCCGCCGCGCCATCACAATCGAAGCTAGCGGCATGGCCGCCCTGATCAAAGCTCTGGATGGTCCTCTGGGAAACACTTTGGACAAAGCCGTTGCCGCCATCCTTGCGGCCTCCGGCCGGGTGATTGTGTCGGGCATGGGAAAGAGCGGCCACATCGCCCGCAAGATCGCTGCCACCTTAGCCTCGACCGGAACGCCGGCATCCTTCGTCCACCCGGCTGAGGCGAGTCACGGCGACCTTGGCATGATCACCACCAACGACGTTGTGATCATGCTGTCGAACTCCGGTGAGTCGGCGGAGTTGAAGGACATGCTGAACTATTGCGCCCGCTTTTCGGTGCCCATGATCGCAATAACGGCAAATGCCGCGAGCACCATGGGTCGTTCGGCGGATATCGTATTGCAATTGCCAAGTGCGCAAGAAGCCTGCCCTAATGGTTTGGCACCAACGACGTCAACGCTTTTGCAACTCGCTTTGGGCGATGCAATCGCCATGGCTCTGTTGGAAGCCAAGGGATTTTCCGCCGATGATTTCCGCAACTATCATCCCGGTGGAAAGCTCGGCGCCCAGATCAAACATGCACACGACATCATGCATCGTGGCGCAGAGCTTCCACTGGCCAGAATGGGCACGTTGCTGGCCGTCGCCATTCCAACATTGTCTGAGAAAAAATTTGGTTGCCTTGGCGTTACTGACGATGCAGGCGTCCTCGTCGGCATGATCACCGACGGTGATTTGCGCCGCAATCTTGCTATGGATTTTATGTCGCGCAAAGTCGAAGACATCATGACAAGAAACGCCACCACAGTGCATGGCGACATGCTCGCAGCGGAAGTCATTGAACTCATCAACAACAGGCGCATCACTGCAGTTTTTGTCGTCGACCAATCGCGCAAACCTGTGGGCCTCATTCACATTCACGACTTGCTGCGTGAGGGTGTAAGCTAATGCCGGGGGTTGCTTTCACCACTGCCGTCTGGCTAGGTAGGGCAACCGTCAATGGCAAACAGAGGAAATCTTGCGTGTAACAATTTCGGAAAAATCCATTGCGGCGCTGCTTGAACGGGAAAATGCCCGCTATGTTCAACGCAATGCCACGTCGGCACAACTTTCCGAAAAATCTGCAAGAAACTGGCTCCGTGGTGTGCCCATGCATTGGATGGTGGATTGGGGCACTCCCTTTCCAGTCTTTGTCTCTGAAGCCCATGGCACGACAATCACCAGCGTTGACGGTCATCAGTACACGGATTTCTGTCTCGGTGACACCGGTGCCATGTTCGGCCATTCACCAAAAGCAATTGCACAAACACTAACAACACAAGGTGCGCGTGGACTCACCACCATGTTACCGTCGGAAGATGCTGTAGCAGTTGGCGCATTGCTGGAGCATCGCTTCGGCCTTCCCGTCTGGCAGATTACGGCAACGGCCTCCGACGCCAACCGGGCTGTCATCCGCTGGTGCCGCGCGATTACGAGGCGCAAAAAGATCCTCGTTTTCAATCATTGCTACCACGGTTGCGTCGATGACACTTTCATAACCGCCGACCTCGGCAAGCCGAAAATCGTCGATGGCCTTGTCGGCGAACCACGTGACCTCACCGCCCACACCAAGGTCGTTGAATTCAATGATGTGGCGGCACTCGCTTCAGCGCTGAAAGACAAAGATGTCGCCTGCGTACTCGCCGAACCCGTAATGACCAATATTGGCATGGTGTTGCCGCAACCGGGCTTCCTCGAAACCCTGCGCGAACTGACTCACAGCACTGGCACGCTTCTCATCCTTGACGAAACCCACACATTGTCGACAGGCCCGGGCGGCTATGCCCGCGAGCACAACATCGTCCCGGACGGCCTCGTCTTCGGCAAACCCATCGCGGGCGGCATTCCCGCAGCCGCCTATGGTTTCTCGACGGAGGTCGCACATCGCATTGGAAGCTTTCTCGCCAGCAATGGTGAGGGGCGTTCCGGCATTGGCACCACCTTGGCCGGATCACGCATTCAACTCGCACTGATCAAAACTGTGCTCACAACGTTCTTCACACAGGAGGCTTTTGCTCCCCTCATTGTTCTGGCGCGCAGGCTGGAACGAGGGGTGGCAGATGTCATCATCAAATATAATCTGGACTGGCACGTGACCCGCGTGGGTGCCCGCGTCGAGTTCATGTGCTGCCCGGTGCCTCCACGCAATGGCTACGAGGCGTCGCAAGTGATTCACAAGCCCATCGACAGGGCCGTGCATCACTATCTTTTGAATCGCGGCGTGATCATCACGCCGTTCCATAACATGATGCTGGTTTGCCCCGCCACAACGGCGCACGATGTCGAAAAACTACTGGATCTGCTCGACGCCTGCGTGGGCGAACTGACGCATTAAACGCCTTGCTTACCCAAGGTTGGAGACTTGAAAAATGCCTGCATTTGTAACCCCCAAGATGGGCGCTGAAGCCCAAGCTTTTCTGGACGCCAATCCGGATATTGAAAGCATCCACATTGTCTGGACTGACTTGTGCGGCGTGGTGCGCGGCAAGGTGCTGCGCCGCGATGAGCTTGTACCTGCGTTCAAGGACGGCCGCTTTCTGCCGATTTCTGCCATGGTGCTTGACGTCACAGGACAGGATGTTCCCGAAACCGGGCTGGTGTTCGACGAAGGCGACCGTGACGTGTTGATGTGGCCTGTCACAGAGTCGCTGAAACGCATTCCCTGGATGGATGTGCCATCAGCACAATATGTCGCGAAGATTCACGACCTTGACGGTATTCCCCACTACGCCTGCCCGCGCAACGCATTGGAAAGCATCGTGTCCCGCTTCCAGACGGATCTGCACATGACGCCAATTGGTGCTGTCGAACTGGAGTTCTTCCTGATGGACAGAAAATCCGCGCTGGAGGGCAGTCCGCGCGCGCCGCAGGCCTTGATGAATGAGGCACGTCCACAACATTACCAAGCCTATCTACTGCAGGACGTGGATGATTTTGCGCCCTTCTTTGAAGACCTCTACAAGTGGTGCGAAATCCAGGACCTCCCCGCCAAAACACTCATCGCCGAATATGCGCCGGGTCAAATGGAAATCGTCTTGCGCCATCGCGATGACGTGCTGAAGGCCTGCGACGAAGCCATCATGCTGAAGCGTGTCATCAAGGCCGCAGCCGAAAAACATGGCCTCTGTGCCACGTTCATGGCAAAACCCTATGCTGAATGGACAGGCTCCGGCATGCATGTGCACGTGAGCCTTGGCGACGAGAAGGGCGACAACCTGTTTGCCGCCGAAGACCCGACCGAGAACGCGTTGTTGCTCAATGCCATCGGTGGTCTGAAAGCATCCATGGCGGAATCCATGTTGATCTTTGCCCCCAATGCCAATTCCTATCGACGCTTCCGCCGCAATTCCTATGCGCCTGTGGCCGCCAACTGGGGCATCAACAATCGCACAGTGTCATTGCGTGTCCCCGCTGGCAACGCCAAATCCTGCCACATTGAACACCGCCCATCCGGAGCCGACGCCAACCCCTATCTGGTCATGGCCGCAATACTGTCGGGCATGCACTACGGCATCACAGAAAAATCCGACCCGGGCAATCCCGTGGTCGGCAATGGCTATGAACGCCGCGCCAAATATATTCCCGGCAACTGGTATGAAGCCATTGACGCGTTCTACCGCGCCTCGATCCTGAAGGAATATTTCGGCAAGCCCTTTGTCGATACATTCTGTACACTGAAGGAAGTGGAAGCTGACCGATTTTACCACGAGCCATTCAAGCGGGATTTTGATTGGTATTTAAGGACGGTGTGAGAAAGTCCCTCTCCGTCACGCTGCGCGTGCCACCTCGCCCGCTTGCGTCAGAGGTGGATCGCGCGTCAGCGCGAGACGGAGAGGGACCTTTTCAAACCTTGCACCGTATCCGCTTCCTCCGCTGGCTTGTCCCAGCGAATGCGGCTCACGCGGGGAAACCGCATGGCAACGCCACTCTTGTGCCGCCCTGAAACCTGAACCGCATCAAATGCAACTTCCACCACCAGTGTCGGCTGCACCTGCCGCACCGGCCCGAAAGTTTTGACCGTGTTGTTGCGCACAAAGTGATCGAGCTTCTTCAGCTCCTCGTCGGTGAAGCCGGAATAGGCCTTGCCAACGGGCACCAGTTCGCGCGGCGTCTTGCTCTCGTCCCAGGCCGCAAAGGTATAGTCCGAATAGAACGACGAACGCTTGCCTGAGCCGCGTTGGGCGTAGATCATCACACAATCGGCCGTCAGCGCCTCGCGTTTCCATTTCCACCACAAACCACGCGGCCGGCCGGAGACGTAAGCTGAATCTTTCCGTTTCAGCATCAGGCCTTCAATGCTGTCGGCGCGGGTGGCGGACCAAATGTCTTGCAGCTGTTGGCGTGTGGCGATGTTCAATATCTCGGACAGGTCCATGTGCGGTGGATGATGATGCCCAACCCATGTTGCAAGTCGCGCACGGCGATCGACCAGAGGCAATCCGCGCAAATCCTCGCCCTCCAGTTCCAACACATCATAAAGCCGGATGTGAGCCGGATACTCCGTCAACATTTTCTTGGTCACAGTCTTGCGATTGAGCCGCTGCTGCAAATCCTGGAACGGTGCGACAACGCCATCGCGCACCACCAGCAATTCCCCATCCAGAGTGGCCGGCCAATTCATGTCTGCAAACTCGGGGAAAGTGCCACTGATATCATCACCAGATCGGGAATAGAGCCGCGTACCACCAGGCCTCGCGCAGAGCTGCACCCGGATGCCATCCCACTTCCACTCAGTTTGATACTCCGCAGGATTCAAAGCCGTGAGGTCTTCGGCTTCCAAAGGATGAGACAACATGAGTGGCCGGAACACGGGAACGTCTTTCACATCAGGCCGTGCAGCGTCCCCGTTGAGCCATTGAAAAAGCGCCGCGTAGGGCATGTTCAGACTGTGCCACACCTCCTCAATCTCTTCGATCGGTTTGCCAAAACCGTCAGCCAACGCCAGCTTGGCAAGCCGCGCTGAAACACCAGTGCGCATGCCGCCTGTCACAATTTTCAAAAGTGCCCAGCGGCCATTGATATCAAGCGCATCAAGCCATTGCGCCAACTGGTCCTTGAGGTGGTTGCGGCCAATCAAGCCCAGGGTTTCAATGACAACAGCAAGAGAAGGCACTTCACCTCTATTGCGATTGGGCCAGATCAGCGACAGGGTTTCAGCAGTGTCACCGACATAATCCCGTGAGATACGAAACAGTCCGGGATCAATATGTTCCGCAGCCAGATCGAGCACCGTTTGCCGCACTGGAAATGAAAAAGGCAGCCCATCGGTGATTGCTGCCAACGCATAGCCACGATCCGGGTCAGGCGTGTTCAAAAAATAATCTTTCAACAGCGCCAGCTTGCCATTGCGCGCCGGGGTATAGGATAGCCTGTCAAGCAAAGTGGCGAAAGCTTTCATTCGCCGTCCTCCTCGCCGTAACCTATCATCGCAAGTGCCCGGGCCTTCAGGCCCATGGCTTCACACTGCAATGTCAAGGCGTCATCACGGCCATGGGTGATCCAGATTTCACCAGCTCCCACATCCTTGATGGTCTGCACCAGTTCCGGCCAATCGACATGATCGGAAATGATGAGCGGCAATTCCACGCCCCGCTGCCGGGCGCGGGCACGAATGCGCATCCATCCAGACGCAAAAGCAGGAATGGGGTCAGCAAAGCGCCGCGACCAGCGGTCACCAATCGCAGAAGGTGGACACAGTACGATCTTGCCAGCTAAAGTCTCTTTTGTGTCGGCCACAAGTTTGAGATCGCCGAGATCAATGCCATGTCGCACATAAAGATCACACACTGATTTCATCGCGCCATGCAGCCAGATCGTTTCATCATAACCAACATTGCGCAACAGCTTGATCAGACGTTGGCACTTGCCAAGACCATAAACACCAATCTGGTGTGTGCGCTCGGAGAAGGTTTGCAGAGACGTCAGCAACTTCGCTATCTCCGCAACATCAGGCTCATGCACGAACACCGGAAGTGCAAATGTTGCCTCCGTTACAAACAGGTCACAGGGCACAACCTCAAAGCCCGCACACGTGGGATCAGCCCGCCGCTTGTAGTCACCTGACACCACGGCGCGTTGACCATGATACTCCATCACCACCTGCGCTGATCCCCAGACATGGCCGGCAGGCGCCAACCACACCGTTACATCACCCATAACAATACGCTCACCCAAAGCCACTGCCTGCAATGATTGCCCCGCTCCCGCACCAAGCCGCACCCGCATAACCTCCAGCGTTTCCAGCGTGGCCAGCACCGCCTCATGCCCAGGTCGCGCATGGTCCGAATGGCCGTGCGTGACTACAGCCCGCTGCACCGCCTGGTGCGGGTCAATGTGGAAATTGCCGGGTACACAAAACAGACCTTCCGGCCCCGGCCGCAGCCAGCTTTCAAAAGGGTTGGACATATGTTGAATATGGGGGCTGGCCGGGGATTTTGCACTTGCGCAATTTGCCGTTCCCCCGCTAGATGGCGTTCGTTATAACGAACGGTATTGAAATGACAGAGAACACCCACCACGACGTCATCCCGACGGGCATGCTGGCCGAGACGGTGACGGAGGTGCAGCATTATACGGACCGCCTGTTCCGCTTCCGCATCACGCGCCCGCAATCCCTGCGATTCCGCTCAGGTGAGTTCCTGATGATTGGCCTGCCCAATGCGCAGAAACCTGTCATGCGCGCCTATTCTGTTGCATCACCATCATGGGATGAGGAACTGGAATTCTTCTCGATCAAGGTGCCGGGTGGACCACTCACCGAACATTTGCAGAAAATCAAGGTGGGCGACACCATTATCATGCGCCCAAAGCCCACGGGTACCCTGGTTAATGACGCGCTGATTGCCGGCAAGCGGCTGTTCTGCTTTTCAACAGGCACTGGCTTTGCACCCTTCGCTTCGCTGATCCGCGATCCTGAAACTTATGACAAATTCGAAACCGTTGTAGCCACCCACACTTGCCGGGAAGCCAATGAACTGAAATACTCCGCAGATACCGTGGCAGCAACATTGAACGACGAACTTGTGGGCGAAACGGCGCAGGGCCGCCTGCTCTATTTCCCCTCAACCACACGCGAGACAACCCAGAACATGGGACGTATCACCACGTTGATCGAGAGCGGCGAATTTTTCCGTACACTGAATATAGCCAAACTTGATTCTGCCACTGACCGCATCATGATTTGCGGTTCCATGCATTTCATGAAAGACATCCGCGCCATCATCGAGCCAATAGGATTTGTCGAAGGTTCCAACAATGAGCCAGGAACGTTTGTGGTCGAGAGAGCGTTTGTGGGGTGAAGCCCGTTGCTACCCGATGTAGCTATCGAACGCGGCCAGAAATTCTTTCCGCACAACATCATTCTCCAGCATGATCTCATGCATGCTCTGCCCGATCGTCACCATAGACACACCTGGCATATGGACCGCAAAACGATGGGCCGCTGCATTGTCCACGATATATTCACGTCCTGCCAAGACCATCATCACGGGGCAATTCAGGCCTTGGCCTTTGCGCCGTGAATGCAGATCCTTGAAACTGAGAATGGTGGCCACCAGCCAGGCAAAGGTGGGACCGCCGACACCAAGCGCCTCATGCTCCTGCAGGGTGCGCACGTCCCGGTCCCAGCGCCGCTTGTCGGTGGTCAACGGGTTGCCGTCAAACTCCCGCAGCAAAAACGGTGGCTTTTTGAACCCCGGCAGATAACACCAGCCAAATCCCACGGCCGTGGCCATGGCAGCCAGAAGGAACGCGATGCTCTTGGGCCAACTGCCATAGCGCAGTTCCATGAGCGGGGCCGTGACAATGGCCTTCTTGAACCATGTCTGCCGCGACAAGGCGCGAAGCAAGATGTGGCCACCCGTGGAATGGCCGATGGCATAGTATGGCCCCGGGCAATTCTTGGTGATGACCCCTTCCATGACAGCCCGCAGATCTTCATCATATTCGCGGTATGAGCGGATGTGACCTCGCAAGTGGTCCTTGAGTAACCGTTGCGACCCGCCCTGCCCGCGCCAGTCAAAGCCCGCCACGTGATAGCCCCGGCTTTGCAAGTCACCCATGGTCTCAAAATAGCGTTCGACGAAATCAGCGCGGCCGTTGAGAATGACTACGGTGCCTTTGCTGTCCTGCGTCAGCGGCGGAGCAGTCATGGCGCGGATACGCATGTTGTTGCGCGTATGGGCCGCATAGATTTCCGTGCCCTTGGGCAGGCGGTTATCTGGCGTCTCGTAAAGCTGCATGTAAAAGTCCCCGTATCAGCGGGGACTTAAAGGATTGCGACAGCGAATGCGAGTGGCTGACGAAACGTCAATTCAGCTTTTTCACATCGGTGATCTCGCCCGATGCTGCCGTGAGCTTGATTTCGTAAATCTTTCCCGCACGCGCGGCTGTGTAGGCATAGGTATTGCCTGTGCAGATCTTGGGTTTCACGGCACCAAATCCATAGCCAGTGACCACGGCTGCCCCGGCGGTGCAGCCAATCGTTTTTCTTGCAACAACAGGCTTGGTCTTCGGTTTTGAGATCTCGCCGGGCTTGCCCAAGCTGGCTGTTTTGAAATCATCGGCTTTGGGTGGTCTTGGCTTTGCAACTGGCTCTGCCCGCGCAAAAGTCTTTTTCTCCGCGTCCCGGCGGGATTTGCGCCGCTGTTCAAGTTTTGACCGCGCATTGTCTTGCAGCCACCATAAACGGTCATCAATCCGTTTTTCAGCATCGCGCATCTGCTGTTCACGGCTGCGGTGGCGCAGTGGAATGATCACATCACCGTCATCCGCAAATGTATCAGGCTCGTAGTAGGTGACATCTTCTTCATCATCCTCATACAAGTAAACGGGGCGGTCAGCCCAGGGATCATAGGGGCGCTGGCGCCAGCGGTCCCGGGCTTCGGCTGCGACGGATGAAACTGCAAGTGTTGCCACGGTGGCAATCAGAACAAATTTGGTCATGAGACGTCTCCCAACGTTCATTAATTGTTACGCAATGATGATGGCCAAAAAATGCCGGGCGGCGCTTCTGCACCGCCCGGATTATGGATTCATTGTGGCAAACAGGCCTCAGTAGGCTTCCTGTACGGAAACAATGTCACCGCTGCGGCGCGACACCTTGATGATGTACTTGTAACCATCACGGCGGCCCTTATACGTGTAGCGGCGGCCTTCACAGCTCAAGGCGCGAACCTTGTAGAAACCGGCTTCGCGAACTTGGTCAATACCGTCATCGCAAGAAATGCCATAGCTGTCATAAACAGGTGCTGGCTCTTCATAGTGATGATAGCGTGGTGGCGGAGGTGGTGGTGGATCGTAAACCGGATAGCTTGGCTCATAATAATTGGGCGCTAGGCCACCGAGATAAAGGTCCACATGCACCTTGGCATTGGCAGGCGCAGCTGCGCCCGCTGCAACAACTGCAACGGCGGTGGCGGCGAGAATTGACTTCATGATCATGGTAGTATCCCCTCTTAACGCTTGAACTGGGTGATGACCGTGATTGGCCATCGTTGAACAGGGTTTAGCTCAATCAACTTGAACGGAAGCGGAAGGTTCCGTTCATCTGCGGTTCATGTTCGGGGTAAAATGAGGGCAAATCAAGACTTGAAGCCCGAAATCGGCTCACTACATGGGGTCTGCGGGTGCCATCCGGGCCTGCAAAACCAGAAAGATCCGGCCATCCGGCGGGTCTGACCATAACATTGCTTTCAGGAGAATGTACCATGTTTGATTATACCCCCCTCTATCGCTCCTCCGTCGGTTTTGACCGCCTATTCCGTCTCTTGGACGAAGCCCAGAGCGTCGAAACCCAGGCCTACCCACCCTATAACATTGAACGGCTTGGCGAAAATGCCTATCGGATCACCATGGCTGTGGCCGGTTTCGCCCAGAACGAGATTAGCATCGAAGCCAAGGGCAACGGTTTGACCGTAACAGGCAAGAAAGAGCAAAAGACCAATGACAATTCGGAATTCCTGCATCAGGGCATTGCCGGTCGCAGTTTCGAACGCCGCTTCCAATTGGCTGACTATGTTGTGGTGAACGGTGCAGAACTTGACCACGGCCTATTGCATATTTCGCTGACCCGCGAAGTGCCGGAAGCCATGAAGCCCCGCCAGATTGCCATAGGGTCTGCATCAAAGCCCAAGGCAATTGAAGCCAAGGCGGCTTGATACTGCGAATTATGACAATGCCGCCCCTTGCAGGGCGGCATTTTCTATGCGGCCTGCAACCGCCGCCGCGCCATCTCGCGCCCCGCCCAAACTGTAAACCCGATCGCCATGGCACAGGCAATACCAGCCGCACCGTAGATCGCAGATAGACCATAATTCTGCGCAACTACGCCCAGCAGTATCGGCAGCAAAATCCGTGGCGGTCCACTCACGGCGGAGGCCAGCGACAGGGCGGCTGCCCGCGCCTCCGGCACCAATCGTGCTGCCACTGAAAACAGGCACGGGAAAATCAGGCCAAGACCACAGCCTGCAACGGCGAAAGCCGCGATGGATACGGCAAAGCCTGGCTCCGTCGCCAAAACAGCAAAACCTGAAACACCAACGCACAGCGACACAATAATCAAAGTAATGTCGTTAAAGCGGGCCCGCAGCCTGTCGCCTATCAGCCGCACTGTGCCATTACACAAGCCATAGAACGCAACACCCAGGCCCGAATATTGCGCAAGCGTCGGCTGCATTTCCGCCAGCATTTGCCCGGACCATTGGATGCAAGTGAGTTCCGCAGCGACATCAAGGCCAATGACAATGCCGATGATGATCAACACCTTGCGCGGCAAATCAACTGAAACCGTTTTTTCATCGTGAGTCTCGACCCTGTGTAGAATGGCCGCGTGCACAGCCCATAGCGCCAGCCCCACAAACGGCAAAGCCAGCAGTGCAGACCATACCGCGCCATAACTCACTGCCACATATCCACCCGCCAGGCCACCAAGTCCGATGGCATAAAGCACAGAAGCATGAAACGAAGAAAATACGGGCTTTTTCAAATCATGTTCCACTACACCGGCTTCCGCATTCATAAAAATGTCCAGCGTACCTATGCACAGACTGAACAGCACGAACGTGAGGCCAAAGGTGAAGACTGAGTTGACCATGAGCGTGGCGACCAAGGTCACAAAAGCGATGGGTAAAATAAACAGAATCACGCTGCGATGATCAAAGTGCCGATTGACCCATCCACCCAATCCCAGGGCCAGAATATTGGCAGCGGTGCTGAGACCCGACAAGATACCGAAGGTGAAGGCATCGACGCCGGCATTCGCCTTCAATACGGGAATGGCACCAATCTGTGCGCCAACCAAAACGCCAAAGGCGATGAAGGTCAGAGTGATCGCCGAACGCGGAGAAAAATTCAAATTAGCCACGCCCGACAAAGGGCATCTTGGTGGCCATGATCGTCATCGACAACACATTCACCGACAGCGGCAGGCTGGCCATGTGCACGACCGCACGGGCCACTTCATTTACATCCATGGTGGGCTCGGGCTTCATCGTACCATCGGCCTGCGGCACACCGCCGGACATACGTGCCGTCATCGCCGAGGCCGCATTGCCGATATCAATCTGTCCGCAAGCAATGTCATATTTCCGGCCATCAAGCGACGTGGATTTAGTCAGACCCGTGATCGCATGTTTCGTGGAGGTATAAGGCGCGGAGTTGGGCCTCGGAGCCGTGGCCGAAATTGACCCATTATTGATGATGCGGCCACCCATTGGCGTTTGCGCCTTCATGATGTTGAACGCCTCTTGCGTACACAGGAAAGGACCGGTGACATTGGTGCTCACCACCTTGGTCCACTGTTCAAATGTCAGGTCTTCCAGCAGAATGGTGCCGGGCGCGCCCGTCCCCGCATTGTTGAACAACACATCGAGCCGTCCAAACTTTTCCTTGGTCAGTGCAAAAAGTTTTTTGACTGAACCGGGATTACTGACATCGGTGGAAACACTCAAGGTTTCTCCCTTCATCTGTGATGCCGTCTCTTTCAGCTTGGTCTCATCGCGCCCCGCCAGCACCACGGCATAACCAGCTTCGCCCAAAGCAATCGCACAAGCCCGGCCAATGCCCGACCCAGCCCCCGTGACCAGCGCAACCTTCATCTTACAATCCCTTTGCCCGCCTCCAGGCGGCGACCAATGTGTTGGCTGATTCCGACACGGCGCTGAGGCTCATGCCCGGCTTATAAAGACTGGAGCCAATTCCGAAACCCGAGACTCCACATGCCAGCCATTCCGCCATGTTGGAGGGCGTGACGCCACCTACGGCGTGAATTTGAATATGCTTCGGAAATACTGCCCGCCAGGCCTTTACTGTTGTGGGGCTTGCCGCTTCAGCCGGAAACAATTTCAAATGCTGCGCCCCCGCACGAATGGCCGTAAAGGCCTCCGTCGGCGTGAAAACACCGGGCAGTGGATCAAGCCCAAGTGCAATCGCCCGCGCAATGGTCTCGGGGTTACAGTCCGGCGAAACCGAAATCGTGCCCCCCGCCTCTTTCAGCAAATTGACATCCTGCACCGAAATCACAGTCCCCGCGCCCACGACCATGCGCCCCGAGAAAGCCTTGGCCAGCTTGCCGATCGAGCTGAACGGATCAGGTGAATTGAGAGGCACCTCAACCACTGTCACTCCGGCTTCAAGCAAAGCCGCACCCACCTCAACCACTTCGCTAGCAGCAACGCTACGGAGTATCGCTATGATTCCACATGATTTTAAGGCGTCGTTCAATTGCATCATATAACCCCCGCAGCCCGCGCCACCGCGCGTTCTCCTTTGACGATCGCCATGGGATCTCCCATCGACACCCGCAGTCCCGCTTCTTTCATCGCCCGCATATATTTCCCGCCAATGCCCGGAGACGCCAGCACCACATAGTGCTCACTGGCATCCCGGCTGGTAACAGCGTGAGCGATCTCGGCCCCGACAATCAGGCCGGAAAGGTACGACGAAATCTTGTCTGGCGTGATCTCCTGATATAGCGCCAGACTGCGGGCCGAAAACAAATTGTGCAGCAAACCCGCCGGGTCTTCAAACGCCTTGTCCACGCCCTTCAGAAACATCAACTCATCATCCACATCATTGGCCATCAAGCGGCCCAGAATGGAATGGGCCTTCATCACGGCGAAGGTCTCGCCTGTCACGTAGGTTGCGAAATTGGTGATCTTGCCATCAACGACATCAATCCACTTGCTGTGTGTGCCCGGCGTTACAAAATGCGCGGCCCCCGAATCCATGGCACCAAATACTTGCGTCTCCTCGGACCGCATCACGTCATGACCCAGCGACGGACTTTTCAAATGCAGCCCCGTCAGAAAATGCACCACGCGACCCGACGCCAATGTTTTCACATGCACCGCTTTGGCCAAATCGGCAGGCCCCGCCGGGCAATCCACGTAGGGCAATTCCACCCAGCCCTGCCGCGACGTGATCATGCCCGAGGCAATAACGGGAAGCGATTTATCCCACCCGCCAATATGGGATTCAAGCACCTGCTCAAACGCACCTTCCTTGACTGCGAGTATGCCTTCGGGTGCCGAAAACTGATCCGTCACGGCCCCTTCACTGTTCGCGAGGTAGGCTCGAAAAGACGTGGTGCCCCAGTCGAGGCCGATGAAGGGCTTGGTCATGACCACACCGCAGATAAAGAGACCTCATCAGCCCTTCGGGCAGCTTCTCCAGGGGAGAAGCGACTTGTTGGAAGTCCTCCCTCCAACGCTGACAATTTAGCGAGGTCCCACACCGAGTCGCTTCTCCCCTGGAGAAGCTGCCCGAAGGGCTGATGAGGTCCCTTCCCGCCAACTTGGCCCGACTGTTTCATGCCATCCTCACCCCGCCCGGCCTGAACGCCGGCTTCATGTCCCTTAGCACATTGCGCAACGGCGCACCAAAGGGGTCCGCTTCAATCTCAAACACGTCACCATTCTGTGTCGTAATGCCATCAGCAATCGAAAGCGTCGCCGTTCCAAAGAAATGAATATGCAAATCCCCCGGCACCCGGAAGGCATCATATTTAAAATGATGGTACTCAAGATTTCCCAGCGTGTGGCTCATATTCGCCTCGCCTGTCAGGAACGGCTTTTCCCAGATCACATCCTTGCCCCGCCAGATGCGGCTCTTGCCTTCGATATGCGAAGGCAAAGCCCCTGTGATCATTTCTGGTCCCACCGCACAGTGCCGCAATTTCGAGTGGGCAAGGAACAGATAATTCTGCCGCTCCGTCACATGATCAGAATATTCATTGCCGAGCGCAAAGCCCAGTCGCACAGGCTTACCCTTGTCATCGATCAGGTAAAGCCCCGCAACCTCCGGCTCCTCACCACCATCCAGCGCAAAGGATGGCTTTGGCAAAGCACCACCCGGTGGCACCAGCCAGCGCCCATCCCCCTTGTAAAACCATTCCGGCTGCACACCAGCCACGCCCTTCGCCGGTCGGCCACCCTCAAGCCCCATCTTGAACATCTTAAGTGAATCCGTCAGCGCCGCTTTGCCACCATCCAGTTTCTTGTGCATGGAATCCCGCGCCGAAGCCGAACCCAAATGCGTGAGACCTGTTCCTGTAACGATGCAATGGGCTGGATCATCATGCGTGACTGGTGAAAGAACGCGTTTTTCCTTCAAAGCCGCTTCATAGCTTTCAGGCCGTTCAGACGAGAGTTCCTTCGCCAATGTCGCCAGCTTCTTCTTGTCTCTTAACGCCCGCTGCGCCAGTTGGATGGTAGACGTCACCCCCTTCACAACATGCAAACCATCACCAGCCACAACGCCCACGCAGCGTTTGCCCTTGCCATTCACATATTGGACGATATTCATAAGCTGCCTCATGGTTTGAATTGAGTTGGAAGGTGCCCGAAGGGCGGATCGGGGGCAACGGGAAAAGTCTCACCCCGCAAAAACATTTTTCAAAATTCCCTTCACGCCAAGCTTACAGGCAAACAAACTACCTTGTTCCGGAAAGCGCGCCAGCGTTTCCGCACTCACATGCGCCCGCGATGTTGTGAGATACAGCGTATCCAGATCAGCACCGCCAAACACCGGGCAGGTCACCCGTGAAGCGGGCACCTCAACTATCCGGTCAATACGGCCCTTGGGGTCGATGCGCAGAACACATGAACCCTCCCAGCGTGCAGACCAGAGAAAGCCTTCAGCATCAACCGTCGCCCCATCCGGGTAACCATGGGACTTAGTATCATTCAACACACGGCGATTGCTGATGTCGCCGCTGCCATCATCAAAATCATAGGCATAGATGACCTGGTTCTTCGAGTCAGAAAAGTAAAAGGTCCGCCCATCCGGTGACCAGCAGGGGCCGTTCGAGACGCCAATGTTGCGCTCCATAATGCGCGATGAGCCGTCAGCCAAAATACGAAACAGATTACCGGTGTCGGCCGTGATATCGAGGTCTTCGCCATTGGGTCCAATATTCTGCATCATGGAACCGAGCCAGAAGCGACCCTGCGGGTCCACCGCGCCGTCATTCATGCGGTTATGGGGAACATTGCTTTCCGGATTGCAGAAAGGCGATGTCCGGCCTGTAGCTGCATCAAAACTGTAAACGCCATCTTCACCAGCAACAACGAAGCCACCGGATTTTTTCTTCGCAATAGCCGTTAGCAACAGCTGTGATGTCCAGATATTTTGCATCTGCGAAACAGGATCAAACCGATGCACCCGCGAGGGTCGCGCAATATCCAGCCACCACAAAGCCTGCGCCTCAGCATCCCACAAGCATCCCTCGCCAAGATTGTCGCGGCAGGGCACCACACATTCCATTGTCATGCCGACACTGCTCTCCCTTTAGTCCCGTCATTCCCGCGAAGGCGGGAATCCAGCTTGCAACCAGCGCAACTGTGGAGAGTCTGGATTGCCGCCTTCGCGGGAATGAAGATGTCTGGTGAGTATTCTTAACGCAAGTTATTTGTATTACAAATCCTGAATGACAAATTTTTAATCCACCACCTCCTTGTATCCCCACAATCTCCTCCCATCTCGAGCCAATGGTGCCGGGCCCCTCTGGTGTGACCTCCAAGTCATGCGATGTCGGAACCATGATTGTTAACAACATTCGTCATGGAGCCCGACATGGAGCTTATTGCAGCGGCCCTATCTGCTGATTTTCTGGGAACACCGACCTACTTCTGGCTGGCCTTTGTCGGCATTGTCATCGGCCTTCTGGTCTTCGATCTTGGCGTCTTACACAAAGAAGACAAGGAAATTTCAGCCAAGGAGAGCTTCACACTTTACACAGGCTATGTTGCCATCGCGCTTGCCTTCGGTGCCTGGGTCTGGTGGTCCCACGGCCCCCAGTCGGGCGTCGAATTCTACACGGGCTACGTGATCGAACAGTCACTCGCCATGGACAATATTTTTGTTATAGCCACCATCTTCGCCTATTTTGCGGTGCCCCGCGCCTATCAGCACCGCGTGCTGTTCTGGGGCATCATCGGTGCCATCGTCATGCGCGCCATCATGATCGGCTTTGGCGCCGCCCTCGTCACCCAGTTCAACTGGATCCTCTATCTCTTCGGTGCCTTCCTTGTCTTCACCGGCATCAAGATGTTCACTGCTACCGACGAAGCGACGGATTTCGACAACAACAAGATATTGAAATGGCTGCGCGGCCATTTCAACATCACCCGCGAACTGCATGGTCATGACTTCACAGCAAAACTATCTGACCCCAAATCCGGCAAGATCGTGACATGGCTGACACCTTTGGCCGTGGCCCTCATCCTCGTGGAATTTGTGGATCTGATTTTCGCCGTGGACTCCGTCCCTGCCATTTTCGCAGTCACACTTGATCCCTTTATCGTCTACACATCCAACATCTTCGCCATCCTCGGCTTGCGTTCGCTTTACTTCGCACTGGCCGCCGCCATGCACCGCTTCAAGTATCTGAAGGTGTCACTGGCCGTCATCCTGACGCTTGTCGGCATCAAGATATTCCTGGTACCCATGGGCATCAAGATCGATACGCTGATCTCGCTCGTGGCCACCCTCATCATTCTGTCCGCGGGAATTCTGTTCTCGCTCTGGAAAACGCGGAACGAAGCGCCCCAAAGCAGCTGAAGCTCAACTCTTGCCTTTTCGGGGTCCGGCGCTACAAGTCCGCCGGGCCCCCTCTTTTCAGGTGGAATCACATGAAGCAGATTGAACAACTGATTGAGCGTATCATTCTGGCATCGCGCTGGATTCTTGTCGTGTTCTACCTGGGCCTTGCCGTTGCGTTGGGGCTCTACGCCGTCAGTTTTGCCCGCAAGCTTTGGGAATATTTTAGCAAGGTTATGGTGCTGGAAGAGACGGATGCCATTCTGAAAATCCTCAGTCTCATCGACGCGTCATTGGTGGCAAGCCTCGTGGTTATGGTGATGATTTCGGGCTATGAAAATTTCGTGAGCCAGTTCGATGATGCAGAAGGTCAAAAAACCGAGCTCGCGTGGCTTGGCAAAATTGACGCGAGCTCGCTCAAAATCAAGGTGGCCTCAACTATTGTTGCTATTTCGTCGATACATCTGTTGCAGGTCTTCCTCAACGCCGAGCAATATACCGGCGACAAACTGATGTGGCTCACCCTCATACATATGGCGTTCGTGTTTTCAGCCCTGCTGCTCGCCTACATCGACAAGGTGCTCACTGACACCAAGAAAATCAAAGAAACGGAGTAAACCGACATGACTCGCATTGCCTATGTTAACGGCGCTTACGTCGCCGAAGCAGACGCCAAGGTTTCAATTTTTGATCGTGGTTTCCTTTTTGCCGATGGCGTTTATGAAGTCACCCCGATCGTCAGCGGCAAACTGGTGGATTACGACGCCCACATGGAACGGCTGGATCGCTCCCTGAACGAATTGAAAATGGCCTGGCCCTGCGCGAAGGACGAGATGAAGGCCATGCATCTCGAGTTGATCAAGCGCAACTCACTCAATGAGGGCATTATCTACATGCAGGTGACACGCGGTGTGGCGGACCGCATGTTCAACTTCCCGAAAGACATCACCTCGTCACTTGTGGCCTTCCCACAAGCTATGAAGCTGGTAGACAACCCTAATGCCCGCACCGGTGTGAAAGTTGTGACAACACCAGACATCCGCTGGCTGCGCCGTGACATCAAATCCATCATGCTGCTCGCCCCCGTACTCGGCAAGCAGGACGCCTATGAAAAAGGCGCAGCAGAAGGCTGGATGGTCGAAGATGGATTCATCACCGAGGGCACCTCCTCCAACGCTTATATCGTGAAGGACAATGTGGTGATCACGAGACCGCTCTCGAACCGCATTCTCGCCGGCTGCACCCGCCGCGCCCTGTTCCGCCTGTCTCAGGAACACGGCGTGAAAACCGAAGAACGCCTCTTCACCCCCGAAGAAGCCTACGCCGCCGACGAAGCCTTCCTGACTTCAGCGTCTCAATTCGTGATGCCCATTACCGAAATCGACGGAAAGCGCATAGGCGGTGGACAACCGGGGCCAGTTGCAAGAAAACTGCGCGAACTGTTTCTGGAAGAAGCACAAGCATAGCGAGTGACGGAGAGGGAAACTTTACGCCGACCGTTGCAAATAATGCGTCTCGGTCCGCGCCCGCCGGTGCGCCCTGACAGCATTGCCAAAGGCCGTAAACAGCTTCACCGAGTCCGGATTGTTTGCTGCCTTAAACTCAGGATGCCACTGTGTACCAAATGCAAAGGCTTTCGCTCCCTTCACTGATACAGCCTCAACAATGCCGTCAGGTGCCGTCGCTTCCACATTCAAACTAGCTCCCAGTTTCTTGATCCCCTGACGGTGGATCGTATTCACCATGCTTTCCGATTTGCCCAGCATGTGCTCCAGAAAGCCACCTTGGGCAATCGAAATGGAATGGCGCGGTCCATAGCGTTCTTCAATATGATCTGACTTCGGAGCACGATGGTCGAGACGCCCCTCACCGCGTTGCAATTCCGTTTCGAGTGTTCCACCCATGGCTACGTTCAACTCCTGGAACCCCCTGCAGATGCAGAACAGGGGAATGCCGCGGTCGATCACCCGGCAGATCAATTTTAACGTGATTGCATCGCGGTGGTGATCATAGGGTTCATGGTCCAAGGTCGGCTCTTCACCATAATGGGGCGGATGGACATTGGACACAGCACCAGTCATCAACACACCGTCAAAATGATGCAGCAAGCCATCCAAATTCTCAGGATCAATGGCGTTGGGGATCATTACGGCTTCGACATCCGCCACGTCCGTGAGTGCACGGACGTATTTGTCACCCAGGGAATGATAGATGAAGCCATCTTTTTCGGTGGTGTCGGCAGGCAGGCCGACCAGCGGGCGAATGTGGATCATGGTACAGGTCGTTTTCAAATCACTGTGATTATCAGTTTCCAGAATAGCCCGGATGCCAACCCCAAGGCCAGCGTTTTGGGAATGCCAGCTTTCCATTTCAACAACACCAGCGCCAGCACGATGGACAAAGCGAATGCCGCAACATCAAAAGTAGTGAAGTCCGGCCGCCACACGGCGATCAGGCCAGCCATTCGTTCCACCTTGCCGAATATGACATGGAGAAAAAACCAGAGGGATAGATTGAGGATCACCCCTGTCACAGCCGCTGTGATGGCAGAAAGTGCGGAACGCAATTTTGGAATGCTGTCGAGCCACTCAATCCATGGTGCGCCCGCACAAATCCACAGGAAACACGGCGCAAAGGTCATCCATAAGAAAATCACGCTTGCGAACACTCCCGCCCATAATCCACCTTGCACATGGTGGGCTGAGGTGAAGGCGACGAATTGTCCGACGAGAATCAACGGACCCGGCGTAGTCTCCGCCAACCCAAATCCGTCCATCATCTGCTGGGTCGTCATCCAACCGGTTTGCTCAACGATACTCTGACCAAGTGACGCCAGCACAGCATAGGCACCGCCGAAGGTGACAACGGCCAATGTCGAGAAAATTGAAGCGAGGCGTGTGTAGACGTGGGATGGCCCGAACATCATAAGCAGCCCAGCCAAGGGCAACAACCACACCACCAGCCAAACTCCCAAAGTGCGTCCCGTGTCAGACAGCGCTGGCCTGACAATGCTGTTTGTGGGGCCACCAGCATTGCCCAAAAAAAAGCCGAACGTGGCTGCGGCAGCGACGACAAGTATAAACGGCAACCCGAAGAAAAACAACGCGACAAAGGCCAGCACCGCCAGCAGCCAATCCAGCTTTCGCTTGAGGGCCTTTTTTGAAATCTTGAGCAGCGCTTCGAGTACGATTGCGACCACAGCAGCTTTTACGCCCCAGAACAAGGCTTGCACCAGCGGCACATTTCCGACCAGCGCATAGAGAATTGACAGGGCCAGAATTACACAGGCCCCAGGCAGAACAAAAAGCAGCCCGGCCACTACACCGCCTTTTTGACCATGCAGTTTCCAACCGCAATAGGTGGCAAGCTGCATGGCTTCCGGCCCTGGCAGCAACATGCAGAAATTCAGTGCACGGAGGAATTCCTGTTCCGATAGCCAGTTGCGCTTCTCAACCACTTCCTTGTGCAGAAGCGCTATCTGCCCGGCGGGTCCGCCGAAGGACAGCACCCCGATACGGGCCCAGACTTTCGCTGCTTCCGCAAATTCTGTCACCCCTTGGCCACCCGGTGCCTTGCCACATGGGCGATCACGTGCGCTGCGATCCGACCTGCCGTATAGGCATAGACCCCATGCGAATCTTTGGCGGGCACAAATTCCACCATCGAAAAACCCGCAATCCTGGCCTTGGCGGCAACGCCCGCGATAAGATCAATCACGTGCTGAAAACCCAAACCGCCAGGTGACGGATGTGCAACGGCGGGCATGACAGGCGTATCCAGCACGTCGAGATCAAGACAGATGACACAATCGGAATCCTGTTCAATATGCGAGAGTAGCGAGGCCAGGCCGTGTTGCACAATATGTCTGGCTGGAATGATATGTGCACCCCAGGTCCGGGCTGCCTGCACTTCTTCCTCTCGCGCCGACCCAAGTCCATGAGCACCCGCCTGTACGATGCGCCAGACATGAGCCATTTCAGAGGCCCGTCGCATGGTGGAGGAATAGCCCATCTTTTCCTTTTCGCGTTCATGCCGCCAGTCGATATGGGCATCGATCTGCAGGACTGTGATGGGGTTTCCGCCGGAAAACGCCGCCAGAAATGGGATCGGTGTCGAATCATCGCCGCCAAACATGATCGGCACCGCGCCTGCCCCCAGACATGATCGTGTCGCCTTCTCGATCAAGCTTCGATTGCCTTTGCCGTCAGCTGATCTGGTTTTGAGATTGCCGAGGTCAACGGCTTTGAACGCGTCTTTCGGCAGCAAGGTGTCATCAAAATCATAGTCCCAATGGTCCAGCCATGCGGCATCAACCTGCATAGCCTGTCTGAATGCATCCGGGGCTTTCTGGTGCGGCCGGTTGTCAATGCCGCGATAAGGCGTGCCATGGGGAGCGCCGAACACAGCCAGTCTGGCTGCCGTTGGCCGCAACGCAGCAATCGTCGCTACAAAGGGCATAGGGGTTTTTCTGAAAATGTTTGTCGTCATGATGGTATTTTGCGTGAATCAGGGCGGCCGCGCAATCACGCTACTTGTTTGGCGCTTGATGTCAGCTCCCGTGGCCAACTGACGCGATTTTGTGGAAGCATGAGATTGGCTGTCGTGCCTGCCCCTACGCTGCTATCCAGCGTCACATCGCCATCGTGCAGTCTGGCAATGCGCCGCGCGATAGGAAGTCCCAGCCCCGCACCACCATAGCGCCGGGCCAGTCCTGAATCGGCCTGCACAAAGGGATCAAACACGCGTTCGATATCAAGTGACGCAATTCCGATGCCGCCGTCCTTGATCGTGAGCATCAGTTGCCCTGCCGATCCTCGCTGCATATCAATATTGACGAAGCTTCCATCTGATGAAAACTTGATGGCATTTGCCAACAGGTTGATGATGACTTGCTTCAGACGCGTGACGTCGCACACAATAAAAACGCCATCCATGAGGCGGGCAACAATGTTTACATTACTTTTTTCTGCCTGCTCGCGACACAGCTTGATCGCCACTTCAACCAGCTCAGCAGCGTCTATCTGTTGGTTCTGCAATGCGAAACTGCCGCGTTCAATCCGTGTCACATCAAGCAGATCATTGATCAGGGTCTGCAAATGCCGCGAGCTTTCCAGAATGGTTTCAGCAAATTCGCGCCGGGACGACAGCTTCAACTTGCCTTCAGTATCACGTGCCAAAAGTTCTGAAAAACCGACAATGGCGTTGATCGGCGTGCGTAGTTCATGGCTGATGACAGCGAGAAATTGGGATTTGGCGGCGTTGGCTTTTTCACTGGTTTCCATGGCTGCTTCAATGCGGCGCTGGGCCTCTTGTGTCACAGTCACGTCGCGACATACGCCGCGATATCCGCTGTGGCGATTGGAGTGATCATGCAGCGGGTGCGCCGTCAATTGCCAGAACACGGCCTTGTCATTGAGTGTGAGTTCAATCTGCAAATTGGTGAATGGCATGTGTACCGCCATGGCCTGTTCAAGTTTGCGCCATTCTTCGGTTGTGGTGTGATCTGCCAATACATGGCGCAGCGGCATCAGATGCAGAGAAGGCCCGTGCGATTGCAGCACCTCGACCAGCCGCGGTGACACATAGGTCAGGCGGCCTTTGCTATCGGTTTCCCAAAGCCAGTCACGCGCATCACGCTCAAAATCATTCAGCAGCAGCTTAATGACCTCATTCTGACGGTTGACTTCAGTTTCAGCTTTGGCACGACGCAGAAAGTCCAAATGGCTGTTCAAGGTGACGCCCGCCAGAACAAGACAATAGATCACGCATAGCAGGGCAGCCATACCCTGGTTGCTGTTCAATGATTCATACAGGGATCGCCCAAGCGCAGCAGAGACAAGGCATAGGAATACAACAGCGCCCGTTGGAACACGGATCAAGGACACGACACCAACACTCAACATTGCCAGCGTGATGCCGGCCACGGGGATGACGCTTGAAGGCTGCGCCAGATGAACCACGCTCGCGATGGGCACAGCCCAGACCAGCCCCAACATCAAAGCCAGACACTCAAGGCCGCGCAAAACCGAGTCAGGAGCATTTTGCCAACGTCCGCTGTGCCACATCAGAAAACAGGTGGCAAACCCCAGCCCCACCGCTGCCGCCAAGACCTGCCACAGATTGACCAACAGAAAAGACGCCTGAAATTTCGCGAGGTTTTGCAGACTGATTGTGGCGGCTGCGTGAAACAACAACAATAGCGGAATGGCACGAATGGATTGTGCCACCTGCAGTGTGTGGATGTTGTCATTCATGTCTGCATTGGTCGTCGCAGTGATCGGAGTCAGGGATCCACCGATATGGGATGACTCTGGTTGGTCGTTGTCCAAGCCCGTGCCCTTGTGTCCGTTTGGTTGCTGCTCCGACATTGGTTTTGGCATCTTGCCACAATTGCGAATCAGTCATGCATTTCGATTTAGAGCGAAGTGGCTTTCGTGGTCCAGCGACAACGGTTGGTTTGACAAAGCCGGGGAAGCGAATAATGAACGGGCCATGATCAGGGATTTCAAACTCGAACATCCGGTGTTGCCACCCGGGCATCCGCCAATCGTGCCGCCACGCGTGGGCGTTTTGCTGGTAAACTTGGGCACTCCGGAAGCCACTGACTATTGGCCCATGCGGCGCTATTTGAAGGAGTTCCTGTCGGACCCCCGCGTGATTGAGGTCAACCGCATCTTGTGGTGGTTCATTCTGAATTTCATCATCCTGTCTTTCCGCCCGCAGAAAAGCGGGCACGCTTATGAACAGATATGGAACAAGGAGCGAAACGAGTCGCCGCTGAAAACCATCACCCGTGCGCAGGCCGACGCCGTTGCGCAGAAGCTGGGTGAAAATATTGAAGTTGACTGGGCGATGAACTACGGATTTCCTCCTGTTTCCGGGCGTCTTCAGGCGATGAAAGACAAGGGCTGCGACCGCATTCTGGTACTTCCACTTTATCCGCAATATTCGGCGTCGACCACGGCCTCCGTGGTCGACAATGTCGGACGCGCCATGAAAGTCATGCGCTGGCAGCCAACCATTCGCGTGGTTCCGCCCTATTTCGCGCAACCTTCCTATGTCCATGCCATCGCCCACAGCCTGAAGGAATACATGGATCAACTGACCTGGAAACCAGATCGTATCCTGATGGCCTTCCACGGCCTGCCGCGCGAATACCTCGACAAGGGTGATCCCTATCATTGCCAATGCCAAAAAACCGCGAGGCTGGTGCGCAACCGTTTGGGTATGTCAGTTAATGAGTTGCAGGTCGTGTTTCAATCCCGATTTGGCAAGGCCGAATGGCTGAAACCCTATGCGCAGGATACTGTTGAGGAACTGCCGACCCAGGGCGTCAAGAATCTGTTGATGATCTCGCCAGGCTTTGCGTCCGACTGCGTTGAAACGCTGGAAGAGTTGGCAATTGGGTTGAAAGAGACATTTGAAGAGCAGGGTGGCGAAAACTTCGCTGTTGTGCCGTGTCTGAATGCGTCCCCGATCTCAGTATCCATGTTGGAAACCGTCATCCGCAACGAGTTGAACGGCTGGGTGTGATGATCTCATGATTGGCCTAGACTTTACCACATTCGATTCGGGAGGATGGTCGCATGTTTGAAGGATTCAGTGTTTTTGTTTTGGTATTGCTAGCCGTTGTGGTGTTCGGGCTGTTGCGTTCCATCCGCATGGTGCCACAAGGCTTCAGCTACACAGTCGAACGTTTTGGAAAATATGTGCGCACCTTGCAGCCGGGGCTCGGGCTGATCGTGCCATTCATCGACCGCATTGGCCGCAAGCAGAACATGATGGAGCAGGTCATGCAGGTGCCCTCACAAGAGGTCATTACCCGCGACAATGCCATGGTCACAGTTGACGGTGTTGCCTTCTATCAGGTGATGGATGCAGCAAAGGCCGCCTACGAAGTGCAGGATGTGCAAAATGCTGTCATCAACATGACCATGACCAACATCCGCACTGTCATGGGATCCATGGAACTGGACAGCCTGTTGTCTCAGCGTGATGAAATCAATCACCGTCTCCTGGGTGTTGTCGATCAGGCCACCCAGCCCTGGGGAGTGAAAATGACCCGCATCGAAATCAAGGATATCAATCCGCCGCGTGATCTTGTTGAATCCATGGGCCGACAAATGAAAGCCGAACGTGACAAGCGCGCCGCTATCCTGGAAGCTGAAGGCATGCGCGGTGCTGCCATTCTGAAAGCGGAGGGCGAGAAGCAGTCGGTGGTGCTGGAGGCAGAGGGCCGACGCGAAGCCGCTTTCCGGGACGCTGAAGGCCGTGAACGCGCTGCCGAGGCTGAAGCCAAAGCCACGCAAATGGTGAGTGACGCCATCTCCAAAGGCAACGTGCAGGCGATCAACTACTTCGTCGCCAACAATTACGTGAAAGCACTGGAGGCTTTGGCCAAATCTCCCAACCAGAAAATCTTGATGATGCCGCTTGATACATCATCCATTCTTGGCTCCATCGGCGGTATCGCCGAGATTGCGAAAGAGGCCTTTGGTGGCGGCACACCCGATGTGCAGCGCGCCAGAGGACCGAAGATGTGAAGGGTTGAGAGGATGTCCGACTTCATTGCCTTGCCTGGACCATGGTTCTGGTTCATCATTGCCGGACTTCTGCTCATTGGCGAGTTGCTGACGCCCGGCATTTTCCTGATCTGGCTTGCAGGCGCTGCCGCACTGACTGGGTTAGCGGATTTTGTCTTTGTCCTCAGTTGGCAAAGTGAGGTGGCGCTGTTTGCCGTATTGGCCATTGCCCTGGTATTTGCGTCGTGGAAGTGGGTCAAACGTCAACGCGTGCACGCAACTGATCAGCCCCATCTGAACTTGCGTCACGGTGCCTATGTGGGCCGGGTGTTTCCACTTGAAAAAGCAATTGTAAATGGTTCAGGCAAAATCAAGATCGAAGATGCATTGTGGGACGTAGATGGACCGGATTTACCAGTAGGTTCGCGGGTGAAGGTGACAGGGGTAAATGGCCTGCGATTGAATGCCGAAAGGTCTGAATAGACTTCAAACGCACTCCACCAGTTCCCCCAACCCTGTAATTATCCGCGCCACTTTCCCTGGAATGTTGTCATCCCGTTTCGGCAACCGCGCAATCCGCACGACCTGAAATCCGAACTGCGCCGCTGCCTGCGCATCCCATGTGTTGGCCGACACGAAACAAATCGACGGCGCATCCTGAATATGAAATCTCTGCATCGCCAGACGGTAAACCCGGCGTGATGGTTTGTAGATGCCGACTTCTTCTGCCGACAACACATGCTCAAAGGTCCTGTCCAGCCCAGCGTGGCGCAAAATGGAATCGAGCATTGACGGGCTGCCATTGGAGAGAATGGCCAAACGCTTCCCCCGTTCGCGCAAAACGCCAAGCGCCGCCGCGACTTCAGGAAATGCATCCAGCTTTAAATAGAGTGTCATCAACTCATCAGCCAGGCCACTTTCATTGATGTCCAATTCCGCCAGTGCAAAGTCCAGCGCGTCCCGCGTCACCACCCAAAAGTCCGCGTGGGTGCCCATCAGACTGCGCAGCCAAGTATATTCAAGCTGTTTCTGCCGCCACAAGCTGCCAAGTGAGAACGCCTTCTCGCCGATTTCACCCGCCAATTTGTGCACTGGCAAGTGCACATCAAACAGCGTGCCGTAAACGTCAAACACTACAGCCCGAATGCCTTCAATTTTCTGTCCTGATGTCCCCATGCCGCCACTTAAGCAAATTCAGCCGATGGTGGCGAGTCCCGGAAACTGCTCAAGCAGCCAATAGGAGATGTTCTGCATCCACCCTGTCAGGAACATAACGCCCGTCAAAACGAGAAGCCCACCCATGACCCGTTCCAGCAGCGACATATGGCGGCGAAATTTGCGCGAAAAGCCGAGGAATGTATCAATACTGAACCCGGCCAGCATGAACGGGATGCCAAGGCCAAGGGAATAGAATGCCAGCAGAGCCATGCCGCGGCCGACGCTTTCTGTAGAACCCGCAACCGACAGGATTGCCGCCAACACAGGGCCAATGCATGGAGTCCAGCCAAAGGCAAAGGCCAGACCAATTACATAGGCACCCGCATAACTCGCACTGGATTGTTGCGTTTGATAACGCGCCTCACGCATCAAAAAACCGAACCGGAACACCCCCATGAAATGCAGACCCATGACAATGATGAGTGCACCTGCAATTTGCGAGAGCAGCGGCAGGTTTTGCCTGAGCACCTGTCCGAACGCCGAAGCCGTGGCCCCAAGCAATACAAACACTGTTGTGAAGCCCAGCACGAACAGCAGGCTGGACAACAGCACACGGCGGCGGTGCTGACCCGAGGCCTGGGCATTCTCCGCCGTCAAATCCTCCAGTGACACACCCGACATGTAAACCAAGTAGGGCGGGACCAGCGGCAACACGCAAGGGCTGAGAAAACTCAACACGCCAGCCAGCATGGCCGCGCCAAATGTCACATTGAGATCCATAGCCACTTACTGACATCCGCCATGAAAATGCGCAAGCCACGCTTTGTCACGCCTGCGTGTGCTTCACTTTGTTGCCGCAATAGCCGATCAT
>CAXTKL010000030.1:0-24384 GCA_964244825.1 uncultured Aestuariivirga sp.
TAAGCAAAAACGATGCGCGGAAAATAGAACGACACCACCCAATTCGGCATGTCGACGATTTCGCTGATGCGCAGATCACCGCAGACGGAGCAGAGCATATAGGCTTCGACGGCGCTGAGCTTGTGTTGTTTGGTGAGCAAATCAATCATGCCGGAAACGGCGTCGCGCGCGGCTTGCATCAAGTCTGGGCCGATACCTGTTGTGGCTTCATAGCCCATACCATCCAAATGGCGCATCACTGGGCCCGGCGTTGTGAAGCGCGGGAAGGGGAGGTTGGCACCTTTCACCAATTCGAGTTTGGCAGCCACAGTGCAGGGGCTTTCGATGGCCGTGCCGCAGACTTCACCATCGCCTTGCGCGGCGTGGGTATCACCCAGGCTGAACAAGCCACCTGCAACTTCGACCGGGAGATAGAGTACGGTGCCGGCTGCAATATCCCGGATATCGAGATTGCCACCCATGCGGCGGGGTGGAACGACGGAGTGTTGGCCTTCCTCGGCAGGAGCGAGACCGATGGTTCCACAAAATGGCTTCAATGGAATCTTGATGCCGGAGGTGCCGAACATGGCGGGTGACATGGAAGATGAGTCATATTTCCAGATGTTGAGAGCGGGGTCTTTGAACTGATCTGCCAGCAAGCCAAAACCGGGAATATTTGCAGTCCAGCCCCAGCCGGATGGCCCAAATTCAAGCAGCGTGACTTTAATTGCATCACCCGGTTCAGCACCGTCTACATAGACCGGCCCTGTCACAGGGTTCACTTTGGCGAAGTCGAGCTTGCTCAAATCAGCAAGGATTGACTTTGCATTGATCTGCCCACCACTTGAATCCTGCGTGTGAAACTCAATTGTTTCGCCGGGCTTGATTTTGATCGCAGGTGTGTTGGCGTTGTTCCAGCCATGGTGGCAGGTGTGATCGTGGATGGTATGGGTGCACTTCATGTCATCAAAGCTGGCGCGCTGCGGCATAACTGTCAATCGCTGAATCGTCATTGCCAGACCTGAAATGCCGCGATAGGCTTCACATTCCAGGGAAACGACGAGGCGAAAAATGCCCGCATTGAATCAGACCGAAGGCCGGGCGAAGTTCGGCATACATGAGACGTGGTATCGCGTCACTGGTGATCTCAACGCTAAAAAGCCGCCGATCTTTTTGCTGCATGGCGGGCCTGGGGCCGCACACAACTATATTGATGCCTACAAGTTGTTGGCCAATGATGGCCGCGCCGTTATTCACTATGATCAGCTGGGGTGCGGCAACTCAACTTTGCTGCCGGAAAAGGGGGGCGATTTCTGGACGGTGCAGCTGTTCATTGATGAATTGAACAATCTTGTTGATCATCTGGGGCAACGCGAGGCCTTCCATGTGCTCGGTCAAAGCTGGGGCGGCATGTTGGGGGCGGAGTATGGCACGACTCGACCTGCTGGTTTGAAGTCTTTGATCATCGCCAACTCTCCAGCATCCATGGCCCTGTGGATGAGTGAAGCTGCGCGCATGCGCTCGCTGATGCCGCAACCTATTCAAGATGCGTTGGACAGGCACGAAGCTGCGGGAACAACGTCGAGCGAAGAGTATCAGAAGGCAACCATGTGGGTTTATGAACGCCATGTCTGCCGCGTGGTGCCGTTCCCGCCCGAAGTGACAGAAACCTTTGAGCAGGTTACGCGTAATCCCACTGTTTACAATGTCATGAATGGCCCCAATGAATTTTTCGTCGTCGGCACACTCAAGAATTGGAGCGTTGTTGACCGCCTGCACCTCATCAATGTGCCGACGTATGTATTGTCAGGCTATTATGATGAGGCAACACCGCCCTGTGTTGCCCCTTTCAAAGAAAAGATCAAAGGTTCCATCGCCGAGATTTACAGCAATTCAAGCCACATGCCCCACGTCGAAGAACAAGAGCTGTGCATGAAAAATGTGGGAAAATTCTTGAACGACAATGATTGAGACAGGGAGACAAAAATGAAAAAGAAAATTCTGGGCGCGGCCCTTGCGGCATTATTAGCATTTGGTTTGGCAGCGCCCGCATCGGCGGAATACATGAAAGAACATCGCGGTGGCACCATGCGCATTCTCGCAGGTTCTGCCGCAGGCACGGCAGATCCACACATCAACTACACACTGCAATACTGGCAGATTTATCAATCGATGTATGATGGGCTGCTGGCCTTCCAGAAGGCAGCAGGCGCTGATGGGTTCAAGATTGTTCCTGATCTTGCCGAAGATTTTCCAACCATTTCCAATGAGGGCAAGACCTATGTCTTCAAAATCCGCAAGGGCATCAAATTCTCGAACGGCAATGAAATGGGAGTGAAAGATGTCGTTGCGTCGTTCCAGCGAATATTCAAAGTCTCAAGCCCCACTGCTGGCGGCTTCTATTCCGTCATCGTCGGTGCTGACAAATGCTTGAAAGAGCCGAAGACCTGCACGCTTGAAGGTGGCGTTACAGGTGATGAGGCAGCAAGCACAGTCACCATCAACCTGACACGCGGTGATGCCGAATTCTTCGACAAGCTTGCGCTGCCGCATGCGGCTATTTTGCCTGCTGATGCACCAGCGCAGGACGCCGGAACACAACCTATTCCCGGGACGGGACCCTATTTCATTTCGGCCTATGACCCGAACAAGGGCCTGACCATGTCGCGCAATCCGAACTTCAAAGTTTGGAGTGAGGCTGCCCAACCTGATGGTTATCCCGATGTCGTTCAATATGATTTCGGCATTACCCAGGAAGCGCAAGTGACGGCCATTGAAAACGGCGAAGCGGATTGGACTTTGGACGAGCCGCCAGCGGATCGCCTGGCTGAAATGGGCACCAAGTTCAAGGATCAAGTGCACGTAACCCCGCTGACAGCGTGGTGGTATTTGCCAATGAATACGCGGTTGGCACCTTTTGACAACTTCAAGGCACGCCAAGCCGTAAATTATGCGCTAGATCGCAAGGCTTTGGTTAATTTGTTTGGTGGGTCCGTCTTGGCTTCACCTGTTTGCCAGGTTTTGCCTCCGGGCTTTCCCGGCCATGTTGATTATTGCCCCTATACCAAAGATCCCGGTGCAAAATGGTCAGCCCCTGACATGGAGAAGGCCAAGCAGCTGATTGAGGAATCCGGCACCAAGGGTCAGAAGGTTCAGATCATTGTTGAAGACAAGGATGTGCCAAAAGCCATTGGTACGTATCTGCAGACTGTACTGACTGATCTTGGTTATGTGGCAGAAGTAAAGCCAATCTCGACAAACCTCCAGTTCACCTACATCCAGAACACTAACAACAAGGTGCAGATGTCGGTGACACAATGGTATCAGGATTATCCCGCAGCATCAGACTTCCTGAACATCCTGTTTGGGTGCGCCAGCTTCACTGAAGGTTCCGACAGCTCCATCAACATCGCCGGCTTCTGCGATAAGGACATTCAGGCCAAAATGGATGCGGCCCTCACACTTGGCGTCACCGATCAGGAAAGCGCCAATAGAATGTG
Organism: uncultured Aestuariivirga sp.; assembly: GCA_964244825.1. Taxonomy (GTDB): domain Bacteria; phylum Pseudomonadota; class Alphaproteobacteria; order Rhizobiales; family Aestuariivirgaceae; genus Aestuariivirga. The sequence continues at coordinate 3,480 of CAXTKL010000030.1, forward strand.
GGCTGAAGTTGACAAGGCTGTGACGGATCAGTCTCCCGCCGCTGCCTTGTTCACGCCGAAACATTTGGACTTCATCTCGAAGCGCGTTGGCAATTTCCAGTTCAACTCGCAATTCTACTGGATGGTGACACAGTCCTGGGTTCAATAAGTTTCGAACACTGTGACTGCTGAACCTCTCGTTCTCAAACAGAAAAGCCGTGGCCCTTGGGTCACGGCGTTTCGCCGTTTGGCGCGGGACAGAACGGCAATTGCAGCGCTGATTGCCTTTGTCTTGATCGTTTTGTGTTGCTTGCTGGCACCCGTCTACGCGTCTTGGGCCGGTGTTGATCCGTTCCGCTCTACACTTGATGCAACGGTCACGATTGGCGGCCAACAACTCCCCGTGATGGAGCAATCCACCGAAGGCCTGGGGCTTGGCTACAATCCGATTGGACCGACTTGGAAGTTCGGCAACTATTTTCTGGGTGCCGACAACCAAGGCCGCGATGTCATGGCAAGGCTGCTCTATGGCGGCGTGAATTCACTGTTGATTGCGGGAGCTGCGACTGTCTTCACGTTGGTTGCAGGAACAATCCTTGGCATGGCCGCCGGCTTCTTCGGCGGCATCACCGACACCATATTGTCGCGCATCCTAGATGTGCTTTGGGCTTTCCCAATTTATCTTCTGGCGATTTCGCTTTCGATTGTGTTGTTGCGACAGGGCATTCGCATTGGGCCGTTCACCATCGAATCTGGCAGCCTGTGGTTGCCCATATTCATCATTGGTCTCGTCTATATCCCCTACATCGCACGGCCCGTTCGCGGCCAAGTGATGGCTCTCAGCAAAAGCGAATTTGTGCTGGCTTCCATTGGCCTCGGAGCGCCGAGCCATCGTATTCTGCTCTTTGATATTCTTCCAAATGTGACCACCACCCTGATTGTTTTTGCACCATGCATGATGGCACTTAATATGTTGACAGAGTCCGCACTGTCGTTTCTGTCGATCGGCGTGCAGCCGCCTGATGCCAGCTGGGGTACCATCATTCAGGACGGCCAGGGATTGCTCTATTCCAGGCCTGTTGTGGCACTCGCTCCGGGCATTGCGATTGTTTTGACGGTGCTTGCCCTCAACATTCTGGGCGACGGTCTTCGTGACGCGCTGGATCCGCGTTCCAAGATCAGGCTCGGGCGCGGCTGATGTTCCTCGCCATTCTTCAGCGCATCGGCCAAATGCTGTTTGTCATGTTCGGCATCAGCCTCACGGTGTTCCTGATTTTCTTCGCAACACCGGGGGCGGACCCCGCATCGCGCATCGCGGGCCGCAACGCCTCACCGGCTGTGCTGGAAGCCGTGCGCAAGAGTTTTGGTTTCGATCAGCCCTTCTACGTTCAATACACCATCATGATGAAAAAGATATTCATCACCGGTGATCTCACATCCTTCGTCAATCGCGGCTGGAAAGTTGTGCCTGCTGTGCTCGATACAATTCCGGTGACATTGTCGCTGGTCATTGGTGCAGCAGTGCTCTGGGTGGTGTTCAGTGTCATCATTGGTGTTGTGGCAGCGGCTTACAAGGACTCGTGGATTGACAAGACCCTGATGATCCTCGGCCTGATTGGCATTTCCATGCCGGTCTATTGGCTGGGTGAAGTGATGAACCTGATCACGCAAAGCCGTTTCCATGACACCTGGATGTTCTCGTGGGTGCCGCCACTTGGTTACAAGAATTTCAGCACTGATCCCAAAGGCTGGTTTCTCACCCTGATCATTCCATGGATTACATTGGCCATTCTCTACATCGGTCTTTATGGCCGTGTGCTGCGGGCCAGTATCACCGAAGCCTTGCAGGAAGACTATATCAGAACAGCCCGCGCAAAAGGCCTTTCGGAAACGCGAATCTTGCTGCGTCACGCATTGCGGACATCCCTGATTTCCTTCGTCACACTGTTCGGTCTGGATTTCGGTGTGCTTGTTGGTGGTTCGGCGCTGCTCACCGAAGTGGTGTTTGGCCTGCAAGGTGTTGGCAAGCTGACTTACGATGCATTGCTCAATCTTGATCTGCCGATCATCATGACAACAGTTCTCTATGCCTCATTCTTTGTCGTAATCGCCAATGCTGCCGTCGACGTGATTTACATTTTCCTTGATCCGAGGGTGAGAACAGCATGATCCTCGAAGTGCGCAATCTCAAAGTCACGTTCCGTACAGAGCAGGGGCCTGTGCAAGCCATTGACGGCGTGTCTTTCGAAGTGGCGGAAGGCGAAATTCTTGGTGTTGTCGGTGAGTCTGGTTCCGGCAAAACTGTTTCGTTGCTGGCGGTCATGGGGCTAATCACGGATCCAAATGCAGTGATTGAAGGATCAATCAAATACCGGGGCCGCGAACTTGTTGGTCTTTCGTCGAAAGAAATGCGCAAGCTGCGCGGCCGCGAGATTGCAATGATCTTCCAGGACCCGATGACGGCGCTGACGCCCGTTTACACCATCGGCTGGCAGATTGCCGAGCAAGTGCGTGCGCACAGCAATATGAGTGCGAAAGCCGCTGAACAACGGGCTATTGAACTTCTGACGGAAGTGAACATTCCAAATCCGGCGGAAGCCATTCATCGTTACCCTCATCAGCTGTCCGGTGGCATGCGGCAGCGTGCGGTGATTGCCATGGCGCTGTCTTGCAACCCGTCACTGTTGGTCGCCGATGAGCCGACCACCGCGCTTGATGTCACGGTGCAGGCGCAAATTCTTGATCTCGTGCGCAAGCTGCAGAAGAACCACAAGTCTGCTGTGGTTTTTATTACTCATGACATGGGTGTGATTGCTGAACTCGCAGATCGCGTAATGGTCATGTATGCCGGTCGCATTGTTGAGCGCGGCACAAAGCGCGAGCTGTTTTCAAACCCGCAACACCCCTACACATTAGCCTTGCTCGATTCCATTCCGCCACTGCAAGGGGCAAGGCCGTATCGGTTGAAGTCCATTCCGGGTGCGCCACCAGCCCTTCTCAATCGTCCGCCCGGCTGTGCCTTTGCGCCACGTTGCCCCAGCCGCTTTGACAAATGTGCTGCTGTCCCGGTTTTACCGAACAAGGGGCATGACGCCGCTTGCTTCAAGGTGAATGCGTGATGGCCAAGACTGTTCTTTATCAGGCCAGGAACGTGTCGAAGCGCTTCAGCATCGGCAGCCGATTTTCTGCGCAAGGGCGGCGGACTGTTCACGCCGTTGACAACGTGTCCGTTGATATTCTCGAAGGTGAAACGCTGGGCCTTGTCGGCGAGTCCGGTTGCGGAAAGTCAACGCTTGGCCGCTGCATGACCAGGCTTTACAATATCAGCGACGGGCAAATGATTTTTGATGGCACTGATATTTCAAATTTGTCGATGCGTGAATTGCGACCCTTGCGCGCCAAACTGCAAATGGTGTTTCAGGATCCATCGGCCTCCCTCAACCCGCGCCGCCGGATACGTGACTTGATTGCAGAACCCTTGCGCATTCACAGCAAGATGAATGAGGCGCAGATTTCCGAACGCGTTTCTGAATTGCTTGAACTGGTTGGCCTGTTGCCAGACCACGCCTCGCGCTTTCAACATGAATTCTCCGGCGGTCAGCGCCAGCGCATCGGCATTGCGCGCGCCATTGCGCTCAATCCTAAACTGATCGTTCTCGATGAGCCGGTTTCCGCGCTTGATGTTTCCGTGCAGGCGCAAATCGTCAATCTGCTCGCAGACCTCCAAGAAAAACTCAATCTCACTTATGTTTTCATCGCCCATGATCTCAGCGTGGTGCGGCAGGTGTCGACGCGTATCGCCGTCATGTATCTGGGATCCATTGTGGAGCTCGGCAATGCTGAGACTATATTTTCCCGTCCGTTGCATCCCTACACCCTGGCGCTCATGTCAGCTGTTCCCGTTTTCAACATCGCGGAGCGCGGTTTGCGCAAACGCATTGTTTTGACAGGCGATGTTCCGAGCCCGATTGATCCACCGGCCGGGTGCCGGTTCCATAAACGATGCCCTGTTGCAAAAGACCGATGCCGAACGGAAAGACCAAAGCTTGTTGGTGGAGAGTCTGATAGCATGGTTGCATGCCATTTTCCCGCACACGACGTGAGATGAGACAGTGAGCCGTATGGCTCGTCCTGAATCCCCGCCTTCGTGTGCGGCGCTGTCACGAAGCAGCTGCCTACGCTGCTTTTGCCATGCTCACGCTATCGACGCTGCGTTTTGCCATCTCTGCTTCAGCGTGCTTTATCTCCGATTGAGTTCGCGACTGATCCCAGCCCAGAGCTTTTGCCGCGATCATGGCAGTTTCCTGAATGACTTCAGGCGTAAGCAAACCTTCCATGGTGATAGCAGTGCGGCGCAGCAGCAGGTCAGCCAAGCGGCGGACGTTTTCTGTGGTGCAGATATAGGTGATTTCGCCTGAGCTGTAGCTGGGCAGAGAGGACAGTGGCTTGTCTTGTGATGTCGCTGCAAAATCGCGCACGGTTGCGGATTTGGTGCCATAGCGTTCAAACAGGGTTTCGCCAGTGGTGGCCACATAAGCAGCGCGGGCCGTATCATCCTTGGGGTAGTTGCGGCCGCCGCCGATGGCAAGTTCCACTGTGCTCACCTTGCGCGAGCGGCCGAGGAGGGACAGCACGGCATCACAACTCTGTTCGGAGAAGGCGCGGAACGTGGTCCACTTGCCACCGATGAGGGAGAGCACGGGCACCTTGGTGCCGGGTAGTTCGTCCTGTTCGATGCTGTGATCGCGCGAAACATCGCCGATGTCCTTGCCCTGGGCCCGGGGCAGCGGGCGCACGCCGCAATAGGTGAGGATGACATCATCACGTGTCAGCTTGATAGCTGGGAAAATCTCGCTGACCATGTTGAGCAGATAGTCGGTTTCTTCGCTTGTTGTGCGCGCTTGGTCGGCATCAGGCTGGGGCAAGTCAGTGGAGCCAACAAGCGCATTGCCGAAGAACGGATAGAGCAGATTAAAGCGTCCATCCTTGCAGCCGAAATACATCATGCGGCCATTCATGGCACGCATCAACCCTTCGTGCTTGACGATGAGGTGTGAGCCTTTGGAGCCGCCCATATATTGCGAAGGAATGCCAAGACCAGCGTTGACATTGTCAATCCACGCGCCACCGGCATTGATCACCACATCGGCTGTGACGTCGCGTGTTTCACCTGTGATCATGTCCTTCACTGTAAGCTTACCGTTCTTCGCTTGACCCAGCACTTCCGTATAGGTCGACAATGCGCTGGCAGAATTGGCCTCAAGACCATCCAGCACCAGTTCCAGACCTAATCGTTCTGCATGGGTCACGCGGCCTTCATAATAAGTTCCTGCTGCCACGGCATCACCGGTGATGGCGGGGAAATCCTCGCGCAGCACACTTTTGGTGAGGAAGCGGTGATCCGGCAGGACGCGGACCTTGCGATTGTAGAAATCATAGATCTGCAAACCGATCTCGATCAGCACAGCACCACGGTCCTTGATGCGGGCCTTGAAACCGAGATAGCCGAGTATGGCGTCCTGCAAACCTGCAAACCAGTATCTGGTGGGAAACACCACTTCCAGCGGCTTCACGTAGTGCGGCGCATTGCGCATGAGGCGATTGCGTTCCATGGCTGACTCGCGCACCAGGCGAAACTCATTGGTCTCGAGATATTTGATCCCTCCGTGAATGAGACGCGATGGTGCCGCACTGGCCCCGCTGCAAATATCGGCGCGATCAATCAGCAGACAGTCCACGCCCTGCAAACACAAATCACGAAACGTGCCGCAGCCGTTGATACCAGCACCGATGATGAGGACGGAGTAGTGAGATGGTTTGCTTGTTTTCAACACGGCTAGTCCTAACAATGCATTACGTCTTCGAGGGTTTGCGGCCAAAGGCGACGGCCAAAATGATCAAGCCACCTGAAATCATCATTTGCTCACTGACGTCAAGCCCCATGATGATCAGACCATTGTTGATAGTGCCGATCAGCAATGCACCAACGAATGTTCCGATAATCGTGGCCTTGCCGCCAAACAGGCTGGTGCCGCCAAGGATGACGGCGGCAATGGCTGCGAGTTCGGCACCATTGCCGAAGGTGTAACGGGCAGTCTGCATCATGCCGGAATAGAGCAATCCGGCGAGGGCACCAGACGCACCGCTGAGCAGGAAGCAATACATCTTGATGCGCTCCGTTGGCACGCCGGAATAGCGCGCGGCCACACGGTTGCCGCCTGTCGCCAGAACCTGGCGGCCGAAAGTGGTGTAACGCAATGCCACATGTCCGATGGCGACGGCCACCAGTGACCAGATAAAAAGCGAGGGAACCGGCCCGATGCTGCCCGTGCCGAAGAGATTGTTAAACATCGTATCTGCAATGGCGACAGGTTTGGTGTAGGTCACGCGCATGTCAAGCCCACGAATGAGCTGCATGGAGCCCAGCGTCACCAGAAAAGACGGAATGTTGATGACGGTAACGAAGAAACTATTGAGCGCGCCCACCGCAAGGCCGCTGAGTATGCCTGCAACAACGCCTGCCACCAAACCATAACCCGCTTTCATCACGAGTGCAGACACCAAGCCCGAGAGGGCTGCCGACGATCCAATGGACAGATCAAGTTCGCCTGCCGCAATCACAAATGTCATGGCAATGGCCATGATGGCAATCATTGATGTGGTACGCGTGATGTTGAAAAGATTGGCGACCGACAGGAAGCCCTTGTCGCCAATTGTGACAGCAAAAAATACCAGCACAATGGCGAAGAAGATGTAGACAACAAAGTCCCGCCAGTTGATCGACTTCGGCTTTGCAAAAGTGACTTGTGCGGGCTGTGACATGGCGTCAACCTTGGACTGCATGGTGAAGCACCTCTTCAGATGTGATTGAGCGACGGTCAAGTTCATTGATGAGTTTGCCGTCTTTGAGAACCAGAAGGCGGTCACTCATGGCCAGCAACTCTTCGAACTCGGAAGAAATGACGAGCACAGCAGCACCCTTGTCAGCAATGCCACGCACAATTTCGATGATGTCAGATTTCGCGCCAATATCGACGCCAACCGTGGGTTCGTCCAGAATGAGCAACTTCGGCGCACGCACCAGCCATTTTGACAAAACAACCTTTTGCTGATTGCCACCAGACAGCAGAATGACGTCTTTGTCAGGTGAGTCTGTTTTGATTTTCAGCCTGTTGATCATGTCCTGCACAGCGTTTGTGCCGCTGCGCTCGGTGATAAAGCGACCGATCTGGAACAGATCAAGATTAGGCAATTGAAAGTTTTTGCGAATGCTGTGGTCGAGCACCAGACCCTGCACACGCCTGCTCTCGGGCACCAACGCGGCACCAGCGCCAATGGCCTCTGCTGTTGATTGAACACGTTTTCCGTTGATGTTTATTTCGCCGCTCTGGGCTTTTCGAATACCGAAAATAGTTTCAGCAATCTCTGTACGGCCAGCCCCCATCAAGCCTGCAAGGCCGACGATTTCGCCGGCTCGAACTGAGAACGACACCTCCTCATAGTCACCAGCAGACGAGATGTTTTTGACATCGAGAATGACGTCGGAATTCTCCGGTACATTCCGTTCGCGCCATTGCATGGAGGAGCTTGTGCCCTTGCCCAGCATGGCTTCGACAAGTTTTTCCATCGAAACGTTTTTGCAGTCGTCGGTCAAAACAATACCGCCATCGCGCATGACGGTGACACGGTCGCAGATGGCAAAAATCTCCGCCATGCGGTGCGAGATGTAGACAATTGAAATGCCGTTCTTCTTCAGTCGTTCGACAATCCGAAACAACGTGCTCGTTTCGTGTTCGGAGAGCGATGACGTCGGTTCATCCATCACCAGAATCTGCGCATTCTTGGAGAGCGCCTTGGCGATTTCCACCATCTGGCAAGCACCCACGCTTAAGTCTTCAACGCGTGCCGTGGCATCAATGTCTTCGCCCAGGTCATCGAGAATTTCGCGAGCACGGCGAATTGCTTCACTTTCATTCAGAAAGTTGCCCTTGCGTGGTTCGCGATTGAGAAAAATGTTTTGCGCCACAGTCAATGTCGGAACCAGGCTGAGTTCCTGGAAGATCATGGCAATACCAGCGGCTTCCGAGTCGCGCGGCGTCGCAAAGGTGTATCCCTTGCCGTTGATGGTCAATTCACCGGCATCACGGTGATAGACCCCGGTCAGAATTTTCATCAGGGTAGATTTGCCGGCACCGTTGCCGCCCATGAGGGCGTGTACTTCGCCCTTGCGCAATTCAAAGCCCACGTTCTTCAGCACAGGAATCCCTGCGAAGGATTTCTGCATATCACGCATCTCGAGGACGTTGGCGTGGGCCATTGGGTTGCCTGATTCCGTGGAAGTCCAAGCGGCCGACACCATTTCGGCCGTTTGGAAATTGTGAAGAGATTACTTTGCCAGATCAGCCGCCATCTCAGCTGGCAGGTCCTTGCGATAGATTGTCTTGTATGATGCGGCCAGGTTGCCGCGGTTGACAGCCAGTGGCGGAACAACCACGTAGGGGGGCACCGTTTCTCCGATCAGGGCCAGCAAGCCGACCTTGGCTTCAGCAACGCCTTGATCATAAGGACGCTGAGAGGAAATCCCGGCGATGAATCCGTTCTTCGCCATGTTGGCAGCGACAATCTGGTCGAAGTTTTCGTTGGCGATCTTGAACGTGTCGGGTGTCAGGCCAGCTGTTTTCGCAGCAGCTTCAGCACCCATCGCAGGAATGCTCCAAGACGCATACATGCCGTTCAGGTTCGGATAGCGGGCAAGCATGGCCTGTGCCACCTCCTGGCCCTTGTCTGGATTGTCGTGACCTGCAACGGTGACCAGCTTCACATCAGGATACTTTGCAGCAAGGCGGGCGATGAACCCGATATAGCGCAAGTTGGTGACGTAGAAGTCATTGGCGAAGTACATCGCACCCACTTCACCCTTGCCGCCAATGGCGCGTGCCAGTTCATCAGCGATGTACATGCCGAGCGCCAGATTGTCGGAGGAAACGATGGACACATAGTCCTTGCCTGGGTCCATGCCTTCAACAGCCTGGTCGATGAAAACAACCTTGGCACCATCTTCATGCAGCTTCTTGAAGGCCGCAGCCGTGGTCTGGCCGTTCAATGGAATCGACACAACCATGCTGGGCTTCAACACGGCGATGGTTTCGAGGTCGGCGATCTGCTTGGCATCGTCCCAGTTGGCGTTGGTTTCGGCAACCACCTTGACGCCATATTTTTCGAAGGTTTCCTTGAGGCCAATGAGCTGTTCCGAAGCCCAGTCATCACCCAGCCAGCCCATGGCAATGCCAACGGTGAAGTTGCCAGCCTTGATCTTGGCGGCCTGGTCGTCGGTGATCTGGATAGATGAACCGAGCACACCTTTTTCGCCACGCTGGCCGTCGCTGACCACGGTGTTGGACAGGTCATCGATCTTGGCCAATTCCATGGTCTTGGCCGATGGTTCCTTGTACCAAAGCGGGTGCTCGAGGTCGGACGCGATATTTTCATAGGCAAATGCAAATGCCGGCAACGCGGTGGATGCGAGTAAGGCAAATGTGGCCTTGATGAGGTTACGTTTGGAAATCAACATGCTTGGTTCTCCCTTTGGGTTTGGTATTTTGTTTCAGCGGTTCAACATGAATTCGCGCAATGACATTGCGAGCCGATCTTCAGCCTCCCACGAGAGGCTGTGGCCGCATTCTTCAAAGACTGCTGCTCGTTCGACGCCATTAGAAACCTTGCGCATCTGGTCTTCGACGAGCGGTCCGAAAAATTCCGGCGCGCCAATGGTCATGATGGGCAACGTGAGCTTTGTCTTCTTGAGGTCCTTGTTGATGCGAGCGTTTTTTAGTCCGGCACGATAAGTCTCAAGGCAACCGCGCAATCCGCCAGGGGCCGCAAGGCGGGCTGTCCATTCGGCAATGGCTTCGTCCGTAATGGCGTTCGGATTCCATGTTTCAGCCTTGATCCAGAACTCCCAGAATGCGCGTTCCTTTCCGGTGATGAGCATTTCGGGCAGATGCGGAATCCAGAAGAAGGGGATGTGCCAAACCCAAACGCCCTGCTGGCGGAATTGCGAGGAAATGTTCTCAGGCGTGAAGTTGGACCATTCTTCCAGGCCTTCTCCTGAGAGAAGCATCTCGCAGAATGACAATGTCTTGACTCGCGCGCGTTCAGTAGCAGCCAGTGCATAAGCAAATTCTGCACCCCGGTCTTCACCATGGACATGGAATTTGTCGTGGCCGAGGAAACTCATCAGCTCTGCCATATCCTTGGCATTGGTGAGGGAGTCATATCCTTCTTCTGCCGGTGGTTTGTCGGTGTAACCGAAGCCACGCAGGTCAGGCGCTACGACAGTGAAATAGGGAGTCAGCAGTGGAAACAGCTTGGCCCAGTAGAAATTGGTCTTCGGCGTGCCGTGCAGCAACAGCAGTGGTTCACCTGTGCCTGCTGTAACGTAATGCATACGGATGCCGTTCACGCGCGCCCGCCCATGTTTTACGGCGCGACCTTCATGATCAAACATCTCTGCCATGGAAACTCCCAGATCAATAGAGTTGAACTTTTATTTTGCAATTATGACAAATGTTCATCATTATTGAACAAATGTCAAATCAAAAAAATAAATACGCAATAAAATTTTGCTAACGTGCCAAAGGGGTTTGCGCGGTTTTTTGAGAGATTTCCATGCCGGAGATTGAAACGACTGCGCTGTCATCTGCAACGAAATTATTGTTTATATGGCATAATTCTCAAACTCGCAGAAATCCCAGCAATCTGACCACCTTCATTTTCGTGGCCCGCCACTCTGCAGATCAGGCGCAGGTGTTGACATTTACAATTATGCATTTGACAAATGTTCGCAACAATGTTGAACTAATACGATATAGAGGAAATTAAAGTGCGGCGCGTTCCGCACCCAAGGGAGAATCGCAATGGCAACAGCACTTGATAAATACGCCAACATGAAACCGCAGTGGGACGAACCCGTGATGATTGAGTCCCATCAAAATGGCGTGCGCACCAAGGCAATGAACCCCAACACGCCCATCACCGACGATGAGCTTTATCAAGATGCCATAAGCTGCTGGGACGCTGGTGCGACGGCCATCCATGATCACAACTCGAATTTCGATCTGCAGGGCAAGGAATCATTCGATGACTATATGAAAGTCTGGACCCGCATTCTGAAAGCGCGTCCCGGCATGATCTGGTATCCCACGACCTGCAACAACCTGCTAGTGAAGCCAGAACATTGCGGCCTAGAACACGTGGACTTTCTCAACAAGCATGCCAACGTGCAAGTTGCTGTTGTGGATACCGGCATTGACCAGTTTGTTGTTGACGAAGATGAAAAGGGCAACGCCTTGGGTCGTGCCTATGGCTGGGATCTCACGCAAGTCGCAAAGCAGGTTGAGTTCTGCATGAAGCGCGACATCGCCATGATATGGGGTGTCTATGAACCCGGTCACTTGCGTGTCGCCCGTCATTACACGGATCGCGGCATGTTCACCAAAGGCACCAACTGGGATTTCTACTTCGTTGGCAAATACGGCCTGACATCCACGAAGCCCATTGGCACCTGCGGCATGGAACCTTCACTTGAAGCGCTGTACTATTATCTCAGCATGATTGACGAAGCCAAGCACAAGCTGCCTTGGTTCATTTCGATCTGGGGTGAGGGTGACTATGATTACCGTCCACTCATCCGCCGCACAATTGAACTGGGTGGCCATGTCAAGACCGGGCTGGAGCTGCACTATGCACCGCACCGCAATCCAACCAATCTTGAACTTCTGCAAGAGGTTCAGCAAATCGCGCGCGAAGTGGGCCGTCCGCTGGCCACGCAAGACGATGCGCGCCGGATCTACAACATCACGTAATCGCGCCGGACTCCTATCAATATGCGAAGGGTGGTAGGACGGGACATGACGTTTTACGAATCATCAGACCACATGAAAACCCGCGTTGCCTGGCTCTATTACGTCGAGGGCATGACCCAGGACGAGATTGTAAATGAGACAGGCTTGAAGCGGTCAAAAATCCTGCGCATTTTGGCGGCTTCGCGCCAGGATGGCACGGTACAAATTCGTGTCACAACCAATCTCAGCAAGTGTGTGGAATTGGAGCGCGCCCTTGAAGAACGCTGGGGGTTGACGCGGGCTATTGTTATTCCAGAGCCGCAAGACGAAGCCCAGACCAGTTCTATTCTGGGAGCTGCACTGGGTGCCTATATTTCGCAGAATGTCACAAGCCACATGACCATTGGGCTAGGCTGGGGCAAGACATTGACCAGTGCACTGCCTGCAATCGTGACACCCAACGTTGAGGGAATCCGTGTTCTTTCGCTGTTGGGCGGTCTCACCCGTGTGAGCAATGTCAATCCATCGGAATTTGCCTGGCGCATTGCCGACAAGCTGAATGCCGAATGTTACCTGCTGACGGCACCCGTCTTCGCGCCCGATCCGCAGACCAAGGAAACGCTTTCTAACCATTCTGGCATCAGGGAAATTTTCATGCAGGCCCGTTCACTTGATATGGGCATTGTCTCGGTGGGCGCACTTGCGGCGAACTCTGCATTCACAGAATATGGTCTGCTGACCCGTGACGAAATTGCCTCTCTTCATGCCGCAGGAGCCATTGGTGACGTGCTGTGTCACTTTGTTGATGAAGAAGGCAATGTCATTCGCCATCCCGTTAATGACCGGGTGATCGCTGTCGATCCCTCAGTATTGACGGGCACCAAGAATATGGTCTTGGTCTCAGGTGGGTGGCACAAGGTGAAGATTGTGCGGGCAGCCCTCAAGCTGGTCCGCCCAAAAGTCCTGATCGTAAATGAACGGGTGGCCGAACATCTTTTGGTTGTGCCGCTATGAGGGACCGGATCTAAGACTTTGCAGTTGCGACCAGACGTTCTGCAACGCTCTCATCAGTGACCAGCACATGTGGTTTGAGCAGCTTTATGCTGGCCTTGACGATCTCGTGTTTTTCCCAGCCACCGGCGGCGAGCACAATCTTGCGCGCTTTTGCGACGTCGTGCGGGTCGATCGCCAGGACGCGGTCATTAAGAGGGTGGTCAATGATTGTCCCACTCGCATCAACAAAGCGACAGAGTATTTCGCCAACGGCACCTGCTGCCTGCAGGTTCGACATGTCATCACGCTCCAACACAAAATATTGCGCAACGGTGGAGTAGGGCGAAAGATTGCCGACACCAATAATGGCAAGATCAAGCGCCTTCGACGCCAATACAATATCATTTATACCCGAGTGGTGAAGCAATGCATTGCGTGTGCGCGCATCTGGCGCAAATACAGGTGCGGCCATGATCAGGCATTCCGCCGACAGTCGGTCCGCAAGCCGCCACGCAAATTCTGATGGATTTTCGCCGCTCACGCGCGTGACGCCACCCAGCATGGAAATCACCTTGATACCCACATGACCGCCGCCATCAATATGCGGCAGGCTCCGGCTCAATGTGCGCCCCCAGCCAAGGCCAATCGTCATGTCGTCTTCCAGAATTTCTGAAATATATTGCCCCAGCGCCGCACCGATGCCGTCAAAATCCTTTGCGGCTTCTGTTGCGCTTGGAACAACAATGGCGCGTTCAAGCCCCATGTTTTGTTCCAGGGCCCGCTCCAACTCTACACAGCGACTGAATTCAGTTGTGACATTGACTTGCACAACGCCGTTCTGACGGGCACTCGCCAAGATGCGCAAGACCTTTGAACGGTTCAGCCCCAGCGCGACAGAAATCTCCTCCTGGGTTTTGCCTTCCATGTAGTAGAGCCAGGAAACCTTGATGTCGAGATCGTCGGCCGTCTCTTCCTTATTAGTCTGGTTCACGCTCGCCTCAGCCTTCGGAGTTGTGGTCTTTTCTGACTTGTTTGACAATATCTTAGCAGGCTTAGCGCACTGTTTGCCAGCCGAAAGGCAAATCCAAAAAATGACTGCGGAAGTGCTCGTCATCTTGGGGCCAACGCAGTATCGCAATGGCGGGGAGAAACCCTGGTGTTACGATCGTGTTCTGGTCGTTTTCATGAAGTTCAAGGTGTGTTCGAAAGATTCCACGCCAGCCTGAGAACCAAGTCCGGTTGCGTTCAGTGCGGACGTTGCTTGTGCAAATCGAACAGCAGTTTCGGGATCAAAGCCGTTCACCAAGGCGACTGCGTAGCCGGCGTCGAAAGCATCGCCACAGCCGCAGGTGCATTTGACCTGAATATCGAAGGCTGGAATCTTGAACCGCGTCCCATCGACGTGGCTGTAGTAAGCGCCGTCACCGCCGAGTGTAAACACGCATCCAGCAACGCCCCGGTCGTGAAAAAACGTGGTGCAGTCCACAAGGTCGTGCACGCCCGACAACGCACGGGCCTCTTCAATTGACGGCATGAAATAGTCTGTATACGGAAGAACAGCGGCAACATCTGGCATGTCTTCAGCCGAACCTGCAAAAATATCCACTGTTGTAATGCAACCCCTTTGTTTGGCGTGGCGCATCAAACGGGCATTGGCATCACCGTCCATGGCATCCATCAGACCAACACCGCCAAGATGGAACACTGTCGCATCGGTTGCCTTGTCGAAATCCTTGTCAGCCACAGTGAACGTGCCGGTCGCACCTTTCATGTGCAGCGCTGGGCGTGAACCGTCAGCGCGCGTGGTGACGATGGATGATGATGTCTTCCAGCCTGGCTCCCTCTGCATCATTCTGGTATCGACTTTGAAATCCTTGAGGCGCTGCATCACCCAGGCACCCATCAAGTCTTGGCCAATGCCACCAATTGCACGTGTCTTCAGGCCCATTTTTGCCGCGGCAATTGCCGCAACGCCAGCAGCACCGGAGACGGCCATCGTCAATTCATCAATGAAATTGCAGCCACCTCCATCAGGTACAGCGGTGAAAGGCCAAACCAAACAATCAAACGTGATGAAGCCCATCGATGTGTAGTCGAACTTTTTTCCAGACATTCGCGAGCCTCCACGTTTTTACTTTGACCCAAACACTAACAACAATGTATCGATTTGTACAGACAAAAGTATTTTAAAAAATGTAAATGTTCAAATTAATTATAACCGCAAACTGAGAAATTGTCATTTCAGTGAGCCAATCGAGAAAGCTGTTGTCGATCCAAAATATTGAAATAACACAGTTAGTTCGAAAAACTGATTGCGTATAAGAAATAAAAATTGAACATATTGACTTTTAATTAAATAAATGTTCAATACAAAGAAATGAACAAATAGCAAAATGTGCGGAGGAAGATGTGAGATGAAAGCTGGTGTTTTGAGAAACATAAATGATCTCAGCTTTATGTCAGTTGCCGACCCAATACTACAAAAGGGTGACCTTCTGCTCAAAGTGAGAGCAGCCACCGTGTGTGGAACTGACATCAGAATCTTGCGTGGCAAGAAAACAGCAGGCATCCGCTATCCCTCGATCCTTGGTCATGAGTTTTCGGGCGAGGTTGTCGACACAGGTGGTAACAAGCAGTTTTCAATTGGCCAAGCCGTTTGCGTCTGCCCGCAATTTGCTTGTGGTCATTGTGATTATTGCAAGCGTGGTGCCGAAAACCTTTGCACGAATATGACAGCAATGGGTTACGAAATCGACGGTGCCTTCGCTGAGTATGTGCGCATTCCGGCACGTGGTGCCGAAACGGGAAATGTCTTCACCGTACCGGACGGCCTAAGCTTTGAAACGGCAGCACTTGCGGAACCGATGGCCTGCGTCATGAACGGCCAGGAACGTGTTGGCGTTTCCATGGGTGATACAGTTATCGTTCTGGGTGCTGGCCCCATCGGCATTTTACACATCAAGCTTGCCCGCTTCGCCGGTGCCCGCAAGATCATCGTGAGTGAGCCCAGTGAAGCAAGGCGTACCGTCGCGCTCAGCGAAGGTGCAGACATTGCTGTCGACCCCACCAAGGACGACCTGAAGGCAATCGTGCGCGATGCAACAGGCGGCCTCGGCGCTGATGTGGCCATTGTGGCAATCGGCGTTCCGTCACTCGCCAACGATGCCATTCGTCTGGTGCGCAATCAAGGCCGCGTTAGCCTGTTTGCAGGTTTCAACAAGGGCATGCAGGCCGAACTGGATGTGAATGCCATTCACTACAATGAAGTGATGGTCACAGGGGCCTTTGGCCTGACACGCAAACTGTTTGAGCGGACTCTCAATCTCATCGCCTCCGGCGGTCTCAAACTCGACTCGCTACTCACACACCGCTTCAAACTTGCCGAGATCGAAACCGCCATCAAGGTGGCGGAGCAGGGTTCCGCCATCAAAGTCGCCATCATCTGACAGCAACATTTTCACGCCGGAGAAAGCCATGCCCATCAACGTTGCACCAACCGGTCTCGCCCGTGACCTGCAAAACCGTGCCGATAGCGGCAAGCCCATTCGCATCGGTCTTGTTGGCTCAGGGGAAATGGGAACAGACATCGTCACCCGCGTTGCACATATGCCAGGCATCGAGATTGGCGCGATCTCGGAACTGCGCATGCCAGCGGCAGGCAAGGCCGTCGATATCGCTTTCCGTGAGGAAGGTCGTTGGTGCGAAGCAAAATCTGCCGATGCTTTGAATGCGGCCATGGAGCAGGGCAAGGTTGCCGTAACGGATGACGTTAATCTGCTGATCAATTCTGGTTTGATTGATGTTGTGGTTGATGCAACGGGGGTTCCTGCCGTCGGTGCCGAAATCGGCCTTCGTGCCATGGAGCATGGCAAACATCTTGTGATGATGAACGTCGAAGCCGACGTCACCATCGGTGCCTATCTCAAAAGCGAAGCAGACCGCTTGGGCGTCACCTATTCGCTCGGCGCAGGTGATGAACCTTCATCCTGTATGGAGTTGATCGAATTCGTCTCGGCCATGGGCCACCCCATCGTCGCAGCGGGTAAGGGCAAGAACAACCCGTTGAACATCGACGCAACACCCGATCAATACGCAGCGGAAGCCAAGCGCCGCAACATGAATGTGCGCATGTTGGTGGAGTTCGTCGATGGTTCCAAGACCATGGTGGAAATGGCCGCTATCGCCAATGCCACCGGGCTGGTACCTGACGTTCCCGGCATGCATGGGCCAACGGCAACACTGAGCCAGCTGTCAAAAGTTTTGGTGCCGGAGAAAGACGGTGGCGTGCTCTCCCGCATGGGTGTTGTGGATTACTCCATCGGCAAAGGCGTGGCACCCGGTGTCTTCGTCGTCGCCGAAATGTCCCACCCCCGCATTCGCGAGCGCATGGAAGACTTAAAAATGGGTCATGGCCCATACTTTACATTCCATCGCCCCTATCATCTGACGTCACTTGAAGTGCCTCTGACGTGTGCCCGTGTGGTGCTTTACGGCAAGCCCGACATGGTGCCACTGGCCAAGCCAACAGCAGAAGTTTGCGCTGTTGCCAAGAAGGATTTGAAGCCCGGTGAAAAGCTCGATGCCATTGGTGAATATTGCTACCGCGCCTGGATCATGTCGGCACCGGACGCGCGTGAAGCGCAGGCCATCCCATGCGGATTGTTGCACCACGCAACGGTCACCAAGCCGATAGCCAAGGGACATCTCATCACAACGGCCAACACGCAAGTTCCCGCTGGTTCGAAGATTGCCGAACTGCGGGCGCGCCAAGACAAGCTCGTTTACGGACATTAGGAAAAGCCATGGTCGCAACATTGAAAAAAAGTGAACCCAAATCTGCGAATATGCCCTTTGCGTTTCGCACTTACTCGCCAGAGCAGCTGCGCGAAGCGCTGCACAAGATGCACCTGATCCGCAAATTTGAGGAAGGTGCTGAAGAGTGCTACACGCGCGGACTCATTCACGGCACCATGCATCTCTCCATAGGTCAGGAAGCAAGCGCCATGGGCATCTGCATGGCCCTGAAGCCTGATGATCAGATCACCTCCACCCATCGCGGTCACGGCCATTGCATTGCCAAGGGTGCGCGCGTTGATCGCATGTTCGCAGAGTTCTTCGGCAAGACCACGGGCTATTGCAAGGGCCGCGGCGGCTCGATGCATATTGCTGATGTCAGTGCGGGCAATCTCGGTGCAAATGGCATCGTGGCGGGCGGCATTCCCATCGCCGTGGGTGCGGCACTTTCCGCCAAGATGCAGAAGAATGGCAAGGTCGTTATCTGCTTCTTCGGTGATGGTGCCAACAACGAGGGCGCGTTCCACGAATCATTGAACATGGCGGCGATCTGGAACCTGCCCGTTGTCTTCGTTTGCGAGAACAATGGCTATGGCATGTCAACGTCGGCAGCCCGTTCAACCGCCGTTGCCGACATTGCCACCCGCGCCGCTGGCTACTCCATGCCCGGCGTCGTTGTGAACGGCAATGATTTCTCAGCCGTCGCAGAAGCTTCCACAAATGCCGTGGAACGCGCGCGCCGTGGCGAAGGCCCAACCCTCATCGAAAACAAAACCTATCGCCATCGTGGCCATTCCAAGAGCGACCGCAACCGCTATCGCACCAAGGAAGAGATCGAGGAATGGAAAGCAATGCGCGATCCGATTGCCCTGTTCGAAGCGGAACTGCGGCAGTTCGGCATCATGGATGAGAACGGCATCAATGAGGTCCGTTCCGCAGTTGAAGCTGAAATCGCCGCAGGCGTTGCCTTCGCAAAAGACAGCCCATCCCCCAGCACGTCAGAGGTGCTCAACTATGTTTACACGGAGCAACACTAATGGACGCGCCAGTCAGAGAGCTCAGCTATTCGCAAGCCATTCAAGAGGCCATGGCCATTGCCCTTGAAAGCGACCCCCGCGTTTTCGTTATGGGCGAAGATGTCGGCGTCTATGGTGGCGCATTCCAGGTCACGGGCGATCTCGTTGAACGCTTTGGGGCTGATCGCGTTATCGACATGCCGATTTCTGAACTGGGTGGCGCAGGCGTGGCCGTTGGCGCGGCGGTAACCGGCATGCGCCCGATTTTCGAGTTTCAGTTCTCTGACTTCGCAACATTGGCCATGGAGCAGATCGTCAATCAGGCAGCCAAGATGCGTTTCATGCTCGGGGGAGAGGTGTCCGTGCCACTGGTCATGCGTTTTCCCGCAGGCTCTGGCACGGGTGCTGCCGCCCAACACAGCCAAAGTCTGGAGGCTTGGCTCGCCCATGTACCTGGCTTAAAGGTCATTCAACCGGCAACCCCGCATGATGCAAAAGGCATGCTGCTTGCTGCATTGGAAGATCCTGATCCTGTCATGATCTTTGAACACAAGCTGCTCTACAAGATGAAAGGTGCGGTCCCGGAGGGCCACTACACCGTCGAAATCGGCAAGGCCGAAGTGCGCAAGTTCGGCACAGATGCCACCATCGTGGCAACGTCAATTATGGTGCACAAGGCGCTTGAAGCTGCTGCGGCACTGACGGAAGAAGGCATCAACGTCGAGGTCATTGATCTCCGCACTATTCGCCCGATTGATCGAGAGACAGTGATCAACAGCGTCAAGAAAACCTCGCGTTTGCTTTGTGTCTATGAGGCTGTGAAGACGCTTGGTATTGGCGCTGAAATCAGCGCAATGATCGCCGAGAGCGATGCCTTTGGCTATCTGGACGCTCCGATCATGCGTCTCGGCGGTGCCGAAAGCCCCGTGCCCTACAATCCTGAACTTGAAAAGGCGTCGGTGCCGCAGTTTCCAGACATCATTGCGGGCATCCGTTTCCTCATGCAGGGAAAGCGTTAGATCATGGCCACAGAAGTCATTCTTCCCAAGGTCGACATGGACATGGCCACGGGCCGCATTGCCCGCTGGTTTGTCGCCGAAGGTGCAGCTGTCAAGCAGGGCGATGCACTGTTCGAAATCGAAACCGACAAGGCGGCGATGGAAATCGAAGCTCCGGCTTCCGGCCTGTTGCGCAATCCAACGGCTGAAGGATCAGAAGTGCCCATCGGCAGCGTTGTGGGCTGGATTTATGGCGAAGGTGAAGCCGTTGCTGCAGCACCCGCAGCCAAGGCCCCAGATGCGGTTGTTGAATCGAAACGCCCCACCGCGTCAGCCGCACCTCCCGTTGTTGCAAAGCCAACGTCCAATGATGTGCGGGTCACACCTCTCGCGCGCCGCATTGCAGCGGAAGGCGGAGTAAACCTGTCAACGCTCGTGGGCACAGGAGCACACGGCTGCATCACGCGTTCTGATGTGGAAGATGCGATAAAGGCCAAGGCTGTAATGCCTGCTCCAAAGGCGAAAGTCGAGACCAAGAAGCCTGAAGCAGAGCAAGGCGTGCGTGGTCTTTTTGCGGAAGGCAAGTTCCGCGAAATTCCCCATGACAAGATGCGCCTCACCATTGCGCGCCGCCTGGTGGAATCTAAAAGCACTGTGCCGCATTTTTATGTCTCAGCTGATTGCCGCTTGGATGCGCTGTTGAAACTCCGAGCAGAGATCAACGCCTCCGCCCCGTCGATAGACGGCAAGCCAGCCTACAAAGTGTCGATCAATGACATGGTGATCAAGGCCTGGGCCTTGGCCCTCAAAGCTGTGCCCATGGCCAACGTCACATGGGCAGATGACGCAATGCTGTGTCATGAGCAGGTCGACATCGGTGTGGCCGTCTCAGTAGAAGGCGGTTTAATCACACCGATCATTCGCAACGCTGAAAGCAAACGTCTTTCCGACATTTCCAATGAGATGAGGGACCTCGCAGCACGTGCCAAAACGCGCAAGCTCAAGAGCGATGAATACAATGGGGGCACGACTGCGATTTCAAACCTCGGTATGTTTGGCGTGAAAAACTTCAACGCCATCATCAATCCACCCCATGCAACAATTTTGGCCGTCGGTGCCGGTGAAGAGCGCGGCGTGTGGGAGAAGGGTGTGTTCGTGCCGGCAACGTTGATGACAGTCACGCTTTCGGTTGACCACCGCGCCGTGGATGGAGCTTTGGGCGCAGAAGCCCTTCAGTCCTTCCGCAGCCTCATCGAAAAACCAATGGGAATGCTGGTTTAGG
>CAXTKL010000030.1:24484-28601 GCA_964244825.1 uncultured Aestuariivirga sp.
GTATTTTATTATTGACAAATAATCTGATAGAGTGCACATTTAAGCTAACAAAAAGATAATTGTTCGAATTTGGTGGGGTGAAGACCAAGAAGTCTCTCTTCCGCCCTGAACAGACGAACCTTGTAGGGAGATCATCGTGCGACTGCTGGAAAACATTGAACCCAAGAAGGTGATGTATTTCTTCGAAGAGCTGAGTGCGCGCCATCGCTGCTCGCAGCATGAAAAACAGGCCACTGACTGGATCGCAGAATTCGCAGAGGCCCGTGGTCTGAAATATCATCGCGACGCGTTGCAAAACATCATTGTCAAAAAGCCTGGCAGCAAAGGCTACGAAAAGGCACCGACTGTCATTCTGCATGGCCATCTTGACATGGTCTGCAAGCTCGAGGACGGCGTCAAACACGATTTTGCCACGCAAGGCGTGAAGCTGAAGCTCGACGGCGACTTCATCCGCGCGGATGGTACCACATTGGGTGCCGACAATGGTCTCGGTATTTCCTACATGCTGACACTGCTCGACTCCGACGACATTCCCCATCCGCCGCTTGAATGCGTGATGACGGCCATGGAAGAAATGGGCAAGGTAGGTGGCGATGGCGTTGATGTGAACCTGCTCACTGGCAAGCGCATGATTGACTTCAATTGGATTGAAGAAAAGCAATTGCTCGCCGGCTGCTCAGGCGACGTGTCCTGCCGCATCGACGTGGCCGCTGACTGGCAGCCCGCAACAAAAGATCGCGTAGCAATGCTGCTGGATGTGCGTGGACTGCGTGGCGGCCATTGTGAGTTTGACATTCACTTCGAACGCGGCAATTCAATTGTTATTGTTGGCCGCCTGCTGCGCAAGGCTATGCAGACTGGCGACGTGCAACTCGCAACCATTTCTGGCGGCGTTCAGAACAACGTGATTCCTGCTGAAGGCAGCGCTCTGATTTTGGTCAAATCAGAACAAGCCGCAGCAATTGAAAATGCCGTCAACGCCTTGGCCGCCGATATCAAGAACGAATTCCGCACCGCCGATCCTGATATGCGCATTCAAACGAAGCGTGCCAGCGAGAAGGTGGAACGCGTGTTCTCCGCAACAGCGTTGGCTAAACTGGTGCAAACCATATTGCTTCTGCCTAACGGTGTGCAAACCCAGAACCTTGAAGTGGCTGGAAACTGGGAAACGTCAAACAACATCGGCTTGATGATCACCACCAATAAAGGGGTAGAGATCACGAGTACGATAACCAGCGCTGTAACCTCCCGTAAACATGCGGTGCTGGACCAATTGCTATTGCTGGCCGACATCGCAGGCGAAGGCGTAACGGCCAGGCAGATCGGCCTTGATGCGCCCGAATTTCCCTGGAATCCAAAATCAAAAATGCTGGAGATTGCGAAGAGCAGCTACAAGCGTGTGATGGGCAAGGAGCCAGACGTGTTGGTCTCCGTTTGCAGCCTTGAACTCGGCATGTTCACGCAGCGCATTCCCGGCCTCGATACCATCGGCATCGGCACAAATCTTTATGATCTGCATTCACCGCGCGAACACATGGACCACACATCGGCAGCCCGCGTCTGGCCGCTGATCAAGGACGTGATGAAAAGCCTTGATCGGTAATGGCCCGAATTAGCGAGGCTGCCAAAGCGGGCAACTTCGTGAAGACGTGTTGGCTCAAACCACAAGCCAGCATGAAGACTCACTGAAACCTGAAGCTCAACCTAGGAGGATAGAATGGAACAGAAGCAAAAATCGAAACTGAAGACAGCAGGCAGGCGCATTGGCGCAGCCGTCATGGCCATGGCCTTTGCGGCTGGCCTCGCAAACTCGGCACATGCTGAGTTCAACAAGGACGAATGGGTTTTGGTGGCTTCGGTGATCAACACGACCAACCCTTACATGGCCTCAAACATTGAAGGTGCCAAGGCAATGTCCGCCAAGCTTGGCATTCCATTGGAAATCGTCAACTCGAATGGCTCTTCGCAGACCGAAATCTCGAGCATTCTGGCCGTTCTCGCCTCCGGCAAAAAGCCGATCATGTTCGTGAACACCGTGGCAAGCTCTGATGCTCCAACCATCGTTGATGCCGTGAAGAAGGCCGGCGGATACGTCACCATTTGGTGGAACAAGCCAGCTGACTATCACCCAGCTGATGTTGGCGATAACTTTGTTGCCTTCCAGAAGCATCCTGGCATTTCCTCCGGCGCATGTGGCGCTCAGGCAATCGCAGAAGCCATCGGCAAAAAGGGCGGCGTGGTCATGCTCCCGGGCGTGCAGGACTCCACCACCAGCCAGACCCGCGTTGCCGGCTTTGAAGCCGAAATGAAGAAATACCCAGACATCAAGATCCTGGACTCACGTCCTTCAAACTGGGATCCGCAATTGGGCGCCAAGAACGCGCGCGACCTGATCGTGAAGTTCGGCAGCGACATCAAGGGCGTATGGGCAGCTGACGACGGCATGCAAATCGGCGCCATGCAGGCTTTCGAAAACGCCAACCTGCTGGAACAGACGAAATTTGCGTCTGACGGCCTCTATCCAAAGACATTGGAAGACATCACCTCCGGTCGCGGCGGCAACGCCATCGTTGGTGAAACCTTCCACCGCGGCTACATGGCTTCAGCTGTTGGTCTGTGGACTGCATATCTCGCTGCCAGTGGCCAGATCAAGCCAAGCGAATTGCCGCTCGAAAAGCGTGAAAGCCTGTTCAAGTTGAGCTGTGTGACGCCAGCGAACTACAAGGACTATTTGAAATACGATGAAGCAGATGCTCCTGCGAAGTTTGTGGAACAGCTTGAAAAGGTAGGCCCTTGGGCCGCTGAACCAATGCCACTCGTTGGCGGCGGTGCCGAAGTCATGCCAACCAACTGAGCAACGATACGCCGGACCGGCGTCATCGATCCCGGTTCGGCTCCATTCCAGCGGTCAACTTTTTTGAACCCATCACGCAGCTGGGCTCAGAAAAGCTGATCTGCAATCTTGCAACCTGACCCGAGATCGAGACCTGCAAATGAAACTGCCCAGCGAATGGAAAAGTCTTGCTTCACTGCTCGCATCAATCGTTGTGCTTGCCATCATATTTACTTACCTAAACCCGAGATTTGGCAGCCTCGAAAACTTCCGCAATATTCTCTTCCAGATGGCCGTCCCCTTGATTGTGATTGTGGGAACGACCTTTGTCATTCAGTTGGGATCCATTGACCTCTCAGTGCAAGGCATCATGGGTGGTGCAGGCATGGCCTGGATTTTGATGTCCGCAAACACGCGGCTGGAAACTGACTATGGCATTTGGGCGTGGGTTGTTGCGATAGGCATTGGTCTGGCGCTCGGACTTCTTGCAGGTGCGCTTCATTCTCTGATCAAGGTGCCATCCTTTGTGGTGACGCTTGGGACGTGGTACATCGGTTTGGGAATCGGCATTATTCTTTATGGCGATGAAATGTTGCCGAGCCTGAAAAGCGACGTGCTCATGGCCTGGCCAACAAAGCTCACAGTCGGATTGCCCAACGCCTTCTGGCTCGCTGCGCTCATCGTAGCCATCGGAATCCTGATCAGCCGTTACACCCATTTTGGCCGCGGCGTGCTGGCCATTGGCCACAGTGAAAATATCGCGCGCAACACTGGCATGCCAGTGCACACCATCAAGATGATTGCCTTCACGATTGCGGGCGCACTCAGTGCGTTGGCAGGCATTCTCGCCACCATGCAAATCGGTGCGGGCTCGCCAGACCTTGGATCAGGTCAGTTGTTCACGGTTATACCAGCTGCAGTCATCGGCGGCACGGCTTTGAGCGGTGGCGAAGGCGGTATCATGCGGTCTGCCATTGGCGTATTCCTGCTCATTATTCTGAACAATGGCCTGGTGCTCGCGGGCGTTAATCCGGCATGGCAATCCGGCGTTTTCGGTGCGATCCTGATTGCGGCGATTGTTGCCGTGGCCCGCCCTGACCGCGGCATACTGAAGATTGCGAAATGATCATGGAAACACCAACAGTCCTCAAGCTCAACAACATCAGCCGGGCCTTTGGCCATATCAGCGCAGTGAGGTCCGTCTCGCTTGAGATCAAGCGGGGTGAGGTCATCGGTCTTGTCGGGGAAAATGGCGCGGGCAAATCCACACTGCTCAAAATCCTC
>CAXTKL010000031.1:0-27706 GCA_964244825.1 uncultured Aestuariivirga sp.
GCCAAGTCTTTGATGGTTTGGAGTTGTACACTATTTCCTGAAATTGGCGCGGGGGTCATCTCCGCTGCCAAAGCTGCGCCCCTGGCCAATCCAGACTCCAAGGCATTTGTGGTTGTACAACTACTATTGAAATCGTTGTTGTTTCTCATTTTACTCTCCTGTTGGAATCGATGTTCCAAATATCTTGGCAGGACAGTGGTTTCGCTGAACATTCTCTGAATTAGATCAGACAAGCGAAATCCAGCTCATTAAAAATACAATCTCAAGTTAGTTTACGAACATGACACAACCATTAATGTTGGTTGTGTTGATAAAAATAATCAACTTAAAGGAGAGTAAAATGGAAAAAATCGTGCAAGTAAAAGTGCCAGTGTCTACTCCGTCAACAGTAGTGCTGATCAAATCAGATCCAGCGTTGATGGGCTTTGGCAAGTCTGGCACAACTTACAAACAAGATTGATTTCGCACATTTGACCAGACGCCCCTCGGGTGTCTGGTCACCCATGGAGACACAGACGATGGACATGCCCAACTATAATTCTATCCATGAACTCCAAACGGCTTCGTCACTTGTTATTGTGCCGATACACGCTGGCTCTAACAACGAAATTGGCGTTTACGAATTCATCAGTAAGTCATTCGCCCGTTGTCCCATCAATGCGATGTATTGGTTGTCCTACTTCAAGGAACCAAAATCCAGACTGCAGGCCTATCGAGACCATCCAAAACTTGCGAGAGACATCGTTGACTTGGAACTGGACGCATTTGTCGACGCCAACTTTCTCACGCAAGTCGGCAGTACTGAGCATCAGCTGGCAGCATCCTTTGCAAAATCATGGGAATGGGACATTTCGACTGCGCTGTTTCATTTCACTGTTTACGACAATGCAATCATGTCTGACAGTGACGCACGTCAAAAACAACTCGACAGATTGCCCGTCGATCCTCCACCAGCCTTTTGGTGGAATACTTCAAAGGAATCCAAAATCAACGTCGACATGGCAACGCCCGACTTGAACACTCCGATGCTTTCCATCATGCGCAAGAGACGTACCAATCGTACCAGTGCAGGCCACGCCCTGCAACTGAAGCAGCTCGCGCGTTGTCTTTTTGCCGGATTGGGGATTGTTGGAACAATCAAGGCGACGTCTGGCGAAGTGCCATTGTCCATGACGCCATCAGGCGGAGCAAGAAATCCCTACGAAGCCTACGTGATCGTCAGACGGAATGCGGATATTGAGCCCGGCGTGTACCACTATTGCGCCGCCGAACAGGTGTTGGAAAAAGTCAACGAATTTTCGTCTGACATGCAGATTTCAAGTCTGTTTGGAGGGCAAGACTGGTTCGATGACATGTCTACAGTTATTGTTCTAGTCGCCGTTCTCGAAAGAACAATGTGGAAGTACCAGGACCCCAACGCCTACCGCGTGGTGTTGATTGAAGCAGGCCACATCGGACAAAACATCATGTTGGCGGCAACCGAAATGGGACTCACAGCTTGCCCGTCTGCTGCAATGACCCACAGCAAAGTGTCAAGCTTGCTGAAACTGGAAAACGCAGCAGTACATGTACCCATTTACGCCCTGTCTTTGGACAAGGCTGGATCCTACGATCGTGACATCCAGTTCTTCACAAAAGACTTGCAACCAGTCACAATTCAAGCCCAGGGCGGTTACGCTTGAACTCGGAGACATGCGCTCAAGCCTGGCTGAAGTCGCAGCGCTGAACTGTTCATCAAAAAACCCGGCTCAAACGAGCCGGGGTTTTTGTGTGTGCATCCACCCAGAATGTCGTATCGTACATCGGTAAACGGAGTATGATCATGGCCTTGAACCGACGGAACCTCTTGGGTGGATTGCTTACGTTCGGTGTTGTCTCACCTGCCCGTGCCGCCACCAGTTTCAAACCCGTTCCCACCCAGTTTCTCGCAGCGCTCGGTAATCCCCTGGCTGGCAGCGGGACAGGTGCTGAAGCCTGGGGCTTGTGGACCAAAGACCCTGGACCGCGCGGTGTGCGGTTGGGCGATGTGGGGCAGTTGCTGACCAATGGCGGCGTGGCGCCTGCGCAATGGAAATTTGATGCCGCGTCCTGGTGGCTCGAGGAACATGGGCTGGTGATGGAGCAACCGGACGCGAAGGTCGCCCCTGGCCGATACATGGTGACCGGTGATCGCATTGTGCAAACCGTTTTAACTATCCACCCGAAAGACAAGAGTGGCAGCCAACGCTGGGAACTCGCCGATGGCGCGGTGCTTTATGATGTCACACATTTGCGCTGCCGCTCCGCCCGCTACACACCCGATGCA
Organism: uncultured Aestuariivirga sp.; assembly: GCA_964244825.1. Taxonomy (GTDB): domain Bacteria; phylum Pseudomonadota; class Alphaproteobacteria; order Rhizobiales; family Aestuariivirgaceae; genus Aestuariivirga. Next base: position 2,306 of record CAXTKL010000031.1, read on the forward strand.
ACTGGCAAGGTCTGTACCCCTGCGTCCGTGAATCCGGACAACTTCCCGGTTGACCCCGGTGCCGCCATGCCGCCCGTGAGCGGCTGCGACAAGCAGGATTTTTCCGTGCTGTTTGTCGTCGGTGTCGAAGCATGATCGGCCACTTGCAACGTCGCTTTTGATCATGCACACTGGAGAGGGGCGCATTGACGGAGAAGCCGATGAAACGCCTCGCCACCCTGCCCCTTGCCCTTATGTTATTCTCACCGGCACTGGCCGATGACACCATACCCCTCACGGGAAGCGTTTATCTGGGCGACAATGGCTGTCCCGGTGGCATCAAATCAAAAGACTGCATCATGACCTTTGAAGTGTCGGGCAAAGCGGCCAAACTTTTGTTCGAGGGCATGCGCGTCAAGGCGGTGAAAGAAGAATGCACCGGTGGCATGCAGAAAGTTGATGGCAACGGTCTCAATTGCATCAAGTCTGATGACAAAACCTATCACTGTGATTTTGGCTATACATTTTCAAAGAAGGCCTTCACCGGCAGTGCCGTTGATTGTTGAGACCATGGCTTTCGCGGCCACGTAGGCCGTCGAAAAACATGCCTGCAAAAGATAGCCGCCCGTTGGGGCATCCCAATCCAGCATTTCGCCCACGACGAAGGTGTTGGCATATTTTTGCAGGCGAAAATATTGATCAACTTCCTCCGCAGCAACGCCGCCAGCAGAGGAAATGGCGCGCTTGATATCTGCAGGTCCTGTCGTCATGATAGAAATTGCTTTGGGATTATCGCCGCCCGTTTCGCGCATCAGGGCAATGCCGACAGGTGAAAGCCCTGCCACCTTGCGCAGATAATTGCTGCGTGACTGCTTGCCCTGCGGAAACGCCATGCGTTCAGCCAGGGTGGCAGCACTCATGTCAGGCTTCATGTCAATCAGCATCGCCGCCGACTCCCTGAATTTCGGTGACAGTGCATTCATTGCCCCACCCTCAATGCCGTCGCGTGTGATCATCACCTCACCGCGCACCGTTCGCCCCGCCACCGTAACAGCAACATTCTTGAGCGGCATTCCCGCAAAGCGCGAAGCAAAATGTTCACTCCAAGACACCAGTTGCCGGCCATTCGACGGCAACAGCGGATTGACGCTGACACCCGCGCGTTCGAATATCGTGACCCACGCAGCGTCAGAACCGAGTTCCGGCCAGCTTGCACCACCAAGGGCCAATATCGTGGGCACATCATCAAAGCCGGTCCAAGCAGTTTGCGATTGCAGGGTAACGCCCAGACCTTGCAACCGCCGTAGCCATGCCCGCAGCAGAGGCGAGGCGCGCAACCCCTTGGGAAACACGCGGCTGGATGATCCCACAAAGGTTTCAATGCCAAGCCCGTGGCACCATGCGCGCAACGCTTCCGGCGGAAAGGCGCGAATGGCAGGTTCGAGAAATCCACGGCCGGTGCTGTAGCGATTCAAAAAATAGTCTAGCGGTTCACTGTGGGTGAGGTTCAATCCACCCCGCCCCGCCAGCAGGAATTTGCGCGCCGGACTCTTGTGATGATCGATAATGGTGACACTCAGTCCGGCCGAAGCCAGAACTTCAGCCGCCATCAGACCCGCAGGCCCTGCCCCAACGACACGGACCTGCGTCATATGCTATTGCTTGCTCAACCCGCCGATCAGAGATTTTCACGGCAACCGGCATAGCCACGGTTGTAGTATTTCTGCCACTTGGCATCACCCACGATCACGCCCGTTGCCGCACCACCGGCAGCACCAAATGCTGTCGTCGTGCGGCCGCCTACGGCAGCACCCAGCAAACCGCCGACCACGCCACCAACGATAAGATTGCGCACCACCTTGCGGCTGGTTTTCTTGTCAGCGTAGTTTTTGGCATAGGCGCGGCAATAGCTCTTGCTGGCAGCCTGCGCAGGCACCGTCAGGGGCACCACCATCGCCGACGACACCAGTGCCGTGCTCAAAACCAAAGCCATGAATTTTTTCATTTGTCGCTCTCCAACATGTGAATATTACGGGCACAATAGCCCCAGAATCGTGTCCAAACCAAGACACTTCGCAGGACATGATTACGCCAGCCGCGCAGGAAAACCGGGCGCACGCAAATTAGTTCCCAAGGCGTCTTCCAGCAGCTTTGCAATCTGGGTGGATTGGGCGGCACCGCCGTAGGCCGCCTTGCCTTTGATAAAGGTCTGGTTGGTCATGGATGCCAGATCAAGCGGCACACCGAATTCCCTGCCGAAATTCATGGCAAAGCCCAGGTCCTTCAGCGCCAGGTCCATGGAAAACGCAATGTCATAACTGCCGTTGAGAATAAGCTGGCCCTCGGTTTCATGCACGAAACTGGTGCCGCTGGAGGCTGCGATCGCCGCCCAGGCCTGCCCCAGGTCAAGCCCGCCACGCCTGGCCAACATCAGCGCTTCGGCATCCGCCACCAGATGGATAAAGGCCAGCATGTTGGTGATGACCTTGATGATGGCGGCAGAGCCGATCGGCCCCATGTGAAACATTCTATTTCCAATGGCTTGCAACGCGGGTTTGTGCTGTTCAAACAGAGCAGCGTCACCACCCACAAGCACTGTGATCTCGCCCCGCGCCGCCAGATGCACACCACCTGTGACAGGTGCTTCGAGCACACGAATGCCCCTGTCCGCAGCCATGGCAGCAAGGCGCTGCATCTCATCACGGCCCAGGGTGGAGTTTTCAATCCACGTGCCACCGGATTTCAAACCGCCGAGTATGCCCGCAAGAACTTTCTCCGACACCGCTGGCGAAGGCAGACAGGTGAATACGTGGTCGACTTGCGCCGCCAATTCTGCCGGCGTTGCGGCCCATGTGGCTCCGGCTGTGATGTGGCGTTCGGCCAGTGCCTTGTCGATGTCGTTGACAACAATCTCAAACCCTGCCCGTTGCAGGCTTGCGGCAATGTGCCCGCCGAGATTGCCGAGTCCGATGTATCCGTATTTCAAGGTGCCCGCTCCGTCACGCTCCGCGTGCCACCTCTCCCGCAAGCGGGCAAGGAAAAGTTTTCTACCTTCCTCGCCCGCTTGCGGGAGAGGTGGATCGCGCCTTGGCGCGAGACGGAGAGGGGCCTAGTAAACGGGCACATTGGTCATCTCCAAATGCAGTTTCGTGCCCGAATAGGGATGCGCCAGCGCCACCTTTTCATTCAGTTCAACGCCAAGTCCCGGCTCACTTGGTGGAATCACATAGCCCTGCTCCCAGCGAATCGGCTTGTTCAGCAACTGGGTGTAGAAGCCACCGAAGGTTTCAATGCTCTCCAGGATCAGGAAATTCGGCAGAGAGGTGCCGTATTGGATATTCGCCGCCGCCTCGATTGGCCCGGCGTAGAGATGCGGTGCAATCTGCGCATAATTCACTTCCGCCATGCCTGCAATCTTCTTGGCTTCCCAAATCCCACCAACGCGGCCCAGCGCCATTTGCAGAATCGACGCCGCGCGCAGTTCCAGTACGCGGCCAAATTCATATTTGGTGGTCAGGCGCTCGCCAGTGGCGATGGGAATTGATGTGCCCCGCGCCACCAGCGCCATTTCTTCAGGGCGATCTGGCGGAGTCGGCTCTTCAAACCACAGCGGATTGTAAGCTTCAATCTGCTTGGCAAAACGAATGGCGCCGGATGCCGTGAACTGACCATGTGTACCAAACAGCAAGTCAGCCTTGTCACCCACCGCTTCACGGATCAACTTGCAGAATTTCGCACACAGCGCCATCGATTCAAGTGACGGTTGGCGCGGATCGAAGGATGAGTAAGGTGCGGCCGGATCAAACTTGATGCCTGTAAAGCCCTGTTTCACATAATGCGCAGCACGTTCGGCGGATTGCTCGGCATTCCAGTAGATCGAGTCATCCTGTCCCTTGGCAAGGTCTGGATAAATGTAAGTGTAGGAGCGCAGCTTCTCATGCACACGCCCGCCAATCAGTTCATAAACTGGTTTGTTCAGCGCCTTGCCGATGATGTCCCACAGCGCAATTTCAATGCCGGACAACACCCCCATCAGGCTTACATCCGGGCGCTGGGTGAAACCGGACCCATAGACCTTGCGCCACAGGCTTTCGATGTGGAAGGGGTCCATGCCCTCCACATACCGCCCAAAGGTATCCTCAATCATCGCCGTCATGGCCTTGGGGCCGAAGGTGGCGCAATAGCATTCGCCATAACCCGCAATGCCCGTATCGGTCGTCAGCTTCACAAAGGTAAAATACCGCCCACCCCAGGAAGGTGGCGGGTTGCCGACGATGAACACCGTGAAGTCTTTGATTTTCATGTTCGCTTCCTCTGGGGTGCAGTTTGACAAGATTTGCGGGAAAGGCAAATAGCTTGGCCATGATCGGGTTGCGCAAATTTCTCACCCCGGGAAGGACTTGCAAGCTTTGCTAAAAACCTGAAAACGATAGGTTCCAAGCAAATGCGTTACGAACAGATTTGAAAGTAGACATGAAAGCGAGACCTGTAGAAACTTGGCAATTGCATGTGGCGCCGAAGGGACCTCATCAGACCTTCGGGCAGCTTCTCCAAGGGAGAAGCGACTGGTTGGCAGAGCTCCCTCAATGTCCACAGTTGTTGATAAGCCAAAGTAAGAGATCGATTTATCACAACGAGGCCCTTCCCCTTTGGGGAAGGTGCCGAGCAAATGCGAGGCGGATAAGGTGCCTTCGGTGGCCCTGTGCGACAAGCCTCCCTCTTGTGAGGAAGAAGAGCGACCCCAATCTTGGCAAGCTTTGACTACATCATCGTCGGTGCCGGTTCGGCGGGGTGTGTGCTGGCCAATCGCCTCACCGAAAGCGGAAAACACACTGTCCTGCTTTTGGAAGCAGGTGGCAGCGACAAACGATTCTATGTGCAAATGCCATTGGGCTACGGCAAGACCTTTTATGACCCCGCCGTCAACTGGATGTACGCCGCCGAGCCAGATCCTGGTCTGAATGGCCAGCGGGACCATTGGCCCCGCGGCAAGATCATCGGCGGTTCCAGTTCCATCAATGCCATGGTCTATATCCGCGGCCATCAGGATGATTATCAAAGCTGGGGGGACACTGCGGGTTCCGATTGGGGGTGGAACTCCGTGCTTGCCGCATACAAGCAGATGGAAGACACAGAAGCTGGTGGCAACGCCTGGCGCGGTGCAGGCGGTCCCCTGCACATCAGTGATACGTCGCGCCATGTTCACCCGCTGACACAAAAATATATCGACGCCTGCAGTGCCATTGGCCTGCCCTTCAATCCAGACTTCAATGGCGAGACTCAGGAAGGCGCAGGCACCTATCAACTCACCACAAGCAAAGGCCAGCGCCTGAGTGCGGCCCGCGCCTTCCTCTGGCCTGCGACCAAACGCAAGAATTTGCACGTGGAGCAAAATGCACTTGTCACGCGCATTGATTTTGATGGTCAGCGTGCCACGGGCGTGACTTACGAGCAGAATGGAAACATCAAATCGGCAAGGGCCGCACGCGAAGTCATTCTCTCCGGCGGTGCCATCAATTCACCGCAGCTTCTTATGCTCTCCGGCATCGGCCCTGCCACACAACTGCGTGCGCTCGGCATTGAAGTGAAACAACACAACGTCAATGTCGGCCAGAACCTCGAAGACCATGTGGGCCTCAACTACACCTACCGTATGAAAGTTCCGACGCTGAATGATGCGCTGCGCCCCTGGCATGGCAAGCTGAAAGCAGGCTTGCAATATCTGCTGTTCCGCACCGGGCCGTTGTGCCTGTCCATCAACCACGGCGGCGGCTTTTTCAAAACCAGTCCGGACCTGCCGCGCCCCAACATGCAGCTTTACATGCAGGCCTTTTCCACTCTGCTGCCCCGTGCGGGTGAAAGACCGATCCTCAATCCGGATCCATTTTCTGGCCTGTCCATCGGGCTATCGAATTGCCGCCCCACATCACGCGGCGAAATTACATTACGGTCTGCCGAGCCGAAACAACCTCCTAAAATTGTCGCCAATGCCTACAGCACCAACCATGACGTGGTGGAAATGCTGGCTGCCGTGAAATTCATCCGCCGTATCGCTGCGGCGTCCCCCTTTGTCGAGCTGGTGGCTGAGGAGCTACGGCCGGGGCCGGACATTAAGTCCGATACCGATCTCATCCACGATTTCAAGCAACGCTCGGGCACGGTCTATCATCCCGCTTGCACTGTCAGGATGGGAAGCAACGCAAAAAACTCCGTGCTCGACGGGCAGCTGCGTGTGCATGGAATTGAGGGACTACGGGTCTGCGACGCTTCCGCCTTCCCCAATCTCATTGCCGGAAACACCAATGCGCCTTCCATGCTGGTGGGATGGAAGGGCGCAGAGTTGATTTTGCGGGATCGGCGTTAGGCGTCAGTTGTCACCCAGGGCTTTGTCAACGGCACCGCCAACAAATCCGCCCACCAGTGGTGCAACGATGAACAGCCACAACTGTTGGAAGGCCCAGCCGCCTTCGACCACCGCCGTGGCGATGGAGCGCGCGGGATTGAGCGACGTATTGGCCACGGGAATGCTCATGATATGCATCAGCGCCAGCGTCAGACCAATGGCGACAGGTGCCAGGTTTCCAGCGCCATCTTTGCGCGTCACCCGCGCGATGATGAAAATGAAGATCGCCGTCTGCACCACTTCCATGGCCAAAGCCGCCAGCATGCTGTAGCCGCCCGGCGAATGGTCGCCATAACCGTTCGATGCAAATCCTGCAGGCAATGCCCCGTCACCGTGGTTTTTCAGGATGAACACAAAAAACAAAGCCGACAACACGCCGCCGATCACTTGCGCAATCACATAGGGAATGATGGAACCTGACGAAAAGCGCCCCGCCGCAAAAAGCCCGAGTGTGACAGCCGGATTGAAATGACCACCCGAGATGGGACCAACGGCATAGGCCATGGCCATGACGGTGAGGCCGATGCACAGGGCTACACCCAGGCCAGCGGCATTGCCGGAAATGAGTGCGGCTCCCAGTACCGCTGATACGAGCATGAATGTGCCGAGTGCTTCGGCGAAGAGTTTACGTTGCATGATTTTCCCCCTTTAGGTTGCAGTGCCTAAAGTTTATGACCGATTCGCAACGAAACCTGAAATTCTAATCCGGACGGCAATGCGCCAACACTGCTGCCCCAAATCTTGATTTCCTGCATCGTAAGACTGGTGTTACCTTACTGTCATAAGCAGTGGATGAGAGGTCTAAGATAATGACGCCGCCTGCACAGGTCCTGTGGATGTAACATCAGTCACATCACAAATGCTCCGGCCTGCCGGACCATTGACCCATTGAAAGGAAAAAGCGGCTGATGATGCCGCATCGGCCCTGCATGGAACGCCACCTGCAGGGCCATCTTTTTTGCCAAATTCCCAGCGCACAATAGGCCCTTCCCGAATGCCAACGAAGCCGTTAGGTTGTCAACATGACCACCGTGAAGTCCATGACTGCCCTGGAAACCCCGCACTTGATTTTGCGCGAAATCCTGCGCTCCGATGTGGAAGAGCTGTCGGCCTTCATGACCCAGGCCCGTTATCACCGGCACATCGCCCATCGCCTGCGCGACGGTGCCATGGTCAAGGATTTTGTGCGCCGCCAGATTGCCGCCCAGTCTGATAGCCGCCGCCACGTATTTCACCTGGCGGCCGAGGACAAGTTTTCCAGTGATGTTGTGGGCGAAGGCTTTGTGATTGCCCATGGCGATGGCAGTCACGAAATCGGCTGGGGCGTAGACCCCGCCATGTGGTCCATGGGGTTAGGCACCGAAATTGGCCGCGCCTTGCTCGCCACGGCGGTGGAACACCTGAATGCCACACGGGTCTGGAGCAAGGTCATGGTCGCCAACCATGCCTCTGCCAAATTGGCCCGCCGCATTGGCATGGCGCTGGTGACCAGCCACGAAAATTATGCCCTGGGCAATGGCCGCATGGGGCCCGTCGACATCTATGCCATCACACACTCTGACTATTACGATTTGCCATATTGATAGCAAGCTGAAGCCACAATCGCGGATCATGTTTCGTTAAAGAAGCAGGAGAACTTCATGCGGTTTGTAACGGCGATTGGCATAACACTCATATTGATCACCCCGGCCCATGCCACAGTCAGCGACTATTGCGCGGCCTATGCCCGCGACTTTGCGGACCATGTCAAAAAGCAGGACCCGCAATGGCAACACCGTTACGACAACGCTGAGGCCTCATGCCTGTTTCGTTTTACGTCTGATGCCAAGCCGGCAGTGAAAGCCAAGTCCAAGGTCAAGCAAGCCGCAACCCGAAAACCTCCGCCACCCCCTCCGGCCCCGGTGGAAGCGGCACCGCCGCCACCACCTGTTGAGCCAGCACCTCAACCCGTTGCGAAGGTCAAACCCAAACTCACACCGGGATCACCGGAATGGACTGACTATTGCTCAAAAAAATATGTGTCCTTCAACGCTGTGAAGGGTACCTATCTGTCGAAGACCGGCAAGGAACGAAAATGTTTGGTCACGGCGGAGTAGGAAAACTCAGTGCCGCAACATCGGCACCAGTGACGCCACCAGCAACACGGCCAGACTGATATTGATGATACGGAAATAGCGTTCATCGGTCATCACGGATTTTAGTGCCGCACCAAACGCCGCCCATGTGAGGGCGCTGGTGATGCCCATGAACACGAAGGTTGCCACCACCGTGGCCACACCGGTGTAGTAACTCTGGGACAGCGTATAGGCACTCAGCGCCGTTACAGCCATAACCCATCCCTTGGGGTTGATCCACTGGAACAGGCACATCTGGATGAAGCTCAAGGGTCTGGCCGCATCACTGTCCGACGTTGAAGGTCTGGCGGTTGCAATCTTCCAGGCCAGATAGAGCATATAGGCCGCACCTGCATATTTCAGCATCCGGTAGACGCCAGGATAAAGTTCAAACACCCGCCCCAGACCAAGCCCAATCAACCCGATCATCAACGGAAAGCCGATCGCCACACCGCAGATCAGCGGCAGGCTGCGGCGAAAGCCAAAGTTCACACCAGATGCCATCAGCAACGTGTTATTGGGGCCTGGCGTGAAGGCAGCAATACCTGCAAAGGCAAACAGGCCGAGAAACAATTCGAGTGTCATCACCGCTGATTAGAGCGGCCCATGACTCTTCTGCAAGCTACATATTGTTCCTGATGTATCAGGCCACCACGACGGAGCGGGGCACGCGTGCCACTTTGGTCTTACGCAAGGTCTCGCTGAAAGCCGTTGCCGTCATCGGCTTGTGGTAGAGATAGCCCTGGAATTCCGTGCACCCCGCAAGCCTGAGCACCTTGGCCTCTTCCACATTCTCGATCCCTTCTGCCGTCACCTCAGCTGAAAGCCCGCGCGCGACCAGCAGACTGCCCTGCACCACCGCAAGTTCAGACGCACTCGCCAGGACTTTGCTGACAATCGACCTGTCGATCTTGATGCGGTCAAACTGGAAGGTACGCAGATAACCGATGCTGGAGAAGCCAGTGCCAAAATCATCCAACGCCACTTTCACCCCGGCCTGTTGCAAGGACTTGAACACGGATTTGGCCCTTTCCGTATCGTGGATCAGCGATGTCTCGGTAATCTCAAACTCGACGCGATTGGCTGCGATACCATAGCGATGCAGCACTGCCAGCGAATTGCGCACAAAGCGCGGATTGTTGAGCTGCACGGCCGAAATGTTCACGGCCAGCCGAATGCCTGGCCAGTTTGCCGCAGCAACGCAGGCCTTTTCAAGGATCAACTCACCCAAGGAATCAATCAAGCCTGAGTTTTCTGCAATGCGCACAAATTTGTCAGCCGCAACCTTGCGCGATGATGTCGAGGGCCAGCGCGCCAGTGCCTCAACACCTGTAATTTCACTGGTCCGCGCATTCACCACAGGCTGAAACACAATATCGAGATTGCTCGACGCAAGGATTGATCTCAGCTCTGAGGCAATCGACAGATTTTCATTGCGCTCGATATCAAAACTCTCGTCAAAAATGCAGAACCGGTTCTTGCCGCTGCTTTTCGCCTTGTACATGGCAATGTCGGACCGCCGCAGCATTTCAGTCACATCATGACCGCCGCTGCACACGGCTATGCCAATACTGGCACCCACCGAGGCCAGCCGCCCTTCCATGTCGAACGGTTGCTTCAGCATCGCAATCAGATTGTCAGCAAATGCTTTTGCATCTTCCCCCGCCCGTACACCCGGAAACAGCACCACAAATTCATCGCCACCCAGACGGCTGCACAGGGCGGGCGTGTCCGCCAGTTCGCGGATGCCATTGGCAATCATGAAAATCAGCCTGTCACCAATTTCATGTCCGTAGCTGTCATTGACTTCCTTGAAGCCATCAAGGTCAGCAAAGGCCAGAGCATAGGATTTTTTCTGGACCTGCAGGCGCTGCATTTCATCCATCAATGCCTGGCGATTGGGCAATCCAGTCAGATGATCATGCCGCGCTTTGTGCTGCGCCTTGCTTTCGTCTTGCAAGAGTTGCTGCACCAGCGTCCAGCACACATAGCCAATGCCGGTCATCACCAGGATCAGGAAGCCAAGAACCGCACTGGCTTTCGTCCACGAGGATTCCGTCAACAGGTCGCCCAGTAACTGGTTCTTCCACGACAGCGCAAAGGCCACCTGGCCGTCAGGCGTTTTGAGGTTGATATGAGGACCGGCGGACGAGGACCCTTCTGCAATCGAAAGGCCATTCACCAGCAGCTTGCGCTGCATGTTCAGCAGCCAATCTTTTTTCAGGCTGCGCGCCATATAGAGTACGCGGCCATTGCCATTGGCGGCTGCGGAAGGTGAAAACACCGGGGCCATGGCCATGACAACCGGACCATCCGCCGTTGTCATGTAACCCGACACGACTCCACGCCGCATATTGCTTACATTCAACATGTCCCTGAACGGGTAGAGTCCACCCGGTCCCAGCAGCACATCTGGCGACGAGACGGTTCTGCCCCCGGAATTTCCGATCAGAACTTTGCCGCTGTCAATGTCCAGAAGGGCCACCGTGTCATAGGAGACCCCCATGCTAAGATTGCTGGCCCAGGTGCGCATGAACCAATTTGCATCAGGCGCACCTGAGGTATAGCCAACGGCTTCCTGCCATCCCGCGTTTTCCGCCACCAGCCGGGCCAAGTCCGTTTCCAGGCCCGTCATGGCTTCTGTCAACACGGCCGAATTGCGCTGGTATTCGGCAGCATTGCTGCCGCTCTCAACCCGGCGCAACAGATCATAGGACAGATTGATGGCACCCAGCGTCGCCAGCACCAATGGCAAGGCGATATAGACCAAGAACCGCCAACCCGTGATCACCCGCATGCACACACACTCCAGAACAGATTGCATCTGGCGGCAGCATGCTTAATGCCAAGTTACTCCCGGGGCAGAAACGCGTCGCGAGAGAGAAGCTATGGTAAATGCGAAGTAAACAAAGACACTCTCCCTCGGCCCTTCTTGGCCGAGGCAGATACAAGGGGTGATTGAGGCAAAAAACTACCGAGCAAACAACATCAAAATCACATCACACAATTTTCTGGATATTTCCTGCGCGAGGTCAAAGTTTTCAATGGAATTTTCTCTTCAACTTTTCTTCGCCGTATCTGCGAGGATGTCTGGCAAAATTCTCAAACTGCCCCTATTAACGACCCATGTCACGACTGAAAAAATGGCTTTTACCCTATCTGCCCTGGCATTTTGGCGACCAGCTTGGAAGCATCGAGTCATATGCTTTTGAACACGGTACAGACGTAAGAAGCCATTTGCGCGAAAACTATAAGTATAGCGGCCGATTGGGCGAAATATTCACGGGCAACAAGGGCAATGTGGTGCACAAATGGCATCATTATATTCCAATTTACGATCGCTATTTCCAGCCTTATGTGGGCAAGCCCGTACGCTTCCTCGAGATTGGCGTTTCCAAAGGTGGCAGCCTGCAAATGTGGCGCGACTATTTTGGCGAACACGCGATTATTTTCGGCATCGATATTGATCCAGCCTGCGCAAAGTTTGATGGCCAGGCAGGTAAAGTGCGAATCGGATCACAAACGGATGAAGCCTTTCTGTCGCGTGTCATCGCCGAAATGGGCGGTGTCGACGTTATTCTCGACGATGGCAGCCATATGATGAAGCACATTCCCGTGACGCTCAAAGCTCTGTTCCCGCAGCTGGCCCAAGGCGGGCTTTACATGATTGAAGACCTTCACACATCCTATTGGATCCGCTTTGGTGGTGGCTATTACCACAAGCGCAATTTCTTTCATGCAGTGGGGCAAATTGTAGCTGATATGCACCACTGGTATCATCGACGAAACCTCCGCTGGCCGGAAGTCTCCCGCGATTGCACAGCAATTCACATTCACGATTCAATCGTGGTCCTCGAAAAGGCCAAAAGCTTTCCGCCCGTTCATTCGCAAGTTGGTCAGCGAATGTGAACCTGCCTCACGCCGCCTGTGCTTTGCCTTGCGCAAGCACCAGATCCGCTGCGCGCCCTGTGAGTTCAGACAAATGGTCAAAGCTCATCTCAAACGTGCCCACCCCCGCCGTTGCCGATCTGATTTCGATGATCAGCGAGGCCAGTTCCGACTCCGGCATATGCGCCATCACCGTATCCCAGCCAGGCCAACCTTCCCGCGCGTCAAAGCCCAGCAACTGGCCGCGATGCCCGGTGACAATCTGGTTGGCCCGCGCGGTAGCTTCATTCGGCACATGAATGGAAATCGCCATGACCGGCTCCAGCAACACAGGGGAACATTGCGGCATGCCTTCCACCATGGCCAGGCGTGCAGCCATCTTGAAGGCCATTTCAGAGGAATCCACATCGTGATAGCTGCCGTCAGACAGGTTCACACCAAAGTCTACCACGGGAAATCCAAGCGTACCCTTCACCATCCAGTCCCGCACGCCCTGCTCCACGGCGGGAATGTAGGTCTTGGGCACCACACCACCCGTGATGGTATCACTGAATTGAAAGCCGGAGCCACGCGGCAGCGGTGAAATCTCCACCACAACATCACCATACTGGCCGTGACCGCCAGACTGTTTCCGGTGCCGCCCGCGCAGACTGACAGATTTGCGAATGGTTTCCTTATAGGCAATGCGGCGCGGCGCCGTATGGGCCTGAACACCGAACTTGCTGGCCAGCTTTTCTATGGCCACGCGCAAGTGCATTTCGCCCTGCCCCCACAGCACCATGTCTCCCGTGTCGTGGTTATGGTCAAGCCGCAGTGATGGATCCTCCTCGGCCAACCGCGCGATGGCACTTGTAAGCTTTACCTCGTCCTTGCGGTCAGCCACCGAAACTGCAAAGCCATAGACGTGGGCCACGGGCCGATGCGCCACCAGTTGCGGACAAGCCCCCCGGGCTGATGAGACGGTTTGCCCTGTTACCGCATGTTCCAGCCGGCCGAGCGCAACCACCTGTCCAGCACCAGCTTTCGGCTGTTTGCTGAGTGTGACACCAGCAAATGATGACATGCCGGCAACGCGTGATTCACGGTCCTTGCCGTCATGCAACACCGCCCCATCCACCAGTTCACCCGCCAACACCCGCGCAATCGACAGCTTGCCGCCCTGGGGCGAATGCACGGTCTTGATGATCTGCGCCACAGCCGAAACCGTGGGGATCAGACCCAGCCGCTCTGCCACCGCTGCAACGCCCGCAACGTCGTGGCGCAACGTCTTCAGCAGGCGTCCAATGCCATTGCCATGTTCAGCCGAGCCAAACAGCACGGGCGTCACATGGCCATCGCGCACATCACGTTTCAGGTCCTTGAAAATCTGGTCGCGCGGCGGCTCCATGTCTGTCAGCAGTTGTTCCATCAGCCCATCATCATGGTCCGCCAGGGTTTCAAGCAGGGTGAAACGCTCCTGCTTTTCCAGCTCCGCAATATCGGCTGGCATATCGACCACGCGACTTTCCGCCAGCTCCTGATAGATGTGCGCACGCTCCAGCGCCAGATCGACAAAGCCCGACACAACACCATTCGACCAGATCGGCAATTGCCGCAGCATCAGCGGTTTCGCACTCGCAGGCTGCATCCACACCAATACATCCCGGGGAGCGACATCAGCCTTGTCGATCTTGTTCAGAAACACAATGCGCGGCACGGCGAGTTGATCGAGTTCACGCAGGATCAATTGCAGTGCAGGAGCCTTCTTGGCATCGGCGTCAACAACCACAATCGCAGCGTCACACACGGGTAAAATGGCCTTGGCATCTTCAGAGAATTCAATGGAGCCGGGACAATCAATGAAGGTGAATTGATCCCCCATGTAGGTGATCCCCGCCACATTGGCCTCAACCCCCATGCCGTGTGCTTTCGCTTCTGCCGTTGCGTCACCTGCCAGCGATTTGTCAGCGGCCTTGCCTTGCCGTGTGGTGGCTCCGGCGCGGAACAGCAGCGCCTCGAGCAATGTGGTTTTCCCGCTTTGATAGGGCCCGACGATGGCAATCAATCGCGGACCCGTTGGCTCTCTGCCGTTGGCAACATTCATGGAATTCCCTCCCCTGCTGTTTCATTCGCATTGAGGGGCTGCCCTGATGGACAACAAACAGACTGCCTCAGGGCAGCACCTGCAACCAGAGTGACTCTTTATCGCGAGGCTGGCAAGAAGAAATGAAAAGGGGTCCGCTGCAATGCAGCAGACCCCCAAGAAAGCTTACACGGATGATTACTTGTAAACCACTGAACGCAGATTCAAACTCGCAAGTCCGCCCGCAATATCCAGACCCGTTTGAGCCTGGACGCTGACGGGTTGCAGGTTGATGGACTTCTTGAAGCCACCCACCAGCACATTGGCACCCACGCCAATACCGACGGTAGCTTCGGCTGAAACACCGGTGTAACTGCCCTTGAGTGAGCCCGGCTTCAACTTGCCTGGTGCGAATACCAGCCAGGCCACGCGTGTGTCGCCCGTGGCACCAATATCGACACCGAGCTTGCCGATGGTGCCCGTGTAATCTTCGTGGCGCCCATTGACGCCACTGAACGAGCAATTTACGTCCTTCGATGAGCCAATGATCCAGCCCACACCACCATCAACCTGGCAGGTGAGCACACCCACTTTGATACCGCCTGCCTGGGCAGGAGCGGTTGCGAATGCTGCTGCGGTGACAAGTAGGGTAGCGGAGAGAATGTTTTTCATGGTCGTCCTTTCAAAAGCGAACGTCATGTTATGGCTTTGATTGTGACGGCAATAGGGCCTTAGCCGCGCCCCATGAAGTCACTTTTGCCCAGTTCAACGCCGTTGTGGCGCAGAATGTTATAGGCCGTTGTCATGTGAAAATAGAGATTGGGCAGCGCTGCATTGTTCACATAGTCCTGCCCAGTCAATGTCAAATCGCGGCCACCCATTTTTAGTGTCAACTCGCGAAGATCGGCACCTTCAAAACCAGCCTTGTCGAGGGACTCGAGGAAGGCCATGCATTTTTCAATCCGCGCCTGCAAACCCTCAAAGGTTGTCTCGTCATCGGCATAGGATGGCACTGCAACCCCACCCAGTCGCGCGCCACAGCCCTTGGCAAAATCCGTCACCAATTGCGCCTGCCGTGTGAGCGAAAACATGTCGGGCGCCAGCCGCATGCCCAGCATCACGGCCTTGTCGATTTTCTTGTCCTCACAATGCTTTTCGCCCTTGCGCAGCACCTTGGCCAACGCCTTCAAGTTGTGCAAAAGCACCGGCACGGTATTGTCATAAATGTTCATGGGGTTTACCTCAGGTTGGCGCAAAAGCGCTGGATGCGGGAGCAGGCGTCTTCAAGTGTGATGGTGGCCGTGGCATAGGATATGCGAAAGAACGGCGACGTGCCAAAGGCGGCACCATGAACAGCTGCTACACCTTCTGACGCCAGCAATTCACTTACAAAATCTTCATCGCTGGCAATAACCTTGCCCGATGGTGCAGTCTTGCCAATCGTTCCTGCACAAGACGGGTACACATAAAACGCACCTTCTGGGGTTGCGCATTTTAGGCCTTTGGCCTGGTTGAGCATCGACACCACCAGGTCCCGGCGTTGCTTGAACACCTCATTGTGCTTCGGGATAAAATCCTGCGGACCGTTCAGCGCCTCAACTGCCGCCCATTGCGCAATGGAAGACGGGTTCGATGTCGACTGCGATTGCAGCTTCGCCATCGCTTTGATCAACGGCTCCGGCCCCGCAGCATAACCGATGCGCCAGCCCGTCATGCAATAGGACTTCGACACGCCATTCATAGTGAGCGTGCGGTCGTAAAGTGATGGCTCGACTTGCGCCGGTGTAACAAACTTGAAGTTGTCGTAGACCAGATGCTCATACATATCATCCGTCAACACCCAGACATGCGGGTGCTTCACCAGCACATCCGTCAGCGCCTTCATTTCGGCATGGCTGTAAGCGGCACCTGACGGATTCGAAGGCGAGTTCAGGATCAACCACTTGGTCTTCTGCGTAATCGCCTTGTCAAGATCGGTCGCTTGCAGCTTGAAACCATTCCCAGGCTTGCCCTGTACAATCACAGGAACGCCACCCGCCAACATCACGATATCCGGATAACTCACCCAATAGGGTGCTGGCACAATCACTTCATCCCCCGGGTTGACTGTCGCCATCAGGGCATTGAAAAGAACTTGCTTTCCACCCGTTCCGACTGACACCTGGGAGGTCTTGTAGGCCAAGCCATTTTCGCGGGCGAACTTGTTCACGATCGCCAACTTCAATTCTGCAATGCCGTCCACTGCGGTGTACTTGGTCTTGCCCTTCTGGATCGCCACAATAGCCGCGTCCTTGATGTTCTGTGGCGTATCAAAATCCGGTTCGCCCGCTGCAAGACCAATCACATTTTTCCCTTCGGCCTGCATGGCCATGGCCTTGTTGGAAATGGCAATGGTGGCAGAGGGTTGAATGCGGTTCAGGGAATCGGAGATAAAGCCCATAGCGTCCTCGTTGAAATCTGGGCCAGCGCTTAGAGCATCAATCAGCCACATGTAAAGTCCGGCAAAATCTGCCACAAGCCCTGCATGACGGTTCCACCCATCATCATCGCAGGCGGCGGCATCGCGGGGCTCGCTTCGGCCCTGGCTTTGGGCCGCCACGACGCGTTGGTCCTGGAGCAGTCTTCCTCCTTGTCTGAAATTGGTGCTGGCCTGCAACTCGGTCCCAATGCTGTTCGCGCCCTGCAGAAACTGGGCGCATGGGAGGCCGTTGAACCCTTCACCACCAACCCGCCCGAGATTCATTTGTGGGATGGTGTGTCGGGCAAGTGCATCAAACGCCTGCCCCTTGGTGTTGCATTTGAGGCACGTTACGGCGCTCCCTACCGCGCCGCCCACCGGGCGGATTTGCATGCGGCACTGCTGCAAATCGTGCAGACCAGACCCAACATACAGATGCGCCTCAACGAAAAAATATCGTCTGTCGCTGTCCACATCAATGACGTTGCCATCGAGACCAGTGGACACTCCTGGTCAACTCAGGCCCTGATTGCAGCAGACGGAGTCAAATCAACCATTCGCCAAAACCTCATTCCCGGCAGCATCGCGCGCGACTCCGGTGTCGTACACCACCGCGCGCTCATTGCTTTACCGCGCATCGCAAATGTCGCCATGGAATGCGTGAATGTGTGGATGTATCCCCAAGGACATGTGGTGCATTACCCGGTTGGGAGAGAACAGCGTCTCAACATTGTTGCGTTAACGCCTCAAGCAGTACGGCCACTTGTATACTTCAAAGATGCTGCCACCATATTGAAAAAAATCCTGGCGTTGTCCGACAGAAGCTTCACGCCATGGCCAGGTCTTTATGCGCCGCCGCTCTCGTCTTGGACGAAGGGCGGCGCCATGCTGATCGGGGATGCCGCTCACGGCACCCTTCCCTATCTTGCCCAAGGCGCAGCAATGGCATTGGAAGACGCGGCCTGCTTGTCAACAGTTTTGCCCACAACCCGCATTCTGCGCCATGCCTTTGCCGAAACAGCGCAGCGCCGCATGGCAAGAACGACTAAGCTCCACCAGGAAACATTGCGGGCCGGAAAAATCTACCATATGTCACGCATGACGGCCCACGTGCGCAATGCCGTTCTTTCAGCCGCACCGCGGCAATTGATTGCGATGCGGTTGGACTGGCTTTATCATGGTTGATCGCTAACCCTGTCCGGCCCTCCGCCCTTCGGGCTTGCTGTGCGGGCCAGGATCGTTTGATTTGCCACCGTCAATTGACTCGTCACTTGGAATGTAGACAAAGCATTTCTTCGGATTGGGCGGTACAACAGTTGCCGCATAAGTTGTCGGCTGCTTGCCGCCGCCCACACAACTGATCACAGCGCTGCAGCTGCCAGCACCGCTGCTGATCCAGTAAGGCCGAGTATTGGTGCGCAACACGCGCTGGCAACAATCCATGACCTTTTGCCGCGTGTCATAGCGGCAATTGAGCAGTTGCGACGTGGTGCTGGCCTTCGCGCCATTCAACAGTGATGGCAGCACAAGAAATGCAGTCGTCAGGACGAGCGCGGTCAGCGTTTGCCCGGTTTGAATCCTGGTCACGGGAACCTCCCGAAGTTGTGATGATCATGAGCGATCATTGTCAGCATCATGTCAGCCCGCACATGCAGAATGCCTGAACACGATATTCATGAGGCATTCACGCAAACGTCATTGAACCATCGCCCGGTAATCTGTCGATTGTTCATTCAATCCGCTAAGCTGAAAGTTTCGTAATTGGTTCACATCGCCAGCTTGAAATCTGGCTCACGGCACAGTCCAGAGGTATATCAAAATGACAAGCATCAAACTGACGGCCGCAGTGCTCGCACTGGGTTGTTCGCTCGGCGCATCAACGGCCGCGTTCGCAATTGTAGGAAATGACGCTCCCATGAACGCTGGACCAGCCAAGGTGGCAGGACCGATCAAAAAATCACCTAAAATGATGAAGTGTTCACGCAACGAAACCGTCAAACGTGTGAAGCGTCATGGCAAGCTCAAGTCCATTTGCGTAAAGTTGAAGGCCGACGTTTTGCCCGACGCCGAATTGTATCAGCAGGCCCGCCTGCTCGCCAATGAAGGCGAATATGAATGGGCCCTCGATCACCTCCGCCTGATCAAGGTTCAACAAAACGCCGAGGTGCTTAACTACACGGGCTATGCCAACCGCAAGGCGGGGCGCCTCGAAACAGGCATTGCCTATTATCATGAGGCCCTGGCCCTGAACCCCAACTACATTCAGGCCCGCGAATATCTGGGTGAAGCTTACGTGTTGGCAGGTTTTGACGATCTGGCAAAACAGCAGCTTCAGGAAATTCAAAACCGCGGCGGAGCCTCCAGCCTGTCCTATGTCACACTCGCGAAATTCATCCGCGAAATGAACAGCTATTAATCGCTTGCCTTTTTCGCCCGGGGCACTTTAAGCTTTTGGCGCGGGGTGAACAGGAGATTGCGCATGATGATTCTGAAACAACTGGCCTTTGCCACCGCCTTGTCTGTAATGGCCAGCGTGGCATGGGCCGCTGGTGACCAACCTGCGCCCGCCGCTGCAGCAACATCCTTGTCAGCCAAGGCGCTTGGTTGCAAACGTGGCGAAGCTGGCAAATGGTCTGGTGAAGGTGACGCGAAGAAACAGGCCTGCATTGCCCTGGCCCCAGGTGTGATGGGCGACGATGAACTTTACGAACAAGGCAAGCTCCTCGCCACCGAAAACGAATATGACTGGGCCCTTGAAGCGCTGGCCCTGATCACAAAGCAGGATGACGCCAAGGTTCTCAACTACATCGGCTACAGCAATCGCAAGGCCGGCCGTCTGGAAACCGGCATCGAAGCCTACAAGAAAGCCCTGGCCCTGGACCCTGACTACGTGCAGGCGCGGGAATATCTGGGTGAGGCCTATGTCCTTGCCGGCAAGAAAGACCTCGCCGCTGCGGAACTCGCCGAAATCAAAACCCGCAAAGGGGCCGATTGTCCGGAATATGCGGCACTGGAAAAAGCGATCGCCGCAAACTGAGGCTTACGCCGGCTCAACAATCCATTCCAATCGATACCGTCCCTGCCCGCCTTCGCCCAGAATTGACGCCAGTGCGGGCAGAATTTTGTCGGCCTCGTCATGCAAGGTCCATGGCGGGTTGACCATCACCACACCTGAACCCGCCAGGCCGCCATTTTCCATCGGCTCACGCACCATAAGTTCAGCGCGCAGCACACGACTTGCACCCGCAAATGCCAAGCCGGAACAGAACGCATCTGCAAACCCCTGCGTCGTCACAGGATACCAGATCATCAAGCACACATGGGCCATGCGGCGCAGCGCATGATTCACCATGCGCGACACGCGCTGCGCTTCATCCGATACTTCAAACGCCGGATCAATCAACACCAGACCACGCCTTTCCCTGAACGGCAAGGCAGCTTTGACGGCCTGTTCCGCATCAATAGCTGTCACACGTACAAGCTTGTCGCCTGCAAAACGGGCCGCCAGGGTTTCATGATCGCGCGGATGCAACTCGTTCAACAACAGGCGATCCCCTGCGCGCAGCAGGGAACGCGCCAGCACAGGCGAACCAGGATAACGCCGCAACGTGCCCCCATCATTTTCACTGCGCACTGCATCAACATAGGGTGAAAGTAAGGCTGCCATCTCACCTGCCAACGTCGCCCCAAGCAACCTGCCAATGCCACCGCGCCATTCCCCGGTCTTGAAGGCTTCCTGTCCTTCGAGGTCATAAAGCCCAATGCCCGCATGGGCGTCGAGCACGGCCAAGGCCGCTTCTTTATGCGTGAGATAGGTCAGCACACGCATCAACATCACGTGCTTCAACACATCCCCGTGGTTTCCAGCGTGAAAGGCATGGCGATAATTCATGGCCTGCAATGGCAAGGCCGGGCCTGCTGGTCAACCCGCGTTAACTTTTGTTTCACCATATCGGTTCATGCCTCAACCATTTGAGGGACCTGCCGATGACTGGATCGATTCGGATTGTTCTGACGGCAATGGCGTTGTTGATCGCGACACCTGCCTTGGCGTCGGAACTGTCGCCCTGGTTCGGCAGCACCGATCAGACCGCCTTTCAACTCGACCCCAACACCATGGTGGCCGTCACCTTTGCAGCTGATCCCCTGCAAACCGGCAGCCTGTCCAAGCCTGGTTGTGTTACTCAAGGTTGCGCCACGGCGGCCAGACCTGCTATCAACCAGTCGGCATCAGGTGGCGTTCCGCAAAAATGACACATCTGCGCTGCAATACCGCCGCCGTAACGGGGGAAACACGAATGACGATGACATTAAAAACACGCGCCGCACTCGCCACCGCAGCCATTCTGCTGTCGGGCTGCACCAGTATGAATTTTTTCAAGGACGACACGTCCTCCCAGCCGCCGCCGCCCGATCTTCCACCGGAAGAACCACAGATGCAGGAACCCATGGCACCAGCTGCTAGCGGCGTGGGCAGCGCCATGATCTCCAAAAAGATTTCCGGCAAAAGTTGGAAATGGACATCGCCCAACTACAGTGGTGTGACACTTTACGCCAATGACGGAAGTTCGCTCATCGAACTCAAGGGCAAGGGCACACTAGCCCCTGTGACGACGACGGGTCGCTGGGAAGCCCGCAATGGCGAGCTCTGTGAGAGCGTCAAAGCTGCACCACCCGTTTTGACGGCAGATGTTGCCAAGAGCTGCAAACCTTTCACCAGCACGGGCAACACCTCCTTCACAGTCGGCAAGGCCAATTTCGTGCTTGATAATTAGGCGTAGGCCCTCGCCTCATTCCCGCCTGAAACTCTCCATGCTGGTGCCGTACAGTCGCGGCATCTTCAGCGTTTGATTTCCTTGGGGATTGGCACATGTACCGCTCACTTTCACGCCGCGCGTTTTTGGCAGCCTTCGCCATTGCAGCCCTGTCGGGCAAGACCCTGGCGGATTTCAACCCGCTCTATGACGATGACGCACACACGCCGGGCCTTCGCGATGAAAGCAAGTTTCCACCCGCCGAATCACCAACCGATTTTCCCATCGAACAGGTTGACCTGGGCGACATTCCCGAACGCTTCCACCGCCAAGAGGTGGTGTGGGAAGGTCTAGATGCACCGGGCACCATCATCGTTGATCCCGGCCAACGCTTTCTCTACCTCGTCACAGCGGAAGGCGCTGCAGTTCGCTATGGCGTTGGCGTGGGCCGCGCCGGTTTTGCCTGGCATGGCGACGCCACCATTGGCATGAAACGGCGCTGGCCGCGGTGGTTGCCGCCCGAAGAAATGGTCTACCGTGACGCTAAGGCCATGGAATGGGTCAACGGCATGCCGGGCGGACCGGAAAACCCACTGGGTGCCCGTGCCCTCTATTTGAATGCCAATGGTGTTGACACGCTATACCGTATCCACGGAACCAATGATCCAAAATCCATCGGCAAGGCCATGTCATCGGGCTGCATCCGCATGTTGAACGAAGATGTGGCCGATCTGTTTGACCGTGTCCCCGTGGGCACACATGTCATCGTATTGGAAGCCAGCACATAAGCGGCTTGCAGGGTTTTGCCAGCTGTGGCACATGCGGCGTTCGGGGGTTTTGCAGGGATATGACAGTGAAGAACGCCGGTGTTCTGACAGCAATTGTACTGAGCCTGGGCCTCGCCGCCTGTGCCTCAGGACCCAAGGGCGTGCGTGTGACCAACGGCGGCACCTCGGCCTTCACCGACAAGCAGGGCGAAAAGATTCGCAACCTCTCCGCCGCTGAAGTCAACGCCCGTATTGTCGGCAAGACCTTCCAATACACCCGTAAGGACGGCAATGGTTTCGTGACCTATAATGCTGATGGCACCTTCGACTATCAGGACGACGCCAAGGGTGCCGGCAAAGGCCGCTGGAACGCGTCCGGCGAACAATATTGCGAAGCCTATGGTGCCACCCCGCAGGAATGCGGTGCTTTCAAAACCACAGGCGATGCTTATTTCGCAGCGAATTCCCGCCTGGTGGAAATGCAGGTTTAAACGACGACACGTTCACTCACCCCTGAATAAACGGGTTGCTCACCCGTTCATCGCCGATGCGACTCACCTCGCCGTGGCCTGGCAGAAACACCACGTCGTCACCCAGCGGCAAGATTTTCTTCTTGATCGAGTCCATCAAATGTTGATGATTCGAACGCCGCAAATCCGTGCGGCCCACTGATCCTTTGAACAACACGTCCCCCATGAAGGCAAACCGTTCCGCCTCGTTGAACAACACCACGGACCCCGGCGAATGGCCGGGCGCTTCAATCACACGGAACGCGAAACCCGCCACCTCCACCGTATCACCGTCCGACAGCCAGCGGTCCGGCGTCACCACCCGCGCATCACCCATGCCATATTGTGCACCTGTCTCCGGCAGCGACTGCAACAGGAAATCATCCTCCTTGTTCGGCCCCTCGATCTTTACACCCAAGGCTTCACGCAGTTCCGCAGCACCCCCCGCATGGTCAATATGGCCATGGGTGATCAGGATTTTCTCGATTTTGACCCCGGATTGGTTGATCGCCTCCAGAATGCGCGGCACCTCTCCGCCGGGATCAACAACGGCACCGCGTTTTGTCTCATCACTGTAAACAATGGCGCAGTTCTGCTGGAAGGGTGTGACGGGAACGAGGATGATACGAAACTGGGTCATGCCGCCCAGATAGCGCCATTGCGGGAATGAAACAATACGCGGCGTTTGACGTATCGCACACTTCTCAGTAGCTAACCGGGATGACCACCGAACTCACCACCACTCGCGATTTTCTGCGCTATGCCGTCTCCGGGTTCCGTGCAGCAAAACTTGTGCACGGTCACGGCACCACCAGCGTGATTGATGAAGCAGCCTTTCTCATCCTCGAAACCCTGCATCTGCCCGTGGGCGATATCAATCCCTGGCTTGACGCCACACTGCTGCCTGCTGAACGTGAGCAATTGCTGGACATCATCGAAGCCCGCATCACAACGCGCAAGCCCGCCGCCTATCTGCTGAAGAAAACCTACATGCACGGCATTCCCTTCTATGTCGATGAACGGGTGATCGTGCCCCGCTCCTATATTGGCGATGTTCTGGCGAACGGCATGCTGGGCCCGGACGGCGATGTGCTGGTCAACACTGAAAGCATATCCACAATTCTCGACCTCTGCACCGGCTCCGGCTGCCTCGCCATTCTCGCTGCAAACTTTTTCCCTGATGCAGCGATTGACGCCACCGACCTCTCAGCCGACGCGCTCGACGTGGCCCGGATCAACCTGAAGAACCACGATCTCGAATCCCACATCACCTTGCATGAAGGCGATCTCTTTGCACCGCTGAACAACCAGCGCTACGACCTCATCCTCGCCAATCCACCCTATGTCGCCAAGGCCGAAACCGAGGCCTTCCCACCAGAATACCAAGCCGAACCCCTCATGGCCCACCTCAGCGGCAAAGACGGCCTCGATATCACGCGGCGAATTTTGAAGGACGTCGCAAAACACCTGAACCCGGGCGGCATATTCATCTGCGAAATAGGCACCGGTCGCGAGATCTTAGAAACAGAGTTCCATGAGCTGGATTTGATGTGGCTGGACACCGAAGAGTCGAGAGGCGAAATGTTTCTGCTGCGCGGTTGATGCAAACAAAACTCTCATGCTTGCCGACAGCGCCGCCATAAATATCAAAATAGTTTTTGGCGATATCGATTCCTGCAAATCCAGGGTTTATGATCATAGTGCCTACTCTTGTGACACGAGGTCTGGTTCAGCAGCCACTGTAAACTGTTCAGGTTGGGTATTCAAAAGCGTGCGGGGATCAGGCCAAATCACGATCTCCGAGGTTCTCGAACCCATCGATCTCCCGCCCGCTTCAAAAATAGCACAGTTCAAACACACAGGAACCCCGCTTTCTCTCAACGATGAGAGGTAGTTGCCGCCAAAGCGAGATTCCCAATCGCTCACTTCGCTGCGCTTGGTTTCGCGTTTGGAGTGACGAATCCGAGGTACTTTGATTTCTGATTTCGTATTTCATGTTCGCTGATAAACTACACAGAATACCACTTGGCCTTCGATCACAAAAACTTTCCCCGCACACCCGTGCGCGAACGCGGGAATGACGGGTAACTTGGACCCGTTTGAGCTTCCGATGCACTAACTTTCGCAGGATTGAATAAGTGATGGGAGTTGAGTTCGATTGAGCAAAGGATGCGCGAGGATCAAGATTTACAACACGTGGTTCAGACGAACCAACGCACCTTTTCCTCAAATCGAACGAAGATAAGGACAGGCGTCCGGTTTTCATGCCGGTTTTATCGGGCTTTCACGGCATTTCACTGTTTAACAAGCGTTTTTGAAGGGCGCCACTGCAATGGCCTCGCTTTGGTGTTTCGGTGACAGTGCATTCAATTCTTAAAGGTGATAAAGCGACGTTACCCGTTTTTTCCTTCCCCCTCACACCTGAACCACCTTCTTTGGCCGCCGCTGAGGCTTGTATCTCAGGTCG
>CAXTKL010000032.1:0-27580 GCA_964244825.1 uncultured Aestuariivirga sp.
CAATCCAGGTCACAGTTTGCATTTTCTGGCCCGAGCGGCGCATGCCGATGCGGCTCTTGGTCATTTTTTTGCGTGGAACAGCCATTTTAAACCTCTGATATCATTACATTATTGTGTTACGGCAGAATCCACCGATAAAACGTTTGGCGGCTTATAGCGAACACTATCGCCTGAGACAAGTGAGATAAGGACCCATGATGCGGGCCCGCAATTCGATGCGCTGGCCAATGCGGCGCACACCCTTTGACGGCTTTCCGGCCTGGCGCTTGATCGGGTTAGGCAAAACTGCGGCCAACAGGGCCGCTTCCTTGCGCGTTAACTTTGATGCCGATTTCCCAAAATGATGCTGCGCTGCGGCTTCAGCCCCATAGACGCCAGGGGCCCATTCCACGATATTGAGATAGATTTCCAGCATGCGCCGCTTGCTCCAGATCAGATCCATCCAGAGCGCCATGGGTATTTCCAGTACTTTTCGGACAAAGCTGTGACCGTCCCACAGAAACAGGTTCTTCGCCGTCTGCATGGACACGGTCGAGGCTCCGCGCACCGGGCCTTCATTGTCGTCCATGGCGTCATCGATCACCCCTTGCATTTCTGTCCAGTCAACCCCCCAGTGACTGCAAAAACGGGCGTCTTCAGACGAGAGCACGGATGCTGCAAGGTAAGGCGACATTTGGTCCAGGCTGACCCATGTCTTGCTGATGGCGTTGCCGTGCAGGGCACGAAAGACCATGAGGTTGCTGACGGGTGGCGGCACAACGGCATAGACAAAGGTAAGCAGGAACGGGGCGATGATGAGTGCGGCCAACAGCTTGAAACAACGCTTTGGCCACAGACCCAAGGTCTTCCAGCGGGATTTGAAATTGAGGGCCATCGGTTGAGATTCGGATATTTGGTGGCTAAAGGGTGCAAATTGCAAAGGGGTATATGCCATTGGTCCGTGTGACGCCGCAAGAATTTGAAACCAGCCTGAAAATGCTGGTCCAGGCAACTGATGGCGTGCTGGACCGTTTGCTGCCTGCGTTGCCAGGCGACAGATTGCGCGACGCCATGCGCTACGCCGTTCTGGGACAAGGCAAAAGATTACGTCCCTTTCTGGTGGTACAGTCAGCACGGCTGTTCAACGTTGAAGATGCGCTTGCGTTGCGCGTGGGTGCAGCACTTGAAGCGGTACATTGTTATTCGCTGGTGCATGATGATTTGCCGGCCATGGACAATGATGATCTGAGGCGTGGGCACCCGACTGTTCATCGGAAGTTCGACGAAGCGACAGCGATTCTGGCAGGTGATGCCCTGTTGACATGGGCATTCGAGATTTTGGCAGACCCGTTTACGCACCCCGCTCCTGAGGTGCAGATTAAACTCGTGTCATACTTATCCAAGGCCGCCGGTGAACCCGGCATGGTGGGCGGCCAAATGCTGGATATTGAAGCGGATCGTTTGGGTTTCAACAGCTATGCCGAAATTTCCACCATGCAGGCCCGCAAGACTGGCGCATTGTTCCGCTTTGCCTGCGAAGCGGGTGCAATCCTGGGTGACGCCGATGCAACTGCACTTCGTCAGTATGCGGATCATATCGGACTGGCGTTTCAGATTGCGGATGACATTCTGGATGTTGAGTCATCAGCAGACGCCATGGGCAAAGCTACCCAGAAAGACCGGGACAAGGGCAAAGCAACGTTTGTCGACTTGCTGGGGCTGGAGGGAGCGAAAATTGAGGCGGGACGATTGGTGAGAGATGCTTGCGCAGCGCTTGATGTTTATGGGGTGAAGGCAGAGATGTTGAAGGCGACGGCGCGGTTTATCGTGGAGCGGCGGAAGTAAGGGACCTCATCCGCGAGTGCCCCAGCGTTTAACCACATAACCCTCCACAATCGCCTGAAACTGCCCGGCCAGATCTTCACCACGCAAAGTCTTTATTTTCTTGCCATCGATATAAACCGGAGCAGTGGGCAGTTCTCCTGTGCCGGGCAATGAAATGCCGATGTCAGCGTGTTTGGATTCGCCTGGGCCATTGACTATGCAGCCCATGACCGCCAGCGACAGGTTCTCAGAACCCGGATACTGCATGCGCCATTCCGGCATGCGTTTTCTCACATAGCCTTGAATGTCCTGGGCCAATTCCTGGAATGTGGTTGACGTGGTGCGGCCGCAGCCCGGGCATGCAATGACCATGGGCGCAAAGGCACGCAGACCCATGGTTTGTAAGATTTCTTGTGCGACGATGACTTCCTTTGTGCGATCACCTCCAGGTTCAGGCGTCAGCGAGATACGGATTGTGTCGCCGATCCCTTCCTGCAACAAAACCGCAAGTGCGGCCGTCGATGCGACAATGCCTTTTGATCCCATGCCGGCTTCAGTCAGCCCCAAATGCAAGGCGTAGTCACTTCGGACGGCGAGCAAGCGATAGACGGCGATCAAGTCTTGCACTTCCGAACATTTGGCCGAGAGGATTATGCGGTTGCGGCCCATGCCAAGTTCTTCTGCCCGGGCGGCTGAGATCAGTGCGGACTGGACAATGGCTTCATGCATCACCGCGCGCGATGGCATGGGGTTTGCGGAGACGGCATTTTCGTCCATGAGTTTTGTCAGCAGCTGCTGGTCCAGCGAGCCCCAGTTCACGCCGATGCGGACGGGTTTGCCGTAGGTATTGGCGATTTCGATCAACTGGGCATAGTTACGGTCCTGCTTCTGGCCAAAGCCGACATTGCCAGGGTTGATGCGGTATTTGTCCAGGGCTTTGGCGCATTCTGGAAACTGCGTGAGCAGAACGTGACCATTGTAATGAAAATCGCCCACGAGAGGCGCTGTGACGCTCAACGCCATCAGCTTGTCTTTGATTGTGGCAACGGCAGCGGCAGCCTCTTCGCGGTCAACGGTTATGCGAACCAGTTCCGATCCCGCCTGGGCCAGTTCCGCAACCTGCGCCACGGTTGCTTCGATATCAGCCGTGTCCGTGTTGGTCATCGATTGCACGGCGACGGGTGCGCCACCACCGACCTTGATATTGGCCACACGAACACCGACGGATTGGCGTCTGGCGTTGACGGCAGAAAATGTCATTCTAAGTTCCTCTTTGAGAGCCTTAGTTGCGCATTCCATAAGCAATCGTCAAGCAGGAGTAAAACCCATGTCCGGCACTGCCATTTCAATCAAGCACGTCGACAATGAAAAGGTTGTGGTGTGGGAATGGCGCTTTGCACCCGGTGCCAATACGGGCTGGCACACCCATGGCCATGATTACGTGGTGGTGCCACTGATGGACGGCAAGGTGAAACTGGAAACACCGGAAGGCACCAGTTTCGCGGAGATGAAGGCGGGGTCACCCTATTTCCGCAAGGCCGGGGTGGAACATGACGTAATCAACGCCAATGATACTGAATATGCATTTATCGAAATCGAGTTGAAGTAACAGCGCATCGTTATTTTGTACTTCATTCATGCAGTGACATGAACAAGAGAAGTGTTGCCGTATCGACAATATCGTCAACGGTTGCACCGCGTGACAGATCGGACACCGGGGCAGCGAAGCCTTGCAGGATCGGGCCAATGGCTTGGGCACCTCCAAGATATTGCACAAGTTTGTAGGCGATGTTGCCCGCATCCAGATCGGGGAATACCAGCACATTGGCGCGGCCTGCGACGTCGCTTGGATGTTTGACCTTGCGATCTGCGACGGCTTGGGACAATGCGGCGTCACCTTGCAATTCGCCATCCACCTTCATATGCGGTGCGCGGGTCCTGACGAACGCGAGGGCTTCTGCGACTTTTCTGGCGTCGGCATGATCAGCGCTGCCTTTGGTGGAGAAGGACAGCAATGCCACCCGTGGCTCTTCACCCAAAACGAGCCGAGCGCTCGCCGCCGAAGCAAGGGCAATATCTGCAAGCTGAGAAGCAGAAGGTTGCACATTCACGGCACAGTCGGCAAAGATCAGTTGGCGGTCCGGCCACTGCATGAGGAAAAAGCTGGATGGCGTGTTGATGCCCGGAGCAAGGCCAACGGTCATCATTGCCGCTTCGATAACGCGCGAGGTGGGGTTCGAAACGCCGGCCAACATGGCATCTGCTTCGCCTGCAACCACCATGGCACCAGCGCGATAGAGTGGCTTGCGCAATAACCGCGTTGCCATCGCCTCCG
Organism: uncultured Aestuariivirga sp.; assembly: GCA_964244825.1. Taxonomy (GTDB): domain Bacteria; phylum Pseudomonadota; class Alphaproteobacteria; order Rhizobiales; family Aestuariivirgaceae; genus Aestuariivirga. Next base: position 4,139 of record CAXTKL010000032.1, read on the forward strand.
TCATTTTGTCCCGGCGCGAACGCAGCAGTTCGATGTCTTGTGATTGTGCGTGTGGCATATCATTCCTAAAGACAATGGCGTGTGCAATGTCATCCAGGCGCAGTTTCAGCGCAGCCTCGCGTATGCGTGGGTCGTCGCCTTCGGGCAAAACGATGCGCAGCCGTTTGCCTTGCACCGCTCGACGCGCCACCTTGAGCAATTCCCGCATGAAAGCCTCCTAACAACCGCGTAACACGTGAATGCTACGGGTGACAACGCCCGCAAAATTCCCTATTGCTGCCGCGCCGTGGCCACATTCAGGGTCAAAGATTTTTCGTGACAGTATCTTTTCTGCCACGGGACGGCACATCTGCGTGGAATTTTGTATGACGAGAATAGGTGCCTTGGTGTGTTGTGTTTTGGTTGCTGCGGGGACAATTTCCCCAGTTGCTGCTGCGCAGTCCAATTTGGCGGACGTGAATGAAAAGACGATTACACTGCTGGCCGGGGAACCGGGCTGGTTTTCCGCTGCTGTAACCATAGCGGACTCTTTGGCTCATGAGCAGGGCCTGCATGTTTTGCCTGTGCAAGGCACCGGCTGCATTGAAGCGGCGGCTGATGTGTTACAGCTGACACAGGTGGATGTGGCATTGCTCAGCAGTGATTGCGTTGACTATGCCGAGCAGCAGGGACTGCTGCTACAAGCTTCCAAAAAACTGGCCTATGTCGCCCGCGTCAAAGCCCTGCCCATTGTCGTTGTCACCAGTCGCGATGTGCCGAACCTCACGGCACTTGCGGGCAAGCGCATTGCCACTGGCCCAGCTGACAGCGCAGCCTTTGCTTCCGGAGAAATTCTGTTGGGGGGACTGGGATTGCCTTTTATCCGCGTGGCAAAAAGTGGCACCGAAGCCATTGTCCTGTTGAAGTCTGGCGCGGCGGATGCGGTGCTTCTGCAGGGTTTGGACGCGCTGGATGGCTCCCTCGATCCGCAACGCTTTCACGTACTGGGTTTGACGGCGACGGAAAGTTCAACGGCGTCGCATGCGCCTGCGCTGGTTGATGCTGCTGATCTCAAAGGCCTGTGGCCCGGCGGCGGCACACTCGAAACGGTCTCAACTGCTTTGGTGTTGGCAGTGTTCAACTGGCCGGCGAAATCAGCAAAGGCTAAAAAAATCAAACTTTTTTCCACGACTTACGTGGCGCAGCAAGCGCTTAGTGGCAATGCGGCGCAGCTTTCAGCTTCGATGCCCGGATGGCAAAGGGATGTCACATCGCAGAAAGCGCTTGAGGCGCTCAGTACTGAATTACCAGATCAACGCAAGACACCGCAGCAGGGAGATGGACAATGACACAGCGCCAGGAAAAGATCGTTCCACAGGATGATGCCGCAGCTGAAGCCACCGAAATGAATGCAACAACACCCAGCTGGTTCTCACGCACCTATGGAGAACAGAAGCCGGAGGACATGGCAGAACAATACATGGATTACCGGGCCACGCAGCCCGACATGCCTGTTCCGCCCGTCAGCGAAAATACGAAGGCCTATGAGGCCTATCGTCAGCGCATGGAACAGCGCTTTGTCTCGGCCCAACGGCTTGCCGATCCCACTTTCTTGACACAGGATAACGTGCAAGCCGCGCCGGGTCCTGTATTCCCACAACGGCCCAGTTTCATGTACGGCATGGTTGCTGAACCCAAATCCAAGGTGCGGCCACGGAAGTCTTCAGGCTTCAACCCGGTCACGCTGGTCGTTCTGACAGTTGCTGCCTGTGCGCTTGGTGGTGGCGCAGGTTACGTTGCGGCAAATCCCGAAATGACAAAACAGGGGCTTGCCTTTGCGAGTTCGTTCTGGTCGAAACCAGCGGGCACGGTAGCGGAAACCGTGATCGTGAAAAAACCGGTGCAAAGCGCGCGCGTCGCAGTGCGTGATGTATCGGGTGCCATCAATTCGCCGATTCCGCTTGATATTTCCGCCCTGCCCGCAGACGACAATGCTCCTGTTGCCTTACGCATCTCCGGCCTGCCCCCATCAGCTTACCTGACCAAAGGGGTTGAAGTGGCGAAAGGCGAATGGATGCTGAAAGCGGCTGACTTTGCCAACACCGAGTTGATTGTTCCGCATACGGATGTTCCGTTGATCGCATTGCAGGTTGCAGCGCTTGATGAGAAAACAGGAGCGGAGGCAGCGCCTTCGCAAAAATTGAATGTTGCCCTTGATACGGCTGCAGTCCCGGTACCGGGCGTGCCACAGCCAAAGGTGGACGGACCGCCGCGCGTGATGCCAGTGTCGGCTGTTCCTAATCAGGGCTTCAACAAGCAGGAACTGCCACCCCCTGTTCCCGCACCGCTTGAGACCACAAACCCCGAAGCCCAGGTGTTGATTACCAAGGGCGATACACTTTTGAACAGCGGCGACATTCTGGCGGCGCGGCAATTTTATCTCAGGGCCTATAACATGAAAGTGTCAGCAGCCGCCTTTGGCGTGGGGCAGACCTATGATCCCGCTATCTATGCCAAGTTCAAAATCAAGGGCCTTTCACCTGACCCGCAGGCTGCCGCAGAATGGTATGGCAAAGCGGCGGCGGGTGGCCATGAGGGCGCAACGACGGCATTGGCGCAATTGCCCGGACAACCTTGATCTGACGGCTTTCCATCTCGACGTCTCCCGCGCAATCAGGCAAGACAGGGTTTGTTTGCGAGAGGATAGAGATGCGCGCCGCCGACCAGATTGTTCGTAGCCTGGAAGCTCATGATATAGCGCGGGTGTATTGTGTGCCCGGCGAAAGTTATCTGGCCTTGCTGGATGCACTCTATGGCAGCGCCATTCAGGTGATCGTTTGCCGGCATGAGGGTGGTGCCGGGTTCATGGCCTGTGCTGAGGCAAAACTCACAGGCAAGCCCGCTGTTTTTCTGGCCAGCCGTGGACCAGGTGCCACCAATGCCGCTATTGCCGTGCATATGGCAGACCAGGACGCACTGCCAGTGATCCTGATGTTGGGCCAGGTATCACGCGAAGAACGCACGCGTGGCGTGTTCCAGGAAATGGATTATGCGGCCGTGTTCGGCTCATTCAGCAAGGCTGTCTACGAAATCACCGAAGGTGCCAAGGTGCGCGAACTGTTGCCGCGCGGGTTGTTGCAGGCGCAATCCGGTGTGCCGGGGCCTGTGGTGTTTTCATTGCCTGAGGATATGTTGCGGGACGATGTCGCAGATGAATCAGCACTGGTTTTCCCCATGCCCGCTTTGGGCCATGCGGCGACAGATGTTGCACGCATCCAGACTCTTATTGATCAGGCCGAACGGCCGATCGTGCTGGCGGGCGGCGCATTGCGGACGGCGGAAGGCAAACAGTCGTTGCACCGCTTTGCCGAGGCACAACGTATTCCTGTGGCCACCACATGGAAAAACCAGGACGTGTTTGACAATGGCTCGCCGCTCTATGCCGGGCATGTGGGCTTTGGCAGCCCGCAAAACTATAGGGATCTGTTGGCTGATGCTGATGTGATTTTGGCTTTCGGCACGAGAATGGGTGATGTCGCAACACTGCACCACACATTTCCAGCTGCACCAGAGCCGACACAAACTGTGGTGCACGTCTATGCGGATGCCGCTCCGTTGGGCCGGGTGGGGCGAGTCGATTTTCCGCTGGTGGCGAACCCGGCAGCGGTTTTGGCTGACCTGGCACAGAGTGCGCGCGTGGTGAACACGACGCGTGAAGCGTGGGTATCGAAGCTGAATGGTTTCATCAAACACATGCAGGCTTTCACACCGCGCGGCCCATCGGATGGGGTGGATTTTGGCGAGGTCATCATGGCTCTGGCGAAGCTCGCACCCGCCGACTGCATCATCACCACAGATGCCGGAAACATGTCGACGTGGGTCCACCGTCACTGGGTGATGACTCCCAAGAATACTCTGATCGGCGGCATTGTAGGTGCCATGGGTCTGGGAGTGCCTGCGGCAGTTGCGGCATCTCTGATCCAACCCCAGCGCATGGCGATTTGCATCGTGGGTGATGGTGGCGTGTTGATGACGGGCAATGAAATCGCTACGGCAGTTGCCTATGGTGCCACGCCCAAGATTGTGATTTCCGACAATGGAATCTATGGCACCATCCGCACCCACCAGGAACGGGAATATCCGGGCCGCGTTTCAGGCACGATGCTGGCAAACCCGGATTTTACCGCCTGGGCCAACAGCTTTGGCGTGGTGGCTTACAGGCTGTCTTTGGGTGACGACGTGGAAGGCACCGTGCGGGCGTTTCTGGCGGAACCCGGTGTTGCAGTGTTGCACGTCAAGAGCAGCAAAATCTCGCTGTCGGCGTTTGGCGTTTTGAAAGACGCGTGACGACCTTTAACTTCCAGCCCGGCCAAACAAGGCAGCATACAATTTCTTGTCGCGGCCATAGATATCCGTTCGAAACTCGATGCCGTTGTCGGAGGCGAAGGCTGTGGCGTATACCAAATGGACTGGAATTTTTCGCGGCAGCACAATTTTGGTGGTTTCACCGCCGGCCCAGATGGCATCTATGTCCTGTTCGCTCATGCCCTTCTTTTCACCCAGCAGGCGATAAGTCAGCCCTATGGGGTCGACCAACCTGATACAGCCATGGCTGAAGGCGCGGGTGGCGTTGGCAAACTTGTCTTTGGCCGGCGTGTCATGGAGGTACACATTATGTGGATTGGGAAGCATGAACTTGACTTTGCCCAAGGCGTTCTTCGGACCTGGCTTCTGGCGGAAAGTGAAGGGGAATGAGCCGGCGCCATAACCTCCCCAATTGATGCTGTCCCAACGCGCCAACTTGCCATTGGCAAAGACTTCAAAATCATCCGCATAGTGATTGGGATCGGCCTTGAGCTTCGGCAGCATTTCTTCGGTGGCGATCTTGTAAGGCACGGTCCATGTGGGATTGAGCTCAAGAAATTCCAATTCGTCTGAAAACTCAGGTGTCTGGGTGGCTACAGCCCCTACCACCACATTCATGCGCTCAAAATCATGGCCGTCCTTAACCCAGGACAATTCATAGGCGGCGATGTTGACGAGGAAATGCTCCGCGCCCAGATCATCCGGCATCCAGCGCCAGCGCTCCATGTTGAGAATGATCTGTTTGCGGCGTTCTTCCGGTGGCGTGTTCATGGCAACCACGGTCTGCTTGCCAAACAGGCCCTTGGCTTCCAGCCCATGGCGCAACTGGAATTTCACCACGGCAGCGGCAAGTGTGGGATCATAACTGGGAGACGCGCTGTCGGGGCCTGTATAATCACCCGTGAGAGACAGAAGTTCGCGCACTTTTGGAACGCGGGCGTCGCTCTGTCCCGGCTTCAACACCGAGCCTTGCGAAATCACAGGCCAGTTGATGCCCTCCTCTATTGCGGTGGTGTAGGCTTTCAGCATACGCTTGAGGCCCTGGTAATGGCGGTTCTTGGGCTCGAAGGAGGCGAGGAATTTGCTGGGGTCGCGCTGCTTTTTGAGTTCTGTCAACACCCCAAGTGCGTTGATGGTCTTGCTGCTGCGGAACAGATTGGGGTCGACTTTTTGCGGCGCGACACGTCCAATTTTCAGGTCGGCAGCATAGGCGATGAAAAACGCGGAGTAATAGAGTTCCCCTTCCGCAGCGGCACGTGCGTCATCCTCATTCAAGTTGTCACGCAATTGCGTCAGCGCATCGACAGGATAGTCCTGCGGATTAAGGCCGTCGAACTCAGCGCGTTGAAGGCGCTGTAAAAATGGTGTCATGCGGCCCGTGTTGGCCCAATATATCGAGCCGTTCTGTTTCAGGTAATGGGCCGACAAGGTGGCCCGCACCTTTTCGAGTGGCAACGGCAAGCGTCCACCTGCGTTCAGTATGCCCGCAATTTCTGCCCGAACGGCTTCTGCAGGCGCTACCGCAAGGGCCGTGCCCGCACATGCGGCCAGCAACAGGAGTATGGCTACAATTTGCAACGTCCATTTCCGCAGTAGCATCACATCTCTCCAACATCTGAAACCGGAATCAATAAACCACTCTATCTGAAATTACACGTTGAGCAAAAGATACTCTCTTTCCCACGAACTGATGACACGTCGGTAATGTTGCATTTCCTCGAACTTCACATCCTGATAGGCTTCCACGAATTTTTCACCCAGCACCTGCTTCAGGGGCTTGTTGTAGTTGAGCTTGTCCAGCGCTTCGTCCAGGCTGATGGGCAGGGTATGGGCAAAGCGATAAGCCGAACCGGTGACAGGTTCTGTTGGCTTGAGTTTCTCCACCATGCCGAGATAGCCACAGGCGAGTGACGCGGCAAAGGCGAGGTAGGGATTTGCATCTGCGCCGATGATGCGGTTTTCAATGCGGGTGTTGGAGGCGTCCGACGATGGCACGCGCAAGGGTACGGTGCGGTTGTCGATACCCCAATGCACATTGGTGGGTGCGTCGGAGTCAGGAACCAGACGCCGGTATGAATTTACATTCGGTGCGCAGAGCGGCAGTGCCGCCGGCAGATAACGTTGCAAACCGCCAATGTGATTGAGGAACACTTTGGAGAACTTGCCGTCTCTGCCGGCGAAAATGCTTTTGCCCGTGCGGGAATCCAGAACAGATTGATGCACGTGCATGGCCGAACCCGGTTCATCGGCATGGGGCTTGGCCATGAAGGTGGCGTACATGTCATGCTTCAAGGCAGCCTGGCGCACCGTCCGCTTGAACAGGAACACCTGATCGGCCAGGTCCAGCGGGTCGCCGTGGTTGAAGTTAATCTCCAACTGGGCCGGGCCGCTTTCGTGCGACAACGTATCAACGTCGAGTTCCTGCGCTTCGCAATAGTCATAAATGTCTTCGACAACGGGATCAAAATCATTGGCGGCGTCGATGCCATAGGCCTGGCCGCCGGGTTCCTTGCGGCCCGAACGCCCAACGGCGGCCTCCAGCGGATAGTCAGAATCCGGGTTGCGCTTGACGAGGTAGAACTCAAGCTCTGGAGCCACCACGGGACGCCAGCCCTTTTCCTTGTAGAGACCAAGCACACGCTTCAGCACGTGGCGCGGTGAAATTTCAACAGGATCATCGTTGAGGAAATGTGCGTCGCAAATCACCTGCGCTGTGGGTTCGCTATACCATGGCACCATGCGCACGGTATCCACATCCGGTTCCATGTAAATGTCGATAGCGGAATCGCTCACGGCATCGGTGTCACTGACGTAGCGGCCATTGATCGTCAGTGTAAAGACTTCTTCGGGAATACGCAGGCCTCGACTGCGCTGGCCTTTCAGGAATTTTTTTGGCGGCAGGATCTTGCCGCGGGCAGTGCCCGACATGTCGGCGACAAGACACTCGACTTCACTGATGCGGCGCTGCGTGATGTAGTCTTCGAATTTCTGATGGCTCATGACACCCTTCTGGTTTTGAGTTGCCGCACCCTAGCCTGATTTGTTGTGCTTTCAAACCGTTACGGCTAGTTTTGTTTGATTATGCGTCCATCGCTCACTGCACCCTCCTATTATCAGTTCACTGCCAATCGCATCATCACCTGCCCGGTCCTGCATGGTGATGTCACGGCAGATGTTGTTGTGATCGGGGCAGGCTTCACCGGACTTTCAGCAGCACTGGAACTTGCTGAAGCGGGTTACAAGGTGGTTGTGCTGGAAGCTGAGACGATTGGCTTTGGCGCAAGCGGCCGCAACGGTGGGCAGATATGCACCGGCTTTTCGCCAGGACAAGCCCGTTTGGAAGCGCAATTGGGCAAAGCGGATGCCAAGCGCTGTTTTGACATTGCAGAAGACGCAAAGCGGCTGATTGAGACCCTCATTTCAAAACATGCCCTCGATTGCGACTTGAAATGGGGCTACCTGCATTGCGCCACAAAGCCCGGCCAGGACAAAATGCTACATGTCTGGCGCGATGAAATGTGCGCACTTGGCTATGAAGGCTGTACGGTTCTGGACAAGGTGGAACTTGAGGGCAAGTTGGGAACGCAACGTTATTACGGCGCACTGCGCGAGGCGCGCGCTGGGCATTTTCATCCCTTGAATTATTGTCTGGGTCTGGCGGATGCTGCGCAAAGGGCCGGTGCCCTGATTTATGAACACTCCCGGGTCGTGACATTGGACACAGGCTCCGCGCCATGGGCACAAACGGCGGCGGGCAAGGTATCGGCAAAGTTTATGGTCATTGGTGGCAATGCCTATCTCGGCAAAACCGTGCCGACGCTGTATGGACGGGTGATGCCTGTTTCGAGTTTTATTGTGACGACGGAACCATTAAGTGAGGATTTGGCGAAGTCGCTGATCCGCAATGATGAAGCGGTGGCGGATACCAATTTCATTCTCGACTATTTCAGGCGCACGGCGGACAATCGGTTGCTGTTTGGCGGTGCGGCCAACTATTCCACACTTGATCCGGCAGATGTGGGCGCATTCATGAAGAAGCGCATGGTGAAGGTGTTTCCGCAATTGCATGGCGCCAGAATTAATCATGCATGGGGCGGTTACATCGCCATCACGTCCAACCGCTTGCCCGATTGTGGACGGCTTTCACCAACCACCTATTATGCTCATGGCTATTCGGGCCAGGGCGTGGCGCTGGCAGGGATTTACGGGAAACTCATGGCCGAAGCCATTCGCGGCACTGCTGAAAAGTTTGACCTGTTGGCGCGGGTGAAGCATCTGCCGTTCCCGGGGGGAGCGGTGCGAACACCCCTGCTGGTAGCAGCAATGCTGTGGTTCAGAATGCGCGATGCGTGGGGTTGACACGCATGAATGATGCGCATATAAAATAAATATGAAACACATTGGAGCCAAGCCAAAAAGGGCGTTGAACTTGCTCGTCGACAGTCGATTGCTAGATGATGCAAAGAATGCCGGGCTGAATTTGAGCGCCGTGCTCGACAAGGCGCTGCGTCAAGAGATGGCAAAGCGCTGGGCGTCTGAAAATGAAAAGGCGATTCACGCTTATAACAAGCGTATCGAAAAAGATGGTCTATGGCTTGATGAATTCAGGACATGGTAAAACAATATGATGTGTTCAAAGTTCGCGGCAGTGGGCGAAACGAACGAATTGATTATGTAATCGTGTTGCAATCGGATGTGTTCCGTGACCTGGGAACTGCAATTGTTGCGCCGATTGTCAAAGTTGCAAGGGGTGACTCCCTCAGTCGCGTTAACATTCCGGTTCTCATAGAACGCGAAGAGTTCCACATCATGATGCCAGAAATGGGTGCTTTTCGTATCAAGCAATTCGGGACATTTGTCGTTAACATCAACGATATCCATACCCAAGTGATGTCTGCTATCGATTTGATGTTTGCAGGTTTTTGAAATTTATTGTGCCCGCGCGCCTCTTTGCCAAGCCTTCAGACACACATATTCCATCACCAATGCGGATGCAGCGATTGACGTAATTTCGGCGTGATCGAAGGGCGGCGAAACTTCCACCATATCCATGCCAACGAAGTTCACATCCTTCAGCCTACGGATGATTGAGGCGGCCTGGTGATAGGTGAGGCCGCCTGGGATGGGTGTGCCGGTGCCAGGTGCGGCGGAGGGGTCAAGGCAGTCGATGTCAAAGGTGAGATAGGCCTTGGACTTTCCAACGCGGTCGCAAATGACAGTGGCCACGTGTTCGGCGGACGTTTCGTGTACTTCGTCAGCAAAAATGATGCGGATGCCATCGGTAGTTTCGCCGACGAAGGAGGTACGGATGCCGATCTGTACGGATTTGCTTCCGTCGATCAGACCTTCTTTCAGTGCGTAACCAAACATGGTGCCGTGGTCGATGCGGCCACCGGAGTCAGGTTCCATGTCGCGGTGGGCGTCGAAATGCACGAGAGCCAGAGGACCGTGCTTCTTGGCATGGGCTTTCAACAATGGATAGGAAATGTAATGGTCGCCTCCCAGTGCAATCATTTCAGCACCGGATGAAATAATTTCCGTGGCATGCTTTTCCACAGTTGCGGGGAAGTTTTCTTTCAAGCCCCAATCGAAAAAGCAGTCGCCGTAGTCAATGACGCCAAGCGTATCGAAGGGATTGAAGTTCCAGGGGTAAACAGGACCCCAGGCATTTTCAGCCGAAGCCTGACGAATGCCTGCGGGGCCGAGACGCGTGCCTGGGCGGTGAGTTACGGCCTGATCAAAGGGAATGCCGGTAACTGCAATGTCAACGTCTGTGAGATCGCGGGTGTATTTGCGGCGCATAAAGGATTGTGCGCCAGCATAAGTCGCTTCCCAACGCGTGCCCTTGATGGTCTCGCGGCGAAACGCTTCGTCGCCCGGTTGATAGCCGAGCTTGTCCATTTCAAGTACCATGGATTTACTCCGTCAACAGCAGGGAATCTGCGGCCTGCCAGTTCACCCAGATCTTGTCGCCAATCGCCACGCCGGAGCCGCCTTCGCGTGAATCGTTCTGTACGTTGACTGAAATGTGATGGCCATCATCCATATCAGCCACCACTTCGCTCCAGTCGCCGTAGTAGGCCACATCGCGGACCTTGGCCTGGGTTTTGATGAGGCCCGCAGCTTTGGGTTCGGTCTTGGAGATTTTAAGTTTCTCCGGTCGCACCGCAATTGTCACATTGCCCTGACACGCCTTGAAAGTCTCAAGTTCAACTTTGCCAATTGACTTTGCGTCACACAAAACAGCTTTGCCTTTTTGACCGATGACCGTCGCATCGAAAAGATTTACCTTGCCGATAAAGTCAGCCACGAAGCGCGTTGTGGGCTGTTCATAGAGTTCCTGTGGTGTTGCCACCTGTTGAATGGCACCCTTGTTCATGACGGCGATGCGGCTGGCCATGGAAAGTGCTTCATCCTGGTCGTGGGTGACGATGATGAAGGTGATGCCCACCGTTTTCTGCAATCGCGTAAGCTCCAGCCGCATGTCGTCGCGCAGCTTGGCATCAAGCGCGGAGAGTGGTTCATCCAGCAGGAGCACTTTAGGGCGCTTTACGAGGGCCCGGGCCAAGGCCACGCGCTGGCGCTGGCCACCGGACATCTGGTCGGGTTTACGGTCGGCCAAGTGGCCGAGCTTCACCATGTCCAGCGCATCCTTGGCGCGCTTGGTGGCCTCAGATTTTTCCACGCCCGTTACCACCAGTCCGTATTCCACATTCTGCTGAACCGTCATGTGCGGAAACACAGCATAGGACTGAAACACCATGTTGGTGGGGCGTTTGTTGGGTGGCGTATTCGACATATCTTCGCCACCGATCATGATCTGGCCCTCGGAGGGTGTATCGAGTCCTGAGATCATGCGAAGGAGCGTGGTTTTGCCACAACCCGACGGACCCAGAAGTGCGAAGAATTCGTTCTGCTGAATATCGAGTGATACATTGCCAACGGCAACAACACCGCCGGGATAGCGCCGCCATACGTTACGGACGGAAACGATGGGTTGTGCCATTATACTCATGTCGCCTTTTCATTGGATTGCAGTTTCATGGCCAAGACGGTGGCCACGATCGTGATGATAATGAGCACAGTCGAGGCCGCGTTGACTTCATACTTCACGCCGGTTTTTACCATCGAATAGATTTTGACCGGGAAGGTAACCGTTTCAGGGCCAGCTGTGAAAAAGGTGATGACAAAATCGTCGAGCGACAGCGTGAAAGCCAGCAGCGCACCTGCAATCAGACCTGGCTTCATGAAAGGCACCAGGATTTTCCAGAAGGTTTGCATTTCAGTTGCACCAAGATCCTTCGAGGCTTCTTCCAGCTGGCGGTTGAAACCCACCAATCGCGACCGAACCACAATAGTCACGAACGGAAAACAAAACGCGATGTGCGCAATGATGATGGTCAACAGGTTGAAGGGCCAGATGGCATGGGCCAGAACTTCCGTCATGCCGGATTTGTTGAAGAACAACAGCAGTGCCACACCCATGCAGATTTCAGGAATAACAATGGGAAGTCCCATGACAGCCTCATAGGCGGGTTTGGCGGGAAACTTGAACCGCCACAACATGACGGCGACCATGGTTCCGATTATGGTGGCGACCAGTGTCGTGACAAAAGCAATCGTCAGCGAATTGATCATGGCGTCAAAGATGGCGGAGTTGTTCCATGCCTTAGGATAGTTCTCGAAGGTAAATTCCTTCCACACGCCACCGCGATTTTGCTTGTTGAATGAGAAAGCGATCAACACAAAAATCGGCGTGTAAAGGACGAGGATGGTAATCGCGAAAAGGCTGCGCAGCCAAAGACGGCGCGAAAATTCGAGTGGGCCCTGCCCCGGCTTCAACTGCGCAGTCATTATGCAGACACTCCCTTGCTTCTGCGTTGGTAGAGCCATTGCAGAAAGAGTACGGCAAAGGTCAGAAACATCAGGATGAAGGACAGTGCTGATCCAAACGGCCAGTCGTTCGATGAACCAAACTGCTTTTGAATCACATTACCAATCATCCATGAACTTGCTCCACCCAGTTCATCAGAAATCAGGAACATGCCAAGGCATGGGATAAATACCAGAATGATGCCGGTGATCACGCCGGGCATGGTCAACGGAAATGTAATGCGCCAAAAGGTTTGCGCCTGTGTAGCGCCAAGATCAAGACTGGCCTCGAGGAAGCTGCGATCCAGCCGCTCGATCGTTGAGTAGAGCGGTAACACCATGAAGGGCAGGAACACATAAACCAGACCGAAAATGACAGCCGGGGTCGTTCCCAGCAGCGAGATCGGGCCAATACCTATGATTTCGAGAATCCAGTTGATGATGCCATTGGCACCCATGGTGGTTTTCAAAGCGTAGGTGCGGATAAGCAGATTGATCCAAAATGGCAGGATGATCAGCAACAGCAGCAATGGTCTTGTCTTTTCAGGTGCAAAGCAAATGCCAAAGGCCAGCGGATAGCCAATCAACAAACAGGCCAGCGTGGACAGTGCACTCCACCACAGGGTACGTATGAAGATCGAAATGATATTCGGGTCAAGGGCGCGGAAGTAGTTGGCGATGCCTGTAAGGTAGTCGTAGTCATTGATAGAAGTTTCGCCATTCACCACAAGTTTATCGGAAATGGAAAGCACGAACAGGATGCTGATGGGAATCAGAAAAAATAACACCAGCCAAATGCTTCCAGGTGTCGCCAAAGTCCAGAATACGTTTCGAGTGCTTTTCCAATCGTCCAAAATGAAGGCTCCCCACCCACTCTTGCGCCGTTGAAGCCTAGCTCACGAATATTGGCGCGGCAACTCCTGTCTTTAAGAACAAACGCCGACTGCTCTCAGTAATCGGCGCGATTGTTTCTCCGTGATGGAAACTGCCTATGCCGCCTGAATGGCGGTCCACAACGCGTCGCGAACCTTCAAGGCTTCTTCGCCAAGATACATCGAGTACTCGCACTTTGCCAAAACGTCATCGGGTGGGAAAATGGCGGGATTTTCCTTGTAGGCACCATCCATCAATTCCTTGGCCGCCAGGTTCGGTGTAGCATAGTGAATGGTTTCCGTAATCTTCTTCCCGACTTCCGCATCAAAGATGAAGTTTATAAAGGCATGGGCGTTTTCAGGATGGGGTGCGCCGGCCGCAATTGCAATTGTGTCCTCCCAGACATTCCCGCCTTCTTTGGGTATGGCGAAAGCGAGGTCTGCGTCTTCCACCATCACCTGAGCGATGTCGCCATTATATTCCATGGTGATGTCCACTTCACCCTGCGCCAGAAGATCCTGGCCGTTGTCTCCAGCATATTTCTTGATAATGGACTTTGCACTGATCAGCAGGTCCTTGGCCTTGTTCAACTCGGCAACGTTGGTGGAATTATAGCTGTAGCCGAGATATTTGAGTGCGGAACCAATTGAGTGCTCCTGGTCTCCGAGCAAGGCCACGTGGCCGGCATATTTCTGGTCGTCAAGGAGCCATTTCCACGAGTCAATCACACCGTCGACCTTGGACTTGCGATACCCCACACCCACGGTGCCCCATTGATAGGGCAGTGAGAATTTGCGGCCGGGATCGAATGCCGGATTCATAAAATGTGGATCGACATTCTTGATATTGGGAATTTTTGCGTGGTCAAGCGGGATCAGCATGTTGGCCTTCACCATGCGTTCTACTTTGTCGTTTGTCGGAACAATGACGTCATAGCCGGGATTGCCTGCCTTGAGCTTCGTGAACAACTCATCGCCGTCGGCGAACAGGTCCATTTTTACTTCAATGCCGGTGGCGGCGTTGAAATCAGCAAGTGTGGTTTCGCCAATGTAGGTGTCGTAATTGTAGAAACTCAGTTTCTTGTCTTCTGCCGACAGGGCGTGGCGCGGCAGGAAACTGAGTGCGGCGAACATACCCGCACCTTTCATCACGTTACGGCGGGTGGGCCTGAATATTGTTTGTGCATAAGCCATTTTGAATACCCCTCAGATTTTGATTTTTTTGAAAACCGGGCCAGAGTCGAGTCCAGCCGAGCATTGTGGTTAAATTACATCTCAGTTTTCACGTCTTCGAAGGTTTTGTCCAGTGCCGTTCTTGCCAGTTTCACGAGTTCGTCAATCTGCTTTTCGGTGATACAGAATGGCGGTGCCAGGACCATGGTGTCCCAACAGGCGCGCATGACCAGCCCTGTGTTGAATGAGTGGTCGCGGCAAATGGTGCCGACGCGGCCTGAGTCATGAAATCGGGCACGGGTCGCCTTGTTTTTGGACAGTTCAATGGCACCAATCAAGCCGACGGAGCGGGTTTCACCGACGATCGGATGATCGGCAAGGCTGGCCAGTGCCTTGTTGAAATAGGGGCCGAGCTTCGCCACGCGCTCCACCAGCTTTTCGTCCTCGATGATTTCGATGTTCTTGATGGCAACGGCGGAGGCCACGGGGTGGCCGTCGTAGGTCATGCCATGGTTGAAATCGCCGCCCTTGTCGAAAAACGGCTTGATCAGGTCATCGGAGAAGGCGACGGCACCGATGGGCAGATAACCCGAGGACAGGCCCTTGGCCATGTTGATGATGTCGGGCTCAAAGCCAAAGGTTTCAAAACCGAACCAGTTGCCTGTGCGGCCAAAGCCGCAGATCACCTCGTCCGAGATGATCAGCACGCCGTATTTGCGGCAAATGCGCTGGATTTCCGGCCAATAGGTTGAAGGCGGAATGAGAACGCCGGCGGCCCCTTGAATGGGTTCGCCAATGAAGGCCGCCACATTGTCCGGCCCCAATTCCAGAATTTTCTTTTCCAGTTCAGCGGCGGCAATCAGTCCAAATTCTTCCGGAGTCTTGTCGCCACCGAAGTCGTACCAATAGGGCTGCTGGATGTGGTGGAAGCCTGGCAAAGGCGTTCCGCCCTGCTCGTGCATGCCGACCATGCCACCAAGATTGGCGGCCACCCAGGTGGACCCGTGGTAGCCACGGCGGCGGCCAATGATGTGCTGGCGGTATGGTTTGCCCATGACAGCCCAATAGTGGCGGACGAAACGCACGATGGTGTCGTTGCCTTCCGAGCCGGAATTGGAAAAGAAAATGCGCTGGAATTTTGCCGGCAGTTTGGACGATATTTTCTCGGCCAGGGCCGTGGCGGGCAAAGTGGTGGTTTTGAAGAAGGTGTTGTAGTAAGGCAAGTCCAGCATTTGCCGGTAGGCCACATCGGCCAGTTCCTTACGGCCGTAGCCCACGTTCACACACCAGAGGCCCGACATGCCGTCGAGAATCTTGTTGCCCTTGCCGTCCCAGATATAAATACCATCGGCATGGGTGATAACGCGTGGGCCGCCCTTGGCGTGGAATGATTTGTGATCCGTGAACGGATGAAAATGATGGGCGATATCGCTTTTGACGACGTCGTCGATGTTAATGTTCTTGAGGTGCACGGTCATGGCAATCTCCAATGAAATTATTGTTCGGCTCCGACGCGAATGCGTTGGACGTCAGAAATCTGGAAGGCCGTCATGGGTTAAGGCTTGAAGCCAATGCGCGCGCAGTTCACCAGCACATCTGCCTTTTTGGTTCGGCCATTTGCGTGGGAACTGTGAAAAACGGTGAATGCCTGCAGCATGTAGGAAGTATGACACAACCGCTAGCTACTCTCAAGCGGGCGGATTTGCCTCGGCTTGGCGCTTGTAGCGCAAGTATTGAACCACGCTGACGGGAATCATTGAAACATAAATGATGCCGATGACCAGCAACGTTTCCCAAGGGTAAGTAATGAGACACACGATGGCGAGCACAGCAGCGGCGAGCAATGGCAGTGCCATTTCGCGGGGCACCCGGGTCACAGTCTTGCCGCTGAAGGTTGGCACACGGCTCACCATCATCATGGCAATGGCGACGATGAATGGTGCAATCAGAAGGGCGTGGCGGTGTCCTTCCGTGTCGCCCTGCCAGAAGCCAAAATACATCGGCATCATGGCAAGGCCTGCTCCTGCTGGTGCCGGCATTCCGGTGAAAAAAGCATTGGCATAGGCAGGCTTCAAAGGGTCTTCGAGGGCGACGTTGAAGCGGGCCAGGCGCAGGGCACAAGCAATCGAGAGCATCAGGCAAATGATCCACCCCAAGGGCCGCAAGGTGTTGAGCGCCCAGAAATACATCAACAGGGCTGGTGCAACACCGAAATTGACAAAGTCCGCCAATGAGTCCAGTTCAGCACCGAACTTGGATGTTCCCTTCAGGAGCCGCGCCAGACGCCCGTCAAGCGCATCAAGCACGACGGCAAGAATGATGGCCGCAACCGCAATTTGAAAGCGGCCCTCAAAGCCCAGACGGATCGCAGTAATGCCGCTGCACAGGGCCAGCAGTGTAATGAGGTTCGGTAACAAATACCGAATGGGCACCGGTTGGAAAGTTTTGCGAGGTGCGGGGTCGTCTTTCACAGTGTCAACCTTTGCGGCTCAGGCGCAGCGGACCGGGCACGGCAAAATCCGCCAGGACGGTTTCACCTGCCACGGCCCTCTGACCGACACACACCAAGGGAGCAACACCATGTGGCAAATACACATCAACGCGCGAGCCGAAGCGAATGAGACCGAAACGCTGGCCCACAAGCAGACTGTCGCCCTCCTCCACAAACTTCACGATGCGGCGAGCGACGAGACCGGCGATCTGCACCATGCCGATGCGTGTGCCATCGTCGCGCTGCATGGTCAGGGCCTGACGTTCATTGTCCTCACTGGCCTTGTCGAGTTCGGCATTGACAAAGGCACCGGGCACATAGGTGAGCCGAACAATGCGACCATCCACGGCAGAGCGGTTCACATGCACATCGAACACGTTCATGAACACGGAAATGCGGGTGTGCTTTTCGCGTGGTAAATCGAGTTCAGGTGGCGGGATGACGTCGACGATGTGGCTGATCTGGCCGTCGGCCGGCGAGATCACGAGGGATTTTCCAAGCGGTGTCACACGCTCCGGATCGCGGAAAAAATAGGCGCACCACAGCGTCAACACCACGCCCACAGCTGGCAGAATGGGCAGGCGCAGCCAAAACAGGACCAGCGTCACAGCAGCGAATATGGCGATAAAAGGCCAACCTTCCCTGTGAATTGGCGCGAATGAGGACTTGATGCTGTCGATGATGGTCATGGCGGCTCACAGTTAAATTTGCGCCACCCTGTACAGCAAGCCCGCACAAAACAAAAGCCGCCTGCACCATCCCACTGGTGCAAGCGGCTTTTCAGGACCCCGGAGGAGGACCGGGGTCAGAACCTTAGTGCATGCGTGCTGACGTGCCAAAATTGCGGCGCGGCTGGAAAGGCACCACCACTGCGTCAAAGTCATTGGCAACATCGGCGAAGTGATGCGCGAAGGCTGGTGTGGCAGATGGCAGCGCGTCAGAGCGCACGGCGGTTCCGTAGGCAATGGCCTGGAACATGTCGTTGCCCAATTCGATGAGTTCGACCTTCAGCGCGATAATGCCATCAGCGCCCATGGCAATGGCGTTGCTGAGCATCTTGGCTTCGGCTTTTTCCCGCACGGTGGACAGGCCTTCCGACACTTCGTCCATGGTCATGTGTTCAAGCGCACGGTGGCCAGCGGTTGAGTTCTTGCTGATGCGGCGGGTCCAGATTGCGGACCCGCGCACCACACCAAGCGTCTCTTCAATTGAGCGCCCGGCAAAGGTTTCCAATGTTGTTACTCGCATTTGACTTGTCGTCCCCTAAATGGTGGCGCTGCCCCTTCTTGATCGGGTGCTTCACGCCGGTTGATTTTTTCCCCCACGTTGTCCGTGGTATGGGATCACCCTGCGCTCCATTCGTAAACAAAACCCGACTTGCGTGGGATTTGATTCAAGTTTTCATCGAATTGGAGGGAATTCCGCATGGCAGCGTTAATGGCTGCTTCCGCTGCATGATTACGGAAAGGTTGATTCATGAAGCATTGAGGATGATGGGGATGTGGCGTGTTTTGACGCCTGGTCAGATATCCGCTTGTGCCAGTTTTTTCCGCGCCTCGTCGGCTTCACGCTGGCGGTTCCACATCTGGGCATAGAGGCCCTTCTTGCGCAGCAGACCGCTGTGGGTGCCACGTTCGGCGATCAGCCCATTGTCGAGCACGATGATTTCCTCGGCATCAACGACGGTGGAGAGTCGATGGGCGATGACCAGTGTGGTGCGGTTTTTCGAAACGGTTTTCAATGCCGTCTGGATTTCTTGCTCGGTGAAACTGTCGAGGGCAGAAGTGGCTTCGTCGAGCAGCAGGATGGGCGGGCCTTTCAGAATGGTCCGGGCGATGGAGACGCGCTGCTTTTCACCACCGGACAATTTAAGTCCGCGTTCGCCGACCATAGAGTCATATTTCTTGGGCAGGGTCATGACAAAGTCATGCACCTGGGCCAGTTTTGCGGCGGCTTCCACTTCGGCGTCACTGGCGTCGGGACGACCATAGCGGATGTTGTAGCGGATGGTATCGTTGAACAACACCGTGTCCTGCGGCACCATGCCGATGGCGTGGCGCAGGGATTTTTGCGTGACCTCGGAAATGTCCTGGCCATCAATTGTAATGCGGCCGCCAGTGATGTCGTAGAAGCGATAGAGCAAACGCGAGATCGTTGACTTGCCAGCCCCTGATGGTCCGACGATGGCGACCGTGTGGCCCGCCGGCACGTCAAAGGATATGCCTTTCAGGATGGGGCGTTCGGCATCATAGGCGAACGTGACATCATCAAACGAGATGGAACCCTTGCCGGCTATGAAATCTGGTGCGCCTGGCTTGTCCTTGATATCGGTATCCTGCCGCAGCACATCGAACATGCCTTGCACATCGAGAAGTCCCTGCTTGATTTCGCGGTAGGAAGATCCGATGAAATTGAGCGGCATATAGAGCTGGATCATCAGTGCATTGACCATGACGAAGTCACCCAGCGTTGCTGTCTTCGCCTGCACTGCCATCGCCGACATAACCATGACGACCGTGAGTCCCATGGAAAAAATGATGGTTTGCCCGGCATTGAGCACGGCGAGAGAAGTCCAGGTCTTAATGGCTGCCTGCTCGTATTTCGCCATTGACTGGTCATAACGGCGGGTCTCGTGGTCTTCGTTACCAAAATATTTCACCGTCTCAAAATTGAGCAGGCTGTCGATAGCCTTTGTGCCGGCGTCCTGGTCGGCCTCGTTCATGGCCTTGCGAATGCCGATGCGCCATTCCGTGGAGAGATAGGTGAACCAGACATAGGCGATGACGGTGGCGGCAACGACCGCCGCATAACTCCAACCAAAGGACCAGGCCAGCAGCCCGCAGACGAATATGATTTCAAGTGCTGTGGGGAAGGTGTTGAACAGTGCAAAGCGCAGCACGGAATCCGTGCCGTTGATACCGCGTGAAATGACGCGGGAGAGGCCGCCTGTACGGCGGGTCAGATGATATTTGAGCGAAAGGTCGTGCAAATGCCGGAACGTGCGCGACGACATTTCGCGCACGGCGCGCTGGCCGACTTTTGAAAACACCGCATCTCGCATTTGGGCAAACACCACCATCATGATGCGGCCCACGCCATAGGCCAGCACCATGAAGACTGCAGCAGCCACGCCCGCAATGGCGGGGCTTGCTGCAGTGGTCAAGGCGTCTGTGGCCCATTTGTAGGTGTAGGGCGTGAGCACCGTCACTACTTTGGACAATACCAGAAGCAGCATGGCAATGACGACACGCGCCTTCAAATCCATACGGCCTTTTGGCCACAGGTAAGGAAGCAGGCCCTGCATGGTATCCCACTGTCCTGCTTCGCGTGTGCTGGAGATATCGGCGGTGGCCGTCACTTTGCGCAAATCAGTTGTGCTTTGGTGCGGTGAGGATTTGGCCGGGATAGATCCGGTTGGGGTTTTTCACCTGGTCGCGGTTGGCCTCATAAATAATGGTGAACATGCGACCCTTGCCATAGACTTCACGCGACAATTTCCACAGGTTGTTGCCGGGCTGGATGACAAGTTTCTTTGGTCCTGCATCAACCGCAGGCGCAGCGGGAGCAACAGCGACCTGGGTTGCGGGTGGTTCAGGTGCTACCACGGCGGGCGCTTCCGGTACGGTGGTTAGGGCGACCGGAGCTGCAGGGGCCACGGATCGCGATACGGGTGCGGCAGGTGCAACTGGCACCACGGGAGCGGCAGTGGCAACCTGGGCTGCTGCCACAGCTTCCACGCTCTCGCGCAGGAAGGGCAACTCGATGCGGCTGATGACCTTGCCACCCGCATCCACGGCGTCGGCGCGCAACATGTGGGTACCTGGCTTGACGCTGCTGGTGCCAGCAAAGCTCCACTTTCCGGCAGCGTCGGACGAGCCTTCGCCAGTGGCGGCATTGTCCACATAGAAACGCACAGTCGACCCGGCAGCTGCCACACCGGAAAACACGATGTTGCCAGCCGTGTCATAGTCGACCGCTGTCAATTGTAAATCCTTCGGCGTTGCCACGACGGCAGCCGACTGCACCACCTGCGTGGGGGCCACGGCATCCACCTTGGCAACGGTGGCGGGTCCGTCTTTCTTGACCACAACGAAAACCGAGCCTTCCGAGGTGATGATCTGGCCGCCCTTGTTCATCTCAATGGTCATCGCTCCAATACCTGTCTTGAGAGCCTTGGCAGGAACCAGAACAAATGAGCCGTCGGCGTTGGCTTTGGCGGTGCCGACAATGTTGCCGTTCCATTTCACGGTTACATCCGAATCCGGTGCGGCGCGGCCTGCGATGACGGCATCACCCGTTGCTTCAACGCGGACGGTGTCAAATGCAGGGAGTGCTGGGCCTGCGTCTGGCACAACAGGTGCTGGAGCGGCAACCGCGACCTTCGGCACCGGGACTGGCGCGATTACAACTGGTTTGGCTGGTGCCGGGACAACCGCCACTTCAGGGGTCTTCTCGGGTGCAGCAGGCGCAACCACGACTGGCGCCGGCGTGGCGACGGCTCGTTTTTGCGCAGGAGGGGCTGGCGCCGTTTCCACCTTGGCAACCACCTCTGGCTTTTTGACAGGCTCTGCGGTTGCTACAATTTGCTTCGGTGCTTCCGGCACGCGGCTCACATAAAGTGTAGCCCCCAGGGCGGCAGCGGAAACGGCGGCGATGGACGTAAAGATGAGGATGGGGTTTTTCATATCAAATCCATGTAAATCGGGCATGGCAGTCACATACTGGCCGAAAGCCCTAGATAGGTGTTTCTGGCGGGGTTATTAAGGCCCCTGAGACAAAATGCAAAGTGTGTGCGACGCGATTCGCCGGAGAATAACATATGTTGCCCCCCAGCCACCGTTTGTGTGTGTATTGCGGTTCATCGTCAGGTCGCAACCTTGAATATGTCAGAGCCGCCAGAGAACTTGGCGCGGCCATGGCGGATGCCGGAATTGGACTGGTCTATGGCGGCGGCAGTCTGGGCCTGATGGGGGAAACGGCGCGGGCTGTGATTGGTGCAGGCGGACATGTGACGGGCATCATCCCCGAGTTTCTGGTGTCGAAGGAACGCATGCAGGACGGCGTGCATGAACTGATCGTCACCCGCACCATGCACGAACGCAAGATGGCCATGTTCGAACGGTCCACCGGTTTCGCGGCCCTGCCCGGCGGCATCGGCACGCTGGAAGAACTGGCGGAGATTTTGACCTGGTCGCAGTTGAAGCAGCATGCGCGCCCGATTGTGTTGTGTAACGTCGCCGGGTTTTGGGATGGCTTGCTGGGACTGCTCAAACACATGACGGCGGAAGGATTCATCCGCACAGGTTTTGAAGTGAACCTTGATGTGGCTGAGGCTGCGGCGGATGTGGTGCCAGCTTACGAGGCGCGACGTGCCAGGACACGCGACGTGTTGGGCACGGAGATTGCACAGGACAAACTTTAGGGCTGCACCCCGTCGCGCACCAGCTTGTAGATGATGGCGTCCTGCAAGGCCTGGAACGATGCTTCGACGATGTTAGGCGACACGCCCACGGTGAACCAGCGCTCGCCTTTGGCGTCGCGGCTTTCGATCAAGACGCGGGTGGTGGCTCCCGTTCCGCCGTTGAGGATACGCACCTTGAAATCCACAAGATCCATGTCAGCGATGTGTTTCTGAAATTTGCCGAGGTCCTTGCGCAGCGCCACGTCCAAGGCATTGACGGGGCCGTTGCCCTCTCCGGCGTTCAGGTAAATCGTGTCGTCCACTTTCACCTTCACAACGGCTTCCGTGTGCATTTCACCTTTGAACTGTTCGACTGACGTGCGGAAGGACAGCACGTCGAAGTAATGCGGCACACCGCCAAGGGCACGGCGGGCCAGAAGTTCAAACGACGCATCTGCGCCGTCATAGGCGTAGCCTTGCGACTCGCGTTCCTTCACGTCACGCAGCAACGCATCAAGTCGCGCATCGTCTTTCGCAACGGACAGGCCGACGCGGTTGAGTTCCGCCAGCAGGTTGGATTTTCCCGCCTGATCCGAGACCAGAATGCGGCGCCGATTGCCGACGGTTTCAGGCGGCACGTGTTCGTAGGTTTCCGGCTCCTTGGCCAGCGCCGAAGCATGAATGCCAGCCTTGGTGGCGAAGGCGGATTTGCCGACATAGGGCGCTTGCGCATGGGGAGAACGATTCAGCAATTCATCAAAGCCGCGTGAGACGGTCGTCAGGTCTTGCAGGCGCTTTGCATCAACGCCAGTTTCAAATCGTTCGGTGTAGGACTTTTTGGTGCAGAGTGTGCCGATGATCGACACAAGATTGGCATTGCCACAGCGTTCGCCAATGCCATTAAGGGTGCCCTGAATCTGGCGGGCACCGGCCTCGACGGCGGCCAGGGAATTGGCCACGGCCTGTTCCGTGTCGTTGTGGGCATGGATGCCGAGATGATCGCCGGGAACCGTTTTCGTCATGGTACGGACAATGTCGCTGACTTCTGCTGGCAGCGTGCCGCCGTTGGTATCGCACAACACGACCCAGCGTGCGCCAACTTCATAGGCAGTCTTTGCGCATTGTGCGGCATATTCTGGATTGGCCTTGTAGCCGTCGAAGAAATGTTCGCAATCCACCAGCACTTCCTTGCCCGCTGCTTTCGCTGCTGCAACGGAGTCGCGAATGGACTCGAGGTTTTCTTCATTTGTGCAGCCCAAGGCCACGCGTACATGATAGTCCCAGGCCTT
>CAXTKL010000033.1:0-1773 GCA_964244825.1 uncultured Aestuariivirga sp.
AAAGACAGCCTCAAATCAAGGCGAAAAGCCGCAGCCTGGGACCACGACTATCTCACAACAATCATCACAAGGACCGCTCAGTGACCTTCAAGCGATTCCCCTGATCGAGCACGGCCCTTGCAGTCGCCAAATCTGCGGTTTCGCCGCGTTCACCATAGAGGGAAACTGCCGCTGCGCTGTTGATCAGAACGTCCAGCCGACCAAAATTGTTGACTATCATGTTATGGAGCGCATCGACGTCATCAGTTCGGGCGATATCCAGCGGCTGGGCCACAACTCTTTCTGTGAACGCCTTGTTCAGCTGGTCTGCCAAAGAGCGAGCAGCTTCAGGTTTCCTCGCTGTCAGTACGACCTTGAAATCCTTCTGCGCAAGTTTTTTACAGAGTTCAAATCCGATGCCCGTTGGTTTTCCAACGCCAGTGACAATTGCAATTTTCCCTGCATCACTCATAGCGAACCCGTTCCTTTTTTCCGGTTTAAACAGGTGTCGAACATTCGACAAAAGTGGTAGGTTTTGCAAGTAATGGCAAAACTGTCAGTGGATTGAAGCAGAGGTGGATTTGAAAAATCGGATATCGTGCCCTGTGCAGGCGGCGGTAGGGATGATGGGAGGAAAGTGGAAGCCGGGCATCCTGTTCCGGCTCAAAAATGGACGCTTCAGGTTTGGGAAATTGAAACAGGAAATGCTGTGTATTTTGGAGAAGGTTTTGATCCGGCAACTCAAAGAGCTTGTGTCTTCTGAAGTGGTGGCACGGCATGACTTTGCAGAAGTTCCGGCACGGGTGGAATATGTGCTGACGCCCTATGGCAAGACCCTGCTGCCACCTTTAAGGTCCATGGCGAAGTGGGGGCAGTTGCATCTACAACATGAAAACACAACGCCCGCGGCCAAAGATACGCCATGACTTGACAGCCGCCGCACTTCCATCAGACTGGCACAAAACACGGGAGTGAAAACGGATGTACTTTGGTGAGCCGGAGGGCACAGGATTTGAGGTCATTGACGGCCGATTTCGCAACCTGTTGACCGGCCATGGCCGGGTAGAGCGATTGTGGACAGGGTCGCGGTGGGCTGAAGGCCCGGCCTGGTTCGGGGCCGGCCGCTACCTGGTGTTCTCCGACATTCCCAACAACCGCATGATGCGCTTTGATGAATGCGACGGGCACATGTCAACGTTCCGGCAACCGTCCAACAACAGCAACGGCAATACCACTGATCCGCAGGGGCGACTGGTGACATGCGAACATCTGACCCGGCGGGTGACCCGCACGGAATATGATGGCTCGATCACCGTGCTGGCGGATCGTTTCAAGGGCAAACGTTTCAATTCGCCGAATGATGTTGTGGTAAAATCCGACGGCTCGACTTGGTTCTCTGACCCGTCCTACGGCATCATGACGGATTATGAAGGCATCAAGGCCCCAATGGAGCTGGACCGTTGTGACGTCTATCGCATTGACGGGCAAACGGGAGAGATCACCATCGTCGCTGATGATTTCATCAAACCGAACGGCATTGCTTTTTCACGCGATGAATCGCTGCTCTATGTCGCTGATACGGGTCTTTCCCACAATCCGGACGGGCCAAAACACATTCGTGCCTTTAAGCTCAACAGCGACGGCAAGACCCTGGGTGCATCAAAGGTTTTTGCGGAATGTACGGTTGGTTTTTTTGACGGCTTCCGTGTCGACCAGCAAGACCGGATATGGAGTTCCGCAGGTGACGGGGTTCATTGCTATCTCCCCGGAGGCGATCTGATCGGCAAGATCAGG
>CAXTKL010000033.1:1873-27558 GCA_964244825.1 uncultured Aestuariivirga sp.
AGGTGACGGGGTTCATTGCTATCTCCCCGGAGGCGATCTGATC
The DNA here is from genome assembly GCA_964244825.1 of uncultured Aestuariivirga sp. Taxonomy (GTDB): domain Bacteria; phylum Pseudomonadota; class Alphaproteobacteria; order Rhizobiales; family Aestuariivirgaceae; genus Aestuariivirga. The sequence continues at coordinate 1,917 of CAXTKL010000033.1, forward strand.
GGCAAGATCAGGTTACCGGAAATCTGTGCCAATGTCTGTTTTGGCGGTCCCTTGCGCAACCGGCTGTTCATGTGCGGAACCACGTCACTCTATTCGGCGTATCTTGCGGTCAACGGATGACGTGACATGATTGCCATGCCCTTGCCCGATGAAGCTGTAATGGCGCGCCGCGCTGACATTGCGACGGCACTGCGGAGCATCGTGCGGCCCGCCCATGTGATAGATACACCTGCCGCTCTCAAGGCCTATGAAAGCGACGGCCTCACGGCCTATCGGCAGCCACCCATGCTGGTGGTGTTGCCGGAAACAACTGCCGAAGTCTCGGCCATCCTGAAATATGCCAATGATGAAGGCATAAAAATTGTGCCGCGTGGTGCCGGTACATCGCTCTCTGGCGGAGCCTTGCCACTGGCCGACGGCATTGTGTTGGGCATGGCGAAGTTCAACCGGGTGCTCGACATCGATTTCGACAACCGCTGCGCTGTGGTACAGCCCGGTGTAACCAATCTTGCGATCACGCGGGCGGTGGAACATCGCGGGTTTTACTATGCGCCCGACCCTTCCTCGCAGATTGCCTGCACCATTGGCGGCAATGTGGCGGAAAATTCTGGTGGGGTGCATTGTCTGAAATATGGTTTGACGGCGAACAACATTCTCGGACTCGAAGTGGTGTTGCCAGGTGGTGATGTGGTGCGGCTGGGGGGCAGGCACCTCGATTCCGATGGCTATGACCTGATGGGCATTCTGACGGGGTCAGAAGGGTTGCTGGGCCTTGTCACCGAGGTCACCGTGCGGATTTTGCAGAAACCCGAAACGGCCCGTGCTGTGCTCATCGGTTTTCCCACAAGCGAAGACGCGGGCCAATGTGTGGCTGATGTGATTTCCGCAGGCATTATTCCTGGCGGCATGGAGATGATGGACAGACCCGCTATTCATGCAGCGGAAGATTTCGTGCATGCGAGTTATCCGCTGGATGTGGAGGCGCTGCTGATTGTGGAACTGGATGGCCCGCCCACAGAAGTGGGTGCATTGACGGATCGCGTTCGCGGCATAGCGGAGAAGAACAAGGCCTCGACCTTGCGGGTTTCGCAAAATGAGCAGGAGCGGTTGCTGTTCTGGGCTGGCCGCAAGGCGGCGTTTCCGGCAGTGGGGCGCATTTCGCCGGACTATATGTGCATGGACGGCACAATTCCGCGCAAGGCATTGCCAGAAGTGTTGCGCGGTATGGAGTTACTGTCCCGCAAACACGGGCTGCGCGTGGCCAATGTGTTTCATGCGGGTGATGGCAATCTGCATCCGTTGATTTTGTTTGATGCCAATGTGGGTGACGAGTTGGAGCGGGCTGAGGCTTTTGGTGCCGACATCCTGCGGCTTTGTGTAAAGGTGGGTGGGGTACTGACAGGAGAACATGGTGTTGGCGTTGAAAAGCGTGACCTGATGCCTGTGATGTTTTCAGAGACCGATCTTGCTGTGCAGCAACGGATGAAATGTGCGTTTGATGCCAAGGGGCTTCTGAACCCCGGCAAGGTGTTTCCGACATTGCACCGCTGTGCTGAACTGGGACGCATGGTGGTACATCGCGGGGCCGTCAATTTTCCTGAACTGCCGCGCTTCTGATGCACGGTATTTCTGCACCGAAGACCGAGACAGAATTGGCAGAGATCATTGCCAATGGTGGACCTTATGCGGTCGAGGGTCTGGGCAGCAAGCGGGGTTATGGGCGATTGATGCATGGCCTTCCGGTGTTGTCGCTGGCGGCGTTTCAGGGTGTGTCAGTTTATGAGCCGGAAGAACTTGTGCTCGAGGCCGGTGTCGCCACGCCACTCAACGTGATCCAGCGACGGCTGCGCGAGAAGAACCAGATGCTGGCTTTTGAACCACCGGACTACTCCCATCTCTGGGGCACGTCTCATTCCGGCAGTATCGGTGGGTTACTGGCAAGCGCTCTGTCAGGTCCACGCCGCATAAAAGCTGGAAGCGCGCGGGACCATGTGCTCGGTGTGCGCGGTGTGACCGGGCGTGGCGAGATTTTCAAGGCAGGGGCCCGGGTAGTGAAGAACGTTACAGGTTATGACATGCCGAAATTAATGGCGGGTTCGTTTGGAACACTGGCGGCCATGACCTCGGTGACGTTCAAGGTTTTGCCTGCGCCCGAAACAGAAGAGACGGTGCTGATCGCGAAGCTGGACGACATCACCGCCATGCGCGTGATGTCGGACGCGTTGCAATCATCTGCGGAGATATCGGCGGCAGCTCATGTTCCCGGGGAAGGCACCTATCTGCGTTTTGAAGGCATCGCCATCTCGGTTGCGGCGCGGCGGGACAGATTTGTTACAGGGCTGCGGCACAACTGCGAAGTCATCAATGCAGAACCATCCCGTATGCTATGGGCCAGGATCAGGGACTGCAGGGCATTGGCGCAGGAACCCTCCCGTGTGCTGTGGCGCATCAGCATCGCTCCCATGCAGGGGGCTGCCGTTGCCGCTCATATTGTGCGCAACAGGGATGCCCGCTACTTTTTTGATTGGGGCGGTGGTTTGTTGTGGATGAGCCTGCCTGCGTCAGAAGATGGCGGTGCAGCTGTGGTTCGCTCTGCTTTCAAGGAAGGTCATGCCACACTTTTTGCCGGACCGGATGAATTGCGGCAAGGAATTGATGTGTTTCAGCCACAATCGCCCACGCTGACCGCACTCACGGCGCGTGTGAAAGCCGCACTTGATCCGCAGGCCAAGCTCAATCCCGGCCGCATGTACAGGGGGGTGTGAAGCATGCAAACCCACTTTACCACGGAACAACTTGCGGACCCAAAAATCGCAGACGCCAACAGCGTGCTGCGTGCCTGTGTGCATTGTGGATTCTGCACAGCCACCTGCCCGACCTATGTATTGCTGGGTGATGAGCTTGATAGTCCAAGGGGCCGGATTTATCTGATGAAGGACATGCTGGAGAAGGGTGGTGCACCCTCTCCCGATGTGGTGAAGCATGTGGACCGCTGCCTGTCCTGTCTGTCCTGCATGACCACCTGCCCTTCCGGTGTGAACTACATGCATCTTGTCGACACCGCGCGAAACCACATCGAAGAACATTACACGCGGTCGCTGCCCGAGCGATGGATGCGCAATGTGCTGGGCTATGTCATGCCGCGTCCCCGGGCGTTTGCCTGGGCCATGGTGGGCGGGCGGGTGGCGAAACCCATTGCGCCCGCGTTGCACTCGCTTGGTTTCAAGCGGCTTGCTGCGGCGCTCGCTCTGGTGCCACCGCGTCCGGCGGTGCAGGAACCGCTGGGCCTGCCCGGTACATATCCAGCAGTTGCAGCACAAAAGGGCCGCGTGGGGTTGCTGCGCGGTTGTGTGCAAAGCGTCACCGATCCCGGCATCAATGCCGCTGCCATTCGTCTGCTCACACGCCTCGGTTATGAGGTTGTGGTTTCAGGTGGCGAAAGCTGCTGTGGCTCCATTACCCATCACATGGGGCGGGAACAGGAAGCACATGGCTATGCCCGCCGCGTGATTGATCAGTGGACGGATGAAAACCTCGACGCCATTATCATCACCGCATCAGGTTGCGGCACGACCATCAAGGACTATGGCTTCATGCTGAGGCAGAATGAAGCCTATGCCGCAAAGGCAGCGGCCATAAGCGGCAAGACGCTGGATATCAGTGAATTTCTGGCGCGATTGACGCTGCCACAACAGCCCGCAAATGGTCTGCGCGTGGCCTATCACTCCGCCTGTTCCATGCAGCATGGGCAGAAGATTACACAGGTGCCTGTGTCCTTGCTCAAGACTGCGGGCTTTGATGTTGTAAATATACCAGAAGGCCACCTGTGCTGTGGATCGGCCGGCACCTACAACATGTTGCAGCCCGAGATCGCCGCGCAACTGAAGCAACGCAAAATCAGGAATATCGCCAGCACGGAACCTGACCTTATTGCATCGGGCAATCTTGGCTGTATCACGCAATTGCAGGATGGGTTGGGCAAGCCCATGCTGCATACGATTGAATTGCTGGACTGGGCCCTTGGCGGACCAAAGCCAGCCGCACTTGAGGACTGAAGACCATGACGCAACGCATTGATCGTTTCGGCCTGAAGGTGGACGCAGAATTGGACCGGTTCATCAACGCTCAGGCGTTACCAGGAACGGGCGTCAATTCAGATGAGTTCTGGAGTGGTTTTTCGGCCCTGGTGCACGACCTGGCACCTGTCAACCGCGCATTGCTGGCAAAGCGCGACGAGCTTGGACACAAGATCGACGCATGGTGCAGGGGCCATGCGGGCCATATCAGCAGTGCAGCACAGGAAAGTTTTTTACGTGCGATCGGTTACATTGTTCCTGAACCACCGGACTTCGTGATTAATACCGCAAATATCGACGCCGAAATTGCCAGCACGCCGGGCCCGCAGCTGGTGGTGCCTGTGACCAACGCCCGTTACGCACTTAATGCCGCCAACGCCCGCTGGGGCAGTCTTTATGACTGCTTCTATGGCACCGACGCCATTGGCGGCCCGCTGCCAAGGGGTAGCTATGACCGGGGCCGGGGAGCCCGCGTGGTGGCGCGGGTGCGAGTGTTCCTGGATGAAGCCTTTCCGATTGAAGGCACGAGCCATGCGGATGCGCGGCGTTATACGGTCAAGGACGGTGCCTTGCTGATTGATGATCTGCCCTTGTTGCACCCGGAAAAATTTGCGGGCTATCGTGGCAACCCGCGTGCACCGGACTCGGTGCTATTGCGCAACAACGGACTGCATGTCGAACTGGTGTTTGACCGGGCGCATTTCATTGGCAGCCGTGACCAGGCGCTGCTCGCCGACGTGGTGATCGAGAGTGCCGTGTCAGCCATCATGGATTGTGAGGACTCCGTAGCCTGCGTAGACGCTGCCGACAAGATTGGTGCCTATGCCAACTGGCTGGGCCTGATGAAAGGTGATCTGGAGTCCTCACTTGAAAAGGCCGGCAAGACGATTCTGCGCAAGTTGAATGCTGACCGCAGTTTCACAAAACCTGATGGTACTGCGCTGGTGCTGAAGGGTCGCGCGTTGTTGTGGATTCGCAATGTGGGTCACCTGATGACCACGTCTGCGATTCTGGATCGCGAGGCCCATGAAATTCCAGAAGGCCTGATGGATGCCATGCTCACTGCGTTGATCGCCATGCATGACCTGCGCAAGACCGAAGGTGCGCGAAACTCCGTATGCGGATCAATTTACGTGGTGAAGCCCAAGATGCATGGACCGGAGGAAGTCGCATTCACCGATACCATCTTCACCCGCGTTGAAGCCGTGCTCGGACTTCCTGCCAACACTGTGAAAATCGGCATCATGGACGAAGAGCGCCGCACCTCTGTCAACCTCAAAGCCTGCATTTTTGCCGCCCGACATCGCGTGGCTTTCATCAATACCGGGTTCCTTGACCGCACCGGAGATGAGATCCATACGGCCATGCAGGCCGGGCCCTTTCCGCGCAAGGATTTCATCAAGCGCAAGGGCTGGATCACGGCCTATGAAAATCTCAATGTGGATATCGGGCTGGAATGCGGCCTCTCCGGCAAGGCGCAGATTGGCAAGGGCATGTGGGCCATGCCGGATTTGATGGCAGCCATGCTGGAACAGAAGGGCGAACACCCGAAAGCTGGTGCCACCTGTGCCTGGGTACCTTCACCCACGGCAGCAACACTACATGCCCTACATTACCATAAGACCGATGTATTTGCAGTGCAAAAGGGGCTGGCAGCGGGCGGACGGCGGGCGCACCTTGAAGCGCTGATCGAAATTCCAACGGCGGCCTTCCGCAAATGGTCACCGCAGCAAATCCAGCGGGAACTTGACAACAATGCCCAGGGACTGTTGGGCTATGTGGTGCGGTGGATTGACCAGGGCGTAGGCTGTTCCAAGGTGCCAGACATCAACAACATTGGGCTGATGGAGGACCGCGCCACCTTGCGCATCTCATCACAACACATCGCCAACTGGTTGTTGCATGGTGTGGTGACGGAACCACAGGTCATGGAAACGTTAAGACGCATGGCAGCAGTGGTTGATCAGCAGAATGCGGGTGATCCAATCTATAAGACCATGGCACCAGATTTTGAGGCATCATTGGCGTTCCGAACGGGGTGTGATCTGGTGTTGAAGGGCAGAGATCAGCCCAATGGTTATACAGAACCCTTATTGCACGCAGCGCGACTGAAAGCGAAAGCGGGGAATTGAATACCATCGCAACAGATTTAATACGCTGCCTTATAGCAAATCCATCTGCTTTTGAGTTTGGCCCGGCTGTGGCGGATTACGCCTGACCGCCGTCGGTTCCATGCTGAAAAAATCATCCGCCTGCGGATGAAACAAGGGAATGATGTCGCGCAGATTGTCGTCTCTCACATCCAGCCAGAGCTCAAAATCATCGGGATGAATTATTAGTGGACTCCGGGGATGGATGGTTTCCACCAGCGCATTGGCGGCTGTGGTGATGATGGCAGCGGTTTCGAGTTCTGATCCATCAGCACCCAGCCAGTGTTCCCAGATGCCGCCAAAGGCCATGAGCGCATGGTCGGGCCTGTGAATGTACCAGGGTTTTTTCTTGCCTGGCACATCGCCCTCCCATTCATAAAATCCATCGGCAGGAATCAAGCAGCGGCGGCGTTTGATGGCGTTACGGAAGGTAGGTTTTTCCAGAATAGTTTCGGAGCGGGCATTGATCAGCGGTTTGCCGGGCTGGACTTCTTTTGCCCAGGACGGCACAAAGCCCCAACGCACCAGTTCAAAGTGCCTCTGGCGATCATTCCCCTGGCGGACAATGGCTATAGGTCCGCCAGGCGTCACGTACTGTCGCGGCGGAAAATCCGGGTACTCGATGTAGTTGAAAAGGTTTCTGGCCTCTTCCGGTGAGCGCTTGAAACTGTAGAGTCCACACATGATCCCGCACCATAAGCATTCCAAAACAATCATCAAGGCAGCATCGGCCTGCGTGTGGCGGGGGAATGAGGTGCTGCTGGTGCAGCGGGCTGCCACACTGGGCCACGGGCTTTGGAGTTTTCCAGGTGGCAAGCTGGAGGCGGGCGAAACGCCGCTTCAGGCCGCACAGCGTGAGTTGTTTGAAGAAACGCATGTGCAGGCTGATCTCGCGCATCATGTCGGGGATTACTCCGTCGAACTGCCCAATCTGATCTATGTCATCAGCTGTTACACAGGCCCATATTCAGGTGGAAATGCAATTGCAGCATCAGACGCCGGTGACGTGATCTGGGCAGAATGGCAGGCGCTCTCGCGATTTTCTTTGGCACCCAACATTGCAGACGCAGTCAAACGTGCCCACTTGTTGACAAGTGTTTGATGCAAATGTGCTTATTGGCGTTAACCTTCGTTTAAGGTCTGACTCGCTGCAAGGCTGTGCTCTGCTAAGTTAACGATATCAGCAGCACCATGCACCGGAACACCATGTACAATCAGGACTTCAAAGCGCACGCCCCCCTGCCCACGCAGGAAGAAAAGCAGGTGGCACTGCGCTACATTCTCGAAGCCTGGGAAGAGGCTGTGTACGACGGTCTTGATCCGGACTGCATTGCCACTGCCGCAATTTTCGCGGCCCTCTCCGACATGATTGCGAGCTATGGCGAAGAGCCTGTGGCTGTGATGTGTGAACGCCTGCCCGAACGCATCCGCAATGGCGAGTTCACGGTGATGAAGACGAGGCAGTGAGATTCAAATTTCCCGTGTCATGAACGCGCTGTTCGGGTCCGGCCTGTAGTCTCCAAACGGGGCGCATTCCCCAAATCCATGCCGCGCATACAAGGCACGGGCGGGTGCAAAAAAATCGAACGACCCGGTTTCAAGGCTGAGGCGTTTCAAACCCTTGGCTTTCGCCTGATCCATGATGTGCAGGAGCATGGCAGCACCGACGCCAGACCGCCTTGCTGTTTGCAGCGTGTGCATGGATTTAATTTCACCGTGCAATGCATCCAAAAGCTTAAATGCGCCCGTGCCCATCAAGACTTCATCATTCCACGCGGTCCAGAAAAATACGTCAGATTGTTTGAGGCGCGAAACATCGAATACATGGGCTGACCCCGGCGGGGTAACAGCCATGTTGGTGTCGAAATGAAAACGCAACATGGCAAGCACTTGCGCTTTGTCGAGGCCGCCTTCGACAATGCGCAGCATCAAAGATCCACCACCACGCGGCCACGCACCTTGCCCTCGACGATGGCAACGGCGATGCGCGGAACGTCTTCCAGCTTGACGTGGGTGGTGAGCGATTTGAGTTTGGCCATGTCAAGATCGCGCACCAATCTGCCCCAGGCCAACATGCGGCGGTGCAGCGGTGTTGTCACGGAGTTGATGCCGATCAGGCGTACACCACGGAGAATGAAGGGGGCCACAGACGTTGGCAGGTCCATGCCCTGGGCGAGGCCGCAGGCAGCAACAGCGCCTTCCGGAATAATCTGTGAGAGTATATTTGCGAGCGTGCTTGAGCCAACCGAATCAATGGCACCCGCCCAGCGGGTTTTGCCCAAGGGTTTTGCCGGGCCGTTGAATTCCTTGCGGTCAATGATCGAGATTGCACCAAGGGATTTGAGAAATGCTTCTTCTTCCGGGCGGCCCGTGGAGGCCACGGCTTTGAAACCCAGCTTGGAGAGGAGTGCGAGAGACACCGATCCAACGCCACCCGCTGCACCGGTGACAAGAATCTCGCCCTGCTCTGGTTTGACCCCTTGTTCTTCCAGCGCGATGACACAGAGCATGGCCGTATAGCCTGCAACGCCAATGGCCATGGCTTCAGCTGTGGTCAGGCCCTTTGGCAAGGGCACCAGCCAGTCGCCTTTGACGCGAGCCATTTCGGCGTAGCCGCCATGGTGGCCTTCGCCCACGCCCCAGCCGCCGAGAACAACCTTGTCACCCGGTTTGTAATTCGCGTTTTCGGACTGGGTCACCGTGCCGGCAAGATCAATCCCGGGGATCAGTGGCCAGCGCCGGATGATGGGACCTTTACCTGTGACAGCAAGTCCGTCCTTGAAGTTGACGGAGGAGTGTTCGACCTTGATGGTCACATCGCCCTCCATCAGGTCGGTTTCGGTGAGAGTTGTGATATCGGCCTTTTGCCCTGCTTCGGTTTTGCTGACGAGAAGGGCGCGGAAACGGCTCATGCTGATGGTCCTGACTGCAAGGCTTCTAAAAAGCGGATGGGTTGGCCCTGGGCAGGTTGCCGGATCTCGCCAGCCCACATGACCGTCCGTCCACGGATGATTGTTCCAACGGGCCAGCCTTGCACGGTGACGCCGTCATAGGGTGTCCACTGGCTGCGGCTTTCGATCCATTGATTTGTTATGGTTTGGGTGCGCTTCATGTCAACAATGGTGAAGTCGGCATCATAACCGTCGGCGATGCGGCCCTTGTTGGCAATTCCAAAAATGCGCTGCGGGCCGTGGCAGGTCAAATCAACGAAGCGTTCAAGTGTAAGCTTCCCCGAATTGACATGGTTCAACATGATGGGAACCAGGGTTTGAACACCTGTCATGCCGGATGGCGATTGCGGATAGGGTTTGGACTTTTCCTCCAACGTATGGGGCGCATGGTCGGAGCCCAGCACATCAACAAGACCGGACGCGATAGCGGCCCACAGGGCATCCCGGTGGCGGGCCTCGCGGACGGGCGGGTTCATTTGCATTCTGGCGCCAAGACGGGCGTAATCAGTGGCACTCAGAGTCAGGTGATGGGCGGTGACTTCGACCGTGGCGATGTCACGGTTTGCGGCCAGTAAAGGCAGCTCTTCTGCGGTTGAAATGTGCAAAACATGGATTCGCTTGCCGTGCTTGCGGGCCATGCGCAGCAGGCGTTGGGTGCAGAGCCGGGCCGCTTCTTCGTCGCGCCATGCTGGATGGCTTGAGGCATCACCCGGGATTTGGAAAGAGGTGCGGGCGCGCAACCGGATTTCGTCTTCACTGTGAAAAGCAGCGCGTCGGGACAGACGGCTGATGATAGCGTCAAGCCCATCATCGTCTTCGACCAGCAGGTCACCTGTAGAGGAGCCTGCAAACACCTTGATCCCGGCCGAGCCCTCCAATTTTTCCAGCAGCGGAATATCAGCCACCGTGTGTTTCGTGCCGCCGACATAGAAGGCAAAATCTGAGAACATGCGGTTTTTGGCACGGCTGATCTTGCCGGCCAAGGCAGCAGCAGTGGTTGTGGCGGGCTTGGTGTTGGGCATTTCGAACACAGCCGTCACCCCGCCCATCACAGCTGCTCGGGAACCTGATTCCAGGTCTTCCTTGTGTTCAAGACCCGGTTCGCGGAAGTGCACCTGGGAATCAATGACGCCAGGCAGAATATGCAGGTTGCGGCAGTCCAGGGTTTCAGCGGCTGCAAGGCCGGATATGTCGCCAATGGCAACAATCCTGCCGTCATTCACGGCAATGTCGCGGATGCCTGTTCCGTCCTGATTGACGACGGTGCCGTGTTTCAGAACAAGGTCAACATGTTGAGTCATCGGTTCAAATAGCTTTCCTTGCGGGCGCGTCCTACACTTCGTAAATGGATGCAACAACAAGTGCAACTCAGATGACGATACCGCCCTTCACACGCCAGTTAAGACCTGACCGCAGCGTTCTGCGATTATCAGGAGAGGGCGTTTTGGCGTTCCTCAACAACCTGTTGACGGTCGATCTGACACGGCTTTGGCAAATTGAAGGCACCTATGGAGCATTGCTTTCGCCGCAAGGCAAAATCCTTCATGACCTGTTTGTTGTTCATCATGCTGATGAAGTTTTCATTGATTGTGCAGCTGTGCAAGCCGGCGATCTGATGCAAAAACTCAAACTCTATCGCCTGCGCGCGAAGATCGACATTCAGCGGCCTGATGATCTGGCCGTTGCCGTGTCACCGAACGCCGATCTGGGGTTCATGTGCTATGAAGATCCGCGTGTGGCAAGCATGGGATATCGGGCGGTCATACAGAATGGCACCATCGGCGCAGGCATCGGCTATGATATTCATCGGGTGCAGAGCGGCCTTGGCGACAGTGTGGCTGATATCGGTTCTGGGAACATGTTTGTGCATGAGGCCAACCTCGACCAGCTTAATGGTGTGAGCTTCAGCAAAGGCTGTTACGTCGGGCAGGAAGTTGTGTCCCGCACCCACCACCGCCACACTGCACGGAACAGGATTTTGCCCATGCGTTTTGCAGGGTCAGCAGCGCCGGGGACTGACATCACGTCAGGTGAGACGCGCATTGGCTCCATGCTGTCCTCTGTTGATGGCGACGGCCTCGCCCTGGTCCGGCTTGATCGACTGGCAGAGACAGCAGGACCGGTTTTTGCGGGCGATGTGAAATTGTCGGTGCGTAAGCCCGATTGGGCCACATTCGAGCTGCAGATTCCGGAAATGGCGCAATGACCGCAGTGAAACATGAGGACGGCGTGTGCCGCTGCCACTGGTGTGGAACGGATCCGCTTTATGTGCACTACCACGATACGGATTGGGGCGTGCCGGAATATGACGGACGTGCCCTTTGGGAGAAACTGATTCTTGACGGCTTTCAGGCAGGTCTCTCGTGGATCACCATCTTGCGAAAACGCGAGAATTTTCGCGCGGCATTTGACGGGTTCAAACCTGAGATCATCGTGGGTTATGACCATCGCAAGGTCGAAAGCCTGATGCAGGACGCAGGCATTGTACGCAATCGCATGAAGATCGAAGGCACGATTGAAAGTGCGCGGGCCTATCTGGAGATTGAAGATTTTTCCAGGTACCTGTGGAATTTCGTGGACGGCAAGCCGCTGCAGAACAGTTTCACTTCCATGGCCCAGGTGCCCGCCAAGACCGCACTTGCGGAACGCGTGTCGAAGGACCTGAAATCCAGGGGCTTCAAGTTCGTTGGTCCCACCATTGTCTATGCCTTCATGCAGGCCTGCGGCTTGATCAATGATCATATGGTGGACTGTCACCGCTATCGCGCCGTGCAGAAACTGGCGCGGCGGTGATGGCAGACGAAATGCCCAAACGCGCGTGGCAGCGCATGCTTTCGGGGCGGCGGCTTGATCTTCTCGACCCGTCACCACTCGATATCGAGATTGAAGATATCGCCCACGGCCTCGCCAGGGTAGCGCGCTGGAATGGACAGACGAGGGGTGATCATGCCTTTTCAGTCGCACAGCATTGCGTGTTGGTGACACACCTCTTTGCCCATGCGAACCCGGCTGCGACGCACCAAGACAAGCTGGCCGCCCTGCTACATGATGCACCTGAATATGTCGTGGGTGACATGATTTCGCCGTTCAAGGCAGCCCTTGGGGTTGACTACAAGGCGTTCGAAAACCGCTTGCTTGCCGCTGTTCGCGTGCGGTTTGGTCTGGTCCCACAAATACCGCAGGCACTTACGGACGCGATCAAGGTTGCGGACAAAACCTCGGCCTATTTGGAGGCAACACAATTGGCAGGGTTCACCCTGGATGAGGGGCGCAAGTTCTTTGGTCAGCCCAGGGGTTTGAACGGGTTTGACACGCAACTGACACCGCTGCCCACGCGTGACGCCGCTGCGGCCTATCTCTCCCTTTTTACGCAATTGGTTCGGGCACCATGATAGTTGTATGTTCATTGCGGGTGGCGGCGGATCAGGTGGCCAGCATTGGTGCCACCAGGGCTATCAGTATCCTGGGACCGGACACGGCACATCCGGCATTCCAAACCGTGCAAGGCGATGATCATTTGCGGCTGACCTTTCATGATGTTGCGGCTGCCTCACCGGGACTTACAGCACCCGGAACCCATGATATGATGCAGCTGCTGCGCTTTTTGCGGCAGTGGGATCGCAGCGCCCCGCTTCTCATTCATTGCTGGGCAGGCATCAGCCGTTCCACGGCAGCAGGCTATATCGCCACTTGTCTCTTCAAGCCGGAACGGGATGAGGCTGAACTTGCATGGGAACTCCGGAAGGCCTCACCTTCTGCCACACCAAATCCGATGTTGATCAATCTGGCGGATGAAGCGCTGGGACGGGAAGGTAAAATGCGACGCGCAATTGCTGCAATCGGACGCGGGGTAGATGCCTTTGAAGGCGTGCCGTTCACACTGCTTGTTTAGTCAGGTCAGGTGCCTGAATAGAAAATATGACGGCCAATGCGCGACACCTTGCGCAAAGTCTTGGCCCATCGCGGCGTCACATAGTCAGCGTGGTAACTGGTGGCCGTGTTCATGCCACTGCCAAGATTCATGTCGCCTTTGATAGCACGTTGAGCGACAGATTTGGCCTGCGCCCATGCAGCAGGCTGTTTAACGTCGTCAGGCTGACCATCGCAGGCGAACGAAAACTGGCAAGAGTTGCGGCGTTGGGTGCCCTGATAAACAACACCGCAAATGGTATTTGGATATTGCGGAGACTTCACCCGGTTGAGAATAACCTTGGCGACTGCCATTTGGCCGAGGGCAGATTCAGAACGGGCCTCAAAATAAACGGCCCGTGCGAGACAGTTTTCCTCGGCCAGACGGACCCGGCGTTGGGCGATGATTTTCTGCTTCTCGGCCTTGGGCAGCACGAAGGTCTTCTCAATATCGTCTGGTTTTACGGCCACAGCAAGTTTTGCAAGAGATGGGGACTTCGTCTTGTCATCCACCGTATCGCTGAGATTGACTGAAGCCGGCTCAATCCGCAGGCGACGGTCAGCCACCAGCTTGGCGATTTTCCGGGCAGGCTTCATAGTCGGCATGGGGTCAAGTGCAGATTTCGGCGCGGCAGCCTCACCCAGGTCCAACACTGCCATGTCCGTCTTGCCATCGGACATCACGGTTTGGCGGCGAAGTGCATTGAGGCCCATCAATGTGAAATTGTCGCCTTCAGCCAGCAAAGACCCTTTTTGTACGATCGAAGCCGTTTCAGCGGCTGGCACTTGAATGTCGGCACCAGCTGTATGGGCATCTGCATTGCGCCCCAGTTGGTGGCCAGCGAAGGCAAACGCTGCAACCAGCATGGCACCACCGAAAATATACGGTACCAGATCACGCAAGCCACTCTGGGTCTCGTCAATGTCGAGTTCGAAGTCGGGTTGCGCATAGGGGCGGCGTTGGCGGTACTTCGGTGGATGCAATGTTCTATTCCAAACTCTGGGGCGACCTGAGATATGACAGGACCATTACCATTTGTTCACCATAACTGAATCGCGTTTAGCATAGGTAAACGCCACAGGGCAACCCAAAGAAACCTTTTTTGAGCCACTTTTTTGCCCGGGCCGACAAACAGGCAAGCTATTGAAATATTTGTGCTTTGGCCTTTAACCGCAGGTGAGCCTGGGCGGAGGCCAGTCTGGCAATGGGTACCCTGTAAGGTGAACATGAGACATAATCCAGCCCCAAACCCTCACAAAAGCTGATTGAATCGGGGTCGCCACCATGCTCGCCGCAAATGCCCAAATGAATGTCAGGCCGGGTGGCCCTGCCCCGTTTCACGGCAATGTCGATCAATTCGCCAACGCCTTCCACATCCAAGGTGACAAAGGGATCACGGCTGAAAATGCCCTTGGCCTGATACTCGTTGATGAAGCGGGACGAATCATCACGGCTGATACCAAATGTAGTCTGCGTGAGGTCGTTGGTGCCGAAGGAGAAGAATTCGGCGGAATTGGCAATGTCGCCTGCCTTCAGAGCGGCCCTCGGCAACTCAATCATCGTGCCGACACGGTAAGCCAGCAGCACGCCGGTTTCTTTTTCAACAGCAATCGCCGTGGCGTCAATGCGGGCGCGAACCAGATCCAGTTCCATGCGCGAGGCCACCAGCGGTACCATGATTTCAGGGATCGGTGGCGTGCCGGAGGATTTCTGTACCTCCGCCACCGCTTCGAACACGGCACGGGCCTGCATATCAACAATCTCCGGAAAACTGAGCAGCAGCCGCACACCCCGGTGGCCGAGCATGGGGTTTTGTTCCCGCAGTTCGGCAACACGTCGCTTCAACAACAAGGGATCGGCATTCAACGACTTTGCGACAGCATCAATTTCCGGCCCGCCATCTGGCAGGAATTCATGCAAGGGTGGATCAAGCAGACGAATGGTAACAGGCATGCCTGCCATGATCTCGAACAGGGAAATGAAATCACCACGCAGCATGGGCAACACCTTGGACAAGGCAGCGCGACGGTCCTTTTCCTTGTCGGCCAGGATCATTTCGCGCATGGCGACCAGACGGTCACCTTCAAAGAACATGTGTTCGGTGCGGCAGAGGCCAATGCCTTCGGCACCAAAATCGCGCGCCATCAACGCGTCCTGAACGGTCTCAGCATTCGCACGCACGGCCATGCGGCGGAATTCATCGGCCCATTGCAACAGCGTTGCAAAATCGCCTGACACTTCAGGCTTGGCGGTGGGTACGGCACCTTTCAAGACCTGCCCCGTCGCACCATCCAGGGTGATGACGTCATAACGGTGCAGAACCACACCTGGCGCAGTCAGCGTGCCTTCCTTGGCATCAATTCTCAGCGTTGATGCACCTGAAACGCAAGGCTTGCCCATGCCGCGGGCAATCACCGCAGCATGGCTCGTCATGCCGCCACGGGTGGTCAACACACCTTCAGCAGCGTGCAAGCCGCGAATGTCTTCCGGCAAGGTTTCCGGACGCACCAGAATGACCCGGCGGCCCTGGGCCGCAAGACCGCGGGCTTCCTCAGCATCAAATATGATCAAGCCAGATACAGCACCGGGTGATGCCGGCAAGCCTGTGGCGATGACCGTGCGCTTTTCATCAGGATCAATGGTGGAGTGCAAGAGCTGATCCAGCGACAAGGGATCTATACGCAGCAGCACCTGTTCTTTTGTCAGCAGTCCCGCAGCCGCAAAGTCCAGCGCCATGTGCAATGCAGCCTGGGCGGACCGGCGGCAAGGCTTGGCCGTGAGCAGCCAGAGCTTGCCATTTTCCAGGGCGAAATCTACATCCAAACCATCACGCATGTGGTTTTCAAACTGCTCAAGCGCCCCTGATAATTCGGTAAAACTTGCGGGTGCAGAATGGCGCAATTCGTCCATTGTCAGGCTGGACTTGAGACGCGCGACAAGGTCCAGACCTGAAGCATTCAGCAAGAATTCGCCAGCAACCTGGGCTTTTCCGCTTTGCTGGTGGCGAGTGGTGACGTGACCAGCACCCGATACATCACCCAGCAGGCCGCTGACGGATTTCTGGATGATGATGGCAAGGCCTTGGTCTTCGTTCAGGCCTTGCAGCTTGCGGTGGGTTTTGGCACGTGGTGCGGCCCAGGCCCGGAGCAAAGCAGCGCAGGCTGCCTTGATCTGGTGCAAGGGGTCCTGCGGAAACCCTTCCCCATTGTTGCTTTCAAACTGTGCCTTGAAATGATTCGCCAGTTCCCGCATGTCGGAGCCTTGCATCTCGGCATCCGACACATAGCCCCGTTCTTCTTTGTAGAGCGCTAGCACGTCCTCAAAGGCGGCAGGATCATCGCCCATGACCACCTGGGCGTAATTCTGTATGAAGCGGCAATAGCTGTCATAGGCAAAGCGCAGTTCGCCACTGTCCCGCGCCAGAGCCTCGACCGTGTCGTCATTCAGTCCAACATTCAGAACAGCATCGCCCGTACCGGGAATACTGACAGCAGCAGATGTGCGGATGGCCAATAGCAACGGCTTTCGCGACGCGCCGAAACCGCAACCGGTGGACTGTTCCAGGCTCAACAGCGCTTCGGCGAAAGCCAGCGGGAATCCTGTCTGGGATTTGTCGGCAAGGTTGCGGCATAGCTCCGGTCCCATGGCGAAACCCGGCGGCACCGGCAGGCCAAGCACCGCCATTGCGCACAGCATGGCGGCCTTGCTTCCCAACTGGTTTGCAGAAGGTATGGGCGAGGGTGGAATTCCCGAACCAAAATGGACGATGGCGTTGGACAAACTGTTCATGGTCATAATCTGTTGCAACGCAACATTGCGGATCATGACGCCGGGGTCAACAGCATAGCTTAGGTTATGCAGGGATTATTTGGCCGCCGATCAAACGTTTACGCAGGAGGAGCCAAACCGCAATCGACATGTTGAGGAGGTTCCACGCGATGCCATGGGCAAAGGCCCAGGTGTAGGACCCCGTCTTGTCGAAAATCTCGCCTGACAACCAACCGCCCAGGGCCATGCCCAGCACGGTTGCCGTCAGCACCAGACTGATGCGAAAGCCTGCTTCCCTGGCCGGAAAATTATCGCGGACGATCAGGGCATAACTTGGCACAATGCCACCCTGGGCGAGGCCAAAGAGTGCTGAGACGAGATAAAGCGAGGCCAGGCCGTCAAAAGGAATATAAAACAACAACGCCAGGCACTGCAACACGGACCCTATGATCAGTGTACCAACTCCACCAATGCGATCAGAGAAATAGCCTGACAGCAAGCGGCTGACCACGCCGCAACCCAGCATGAGCGAGAGCATTTGCGCGCCCGCTGCGCGGCCATAACCCAGGTCTCCGCAATAGGCGATGATGTGAACCTGGGGCATGGACATGGCCACGCAGCAGGCCAGACCTGCAAGCACGAGCATGGCTTGCAGGAAGGGTGTCCCAGTTGCGGTGGATGCGCCAGACGCCGGGCTCGGGCGTTCGACGAGGGATGCCCGGGGGCGCAATAGCAATGTCAACGGCAACATCAAAACCAGAATGGCAATGCCGATAAAGATGAAGGAGGTGCGCCAGCCATAGGCTTCAATGGCGCGGCTCAGCAGCGGCGACCAGATGGCACCCGCCAGGTAATTGCCACTCGCTGCAATGCCCACGGCGACGCCACGGCGTTTCTGAAACCAGAGCGAGACATCTGCCACCAAAGGTCCAAAGGTTGTGGCCACACCAAACAGGCCGATGAAACCGGCCTGGGCTGCAATAAACGTCCAATAGCTTGGCGCATTGGCCGCGCCGACGAAACCAAGGGCGAGCAGGATGGTGCCGATGAACATGGGAACCACAATTCCAAACCGGTCAGCCGCGCGCCCCATGACCACGCCACCAATGCCAAAACCAATCATGGTGAGTGTGTATGGGATCGATGCCCCGGCGCGGTCCACACCAAATTCGGATTGCACGATAGGCAACGCAACAACAGGCGCCCATAATCCAATGCCGCCGAGGGTTGCCAAGGTAAGGGACACGGCAAGGCGAAACCAGGAATAGCGGCTGTCGGGAAGATGTTGAGTCATATTGAAAGGATAGCGCCAATGAAACAGTAATGACAGAACCAGCGGACGGGGAAAACTGGAGCAATTGTATGAAGCGTCTTGGGCCAGTTATCCGTTGCTGCGCTGCAAATGCTCTTCCAGTCTCGGCATGATTTCGATGAAGTTGCAGGGGTGATGGCGGTAGTCAAGCTGGTGGACCAGGATTTCGTCCCAGCCGTCGCGGCAGGCACCTGGGGAACCGGGTAAACAGAATACGTAAGTCCCCGCTATGACGCCAGCTGTGGCGCGCGATTGGATGGTGGAGGTGTTGATTTTCTGGAAGGACACCATGTGGAACACCACGCCAAAACCTTCAATTTCCTTGTCGAACAGAGGGCGTACGGCTTCGATGGTCACGTCACGGCCCGTCAAGCCGGTGCCGCCGGTGGTGATGACGGCATCAACGTCCTTGCGCTTCACGAGCTTGCGCAGCGCTGCCCGGATCTGGCGGATATCGTCTTTTACGATCAACCTATCAGCCAGTATGTGACCCGCAGCGGTGATGCGGGCGGCAAGCGTTTCACCGGATTTGTCGTCAGCCGTCGTGCGGGTGTCTGAGATGGTAATGACAGCGATGCCTGCGGGCAGGAATTCGCGCACTGGCTTGCTGGTCATGGCAGCGTGTCCAGTTTCTGTCGGAAGGCTTGCAGGTCATGCCATGCCAGGCGTTTGGACGCGGCAGAGTTCAGCAGGGTTTCCGGGTGAAAGGTGGTGAGTGCTGGAATGTCTGCCATATCAAGCCATTTGCCGCGGGATTTGAAAATCGCCTCTTCGCCACCGGCCAGCCATTGACCGGGCAAAGACCCCAAGCACAGGATCAACTGCGGTGACAGGAGGTGCAACAGGCGCCTAGACAGGGGTACGCACATTTTCGCTTCGAGTTCGGTCAATGACCGGTTGCCGGGTGGACGCCAAGGAATAAAGCTGGCGAAAGCGACTGCCTCGTTCTTCTCGCTTGGCGCGTACCCAGCAAGACCGATTGCCGCCAACATGCGATCCGCCAGAACCTGATGCTTGCCGGACAGCACTTCGCCTGTTGCATCTTCCGGGTTACGTGGCCTGTCGCAAAGAATGAGCACGCGCGCGCTGGTGGCACCCGAATAGGTGCTGGGGCGATTGGCGGTGCGTTTCAGGGGATGGGCGTCAAAGCCGTTGATGGCCTCCACGTAGGCTTCCAATGTGTCTATTGACGCCGCAAGAGCCTCTGCTGCGGCCACCCCTTCGGCTCCGGCAGCGACGGCCTGCCAATTGATCGCAGGCTTTGGCGCTGATGCGACGCGAGGTGGGCGGGGTTTGGCTTCCAGAACCGGCTTGTCCACAGCCGACGCAAAACGATCCACAGAATGGTCGAGCAACACTTCATCCGCCCCCATCTCCACCAGCCATGGCAGGAGTGCGGAGATTTCCATTACATCGCTTTGCGTGTCATTCATGCCGCAGCCAGACGCCTGTTCACATTTATAAAAAACCTATAACAGGGCCACCATATAGAGAAAACAATCGGGGATATACAGTGTCAGACGTCACACGCGAAGCAATGGAGTATGATGTGGTCATCGTGGGTGCGGGCCCAGCAGGCCTCAGTGCTGCCATTCGCGTGAAACAGCTCGCGCCTGAGACCACGGTGTGTGTACTGGAAAAAGGTTCCGAGGTTGGAGCGCATATCCTGTCGGGGGCCGTGGTTGATCCCATTGCACTGAATGAACTTTTTCCGGATTGGAAGGAGCGGGATGCACCGCTCCACACGCCCGTGACCGATGACCGATTCTATGTGTTGGGGCCACAGGGCGCGCTGCGCCTGCCGAATTTTCTGATGCCGCCACTCATGAACAACCACGGCAATTATGCCGTGTCATTGGGCAATCTCTGCCGTTGGCTGGCACAACAGGCGGAAGGTCTGGGGGTGGAGATTTATCCGGGCTTTGCGGCGTCTGAAGTTTTGTATTCTGAGACGGGTGCTGTCCGCGGTGTGGTGGCCGGTGTGATGGGGTTGGAGAAGGATGGTTCGCGTGGACCGGGCTATCAGCCGGGTATGGAACTGACGGGAAAATATGTTCTGATTGCCGAGGGTGTGCGCGGGTCTTTGGCCAAGCAGATCATTGCCCACTACAATTTATCCGATGGCAAAGAACCTCAGAAGTTTGGCCTGGGCATGAAGGAACTCTGGGAGGTGAAACCTGAGAACCACCGCCCCGGCCAGGTGACTCACACCATGGGCTGGCCGCTTGGCACCAAGACCGGGGGAGGCAGTTTCATGTATCACCTCGAGGACAATCTTGTGTCGGTGGGGTTTGTGGTGCATCTCAACTATCAGAACCCGCACCTTTATCCCTATATGGAATTCCAGCGCTACAAGCACCACCCGTTGATTGCCCATGTGCTGGAAGGTGGGCGCCGGGTGGCCTATGGCGCGCGGGCCATTACCGAAGGCGGGTTACAATCAGTGCCGAAGCTCAGCTTTCCCGGTGGGGCGTTAATCGGCTGTTCAGCAGGTTTCGTGAATGTGCCGCGCATCAAGGGCAGCCACAATGCCATGAAAACCGGCATGCTCGCGGCGGAATCCGCCGTTGCGGCCCTCGCCGAAGGGCGCAGTGGTGATGAGCTTTTGGCCTATCAGGCAGCCTATGAAGGTTCCTGGGTCTATCAGGATTTGAAGCGCGTCAAGAATGTGAAACCCATGTGGTCAAAGTTGGGTTTGATCGGCGGGCTGGCATTGGGCGGGCTTGATATGTGGATGCAGTCGTTGTTGGGATTTGGCCTTGGCACGTGGAAGCATGGAAAGACCGATGCCGCAGCAACGGGCACAGCGGAGGCCTTCAAGGTGATCGATTATCCTAAACCTGATGGCGTGTTGTCTTTTGACCGTTTGACCAATGTGGCGTTTTCGGCAACCAACCATGCGGAAAACCAGCCTTGTCACCTGCACCTCACCAATGCGGAAGTGCCAACGGCCATCAACCTTCCGATCTATGACGAACCGGCCCAGCGCTATTGCCCGGCCGGGGTTTATGAGATCATTCGCTCTGAAGGCCATGCGCCGCGCTTCCAGATCAATTTCCAGAACTGCGTGCATTGCAAGACCTGCGATATCAAAGACCCCTCACAGAATATCGTGTGGACTGTACCTCAAGGCGGCGATGGACCGAATTATCCAAACATGTGAAACGAAACAGCCGACTGTCGGGGACAGTCGGCTGCGCAGTCAGTATGTTGTCTACAAGTTTACTTTGAGACCCGCAGGGCATTGATGTTACCTGCGATTTTTGTGAAGGCTGCGGCAAGCCCAGCAGCATCTGAAGCAGTGATGCGATGATTGCTGTCGGTGGCACAGTCATTCATGAGATCGACACGGGCTTGATATGAGGTGTCCAACTTGAATTCGATGGTATAGACCTCAATGCCTTTTTGCTTGATTGCTGTGCAGAGCGCCTTGGACTGCGCGTAAGAACTACCGTTGCTGGCTGCGCAATTGATGTGATCACTCGCGCCACCGCTGCCGGATGTCGTTGGGTTGCCGGTGATCACACCTTTGCAATAGGTGCTGTTGTACTCGGCGTCAGTCATCAAAACCAAGACTTTGCGGGTCGTTGTGTCGGTGTAAGCGGCTGGTACACTCGGGCCCGACCAAAGCCCAAACGTAGGTGATAGCGTATACCAACCCCAGGCAATTCCGACTTGACCAGCCGTCGAGCTTCCAGATGCCATCGAATTGATCGAGGATTTGAGCGTTGTTATGTTGCTCGTGAGCGGCAAAAGCGTTGCAGAAATACAAGGGTTGGCGGCTCCGGGCGGATAAGCTCTGCCGACCGGATTGGTGGCAACCGGCGCATCCGTGTAAGCCTCGGCACCAATGCGTTCACTGACACACGTGCTGACATCGAAAATCTTGTTGCTTCCGCTGGGGTTGGTGAATGAGAATTTTTGAGAGCCGGGAGTGGTACTTGTGCCCAATGCGATCGTACCGCGTGCCGCGTCTGCCAAAGCGCCAAGATTGACGCCCATGTTATAGGGGATAATCGCAGCCTTTGAATAATATGGTGTCTGCGTCGTCTGAACGACTTTATCGATGAAATCTTTTGACGCCGTAATCAAATCCGTCATGTTGGGGGCCATTGATGTTGTGTTATCCAACACCAGTGCCACCTCGACATTGCTGCCTGATTTGATAACTTCAGAAGACAGACTGATATCCACATAGCGGGCGTTGGCAAGAGTCAACAATTCCGTGTTCGCGACCATCATGATGCTGGTCTTGACGCGCGCTGTGCCCGTGACGACCACTTTGGTGGCAGTATTTGTCAGGTCAAAGGCAGTGATGGTAACACTGTCTGGATCTTTGAAATTCTGTTCGACATATTTTCCCGCAATGATCTTCAGTTCGGCGGTGGTTTTGCCCAATGGCGCGGCCGCAGCTGCCAGCGCGGCGGCGTCGAGGCTGGAAGCAAATTTCTGGTGGGTATAGTTCACCCGGGTCATGTCCATGCCGACACCAGCGCACAGGAAAATGGGCAGCATCGAATAGCCGGCCATTTGGGTTATGGAGCCAAGCTGGTCTTTGCGGAACGCTTTCAGTTTGGCTCCCACATTCTTTGCCAAAGCGCGAACATATTTTTGCATTGCCGTGTCTCCAAAACATAACCAACACCGCTTATAGGACTTGAAAATTAAGGTTGCGTAAGGGGGATAGATTAGATTTTAGCTAGTTTTGAGCTTTTCAGGAGCCGATGGCTTTATGTGGCGTCACGCGGTTTTCTGTTGCAGCGCTCCACGAAAAACCGCATTTTGCCGTGATAAGCGAACATAGGGGGTGATTTGCCCCGGAGTGAAACGAGACGATGCGCAAAATCATTCGAACTGCCCTGCCCCTCTTTATCAGTCTTTCTGCTGCCACGGCTGGTCTGGCCAGCACACAGCAGCGCGAAACATCGCTGTCCGGCAATTTTCTGGCGGGCCGCGTTGCGGCTGAAGCCCACGACAGTGAACTTGCCACACAGTTTTTCAGCGATGCCTTGAAGCAGGACCCCGGCAATGCCCAGTTGACCGAACGGCTATTCCAGATCGAAGTCTCATCCGGCCAGATGGCCGAGGCTGAAAAGCAGGCGGAAGTCGTGTTGACGCTCAACAGCCAGCAGCGCCTCGCGCGTATTGTCCTGGGTCTGAAATCCTTGCGCGAAAAGAAATATGAGACGGCGCGGGAACACTTTACCGAAGCTGCCTATACACCGGTGGGTGAATTGACGTCCGCACTGCTGGCGGCCTGGTCCTATGCTGGGGAAGGTTCACTCAGTGCGGCGATGAAGGAACTCGACAAGCTTGACGCCAATGAGTCCTTTGCCAATTTCAAATCCTTCCACGCCGCCCTGATTTCAGATGTGTTGAATTCCACCGTGCGGTCAGAAGCAGCTTACAAAAAGGCCTATGCCGATGCAGGCACCAGCCTGCGTGTGACCCAAGCCTATGGCAATTTTCTGGAACGCAACGGGAAATCAAAAGAAGCAGCCGATATTTACCGGACCTTCCTTGCAGGCAGCGATGGCAACCGTCTGGTGTCGGATGCCCTGGTGCGGGCTGAAAAGGGTGTCGTACCGCCACCTTTTGTCGGCAATGCCGATGCGGGTGTAGGCGAAGCCTTGTTCTCATTGGCAGCGGCGATGAATGATGACCAGAGCATCGACGTGGCCCAGATCTATGCACAGCTTGCCTTGGCGACCACTGGCGACAAACCGGTGACCTTGACGCTGCTGGGTGACATTCTGGCGGCGACAAAAAATTACCAGGCTGCCATCGATACCTATGAGGCGGTTCCCGCCACGTCGGTGTTGCGCACCAATGCGGAAACAGAAATCGCTTTGAATCTGCAACGTCTGGAAAAACCTGCGGATGCAGAAGCGCGATTGCGGGCCGTGGCCGTGCGGGAGCCACAAAATTATGATGTGCTGGTAACACTCGGCAATCTTCTGCGCAATTCAGAGAACTACAGGGATTCTGACACATTTTATACACAGGCGTTGGCGCTGGTCGCCAAGCCTGAGCGGCAGCATTGGAGCGTATTCTACTATCGCGGCATTGTGCGTGAACGGTTGAAGACCTGGCCCGCGGCAGAAGCGGATTTGCGCAAGGCTTTGGAACTTTCTCCGGATGAAGCATCTGTGCTGAACTATTTGGGTTATTCCCTCATCGACATGAACCTGAAGTTGGACGAAGCCATTGCAATGGTGAAGAAAGCCGTCGATGCGAAGCCGAATGACGGTTACATTGTCGACAGTCTGGGCTGGGCGCATTTTCAGCTGCGGGATTTTGACGAGGCCGTGGTGCAGCTTGAACGCGCCACGGATTTACGCGCAGGAGACCCCATCATTGCCGAACATCTGGGCGATGCCTATTGGCGTGTGGGCCGGAAACTTGAAGCAAAGTTTCAATGGCAACACGCCAAGGACAACAAGCCTGAGCCTGACGATTTGAAGCGCATTGAGGGCAAGTTGCAAAACGGCATGCCGGATTTGCCGCCATTGGTGAATCCCGCCGACAATAGCAAGGCGGGCGGCAATAACGGCTGATGTCGTCCGTTATCACGGAATTCGCGCCTGCGAAAATAAATCTGGCGCTGCATGTGCTTGGGCGACGGCTGGACGGTTATCACGAACTCGACTCGGTGGTAGCCTTTGCGGATGTGGGAGACGTGCTGACCTTATCGCCTGCTGATGTCACAACACTGTCCGTGGACGGACCATTTGCTGCGGGCGTTCCTGCATCCGATGACAATCTTGTGCTGAAGGCCCATGCGGCCTTGCGTCGGCTTGGGAATATTCCCGCCGTCAAGATGCAGTTGACGAAAAACCTTCCCGTAGCTTCCGGCATAGGCGGCGGTTCGGCGGATGCGGCAGCGGCGCTGCGGGGGTTGATGCGGGTGGCGGGTCTTCGATTCGATGCCGAAACAATACAGGAGATGGCATTGTCCTTGGGCGCGGATGTGCCGGTATGCCTGCATGGAAAAGCCTGCCGGATGCAAGGGTTGGGCGAAATCATTACGCCTCTGGAACATTTGCCTGCACCTGCGATTTTACTCGTCAATCCGTTGCAAGCCTGCGGCACGAAAGACGTGTTTCGTGCCATGGGGCTTGAGCGCGGGGATGCAGCAGGAACAGCTCTGGACATGCATAGGCCGACAATGTGGCGCAATGATATGGCGGTGTCAGCGCAAATCGTGAGGCCCGTGATCCGTGAGGTGTTGAACGCGCTTGTTACACTGCCGAATGCCCGGGATGTCCGCATGTCGGGATCGGGTGCGACATGTTTTGCTTTGTATGACCACTATGAGCAGGCCGTCATTGCTGCCAATCAATTGCAAGGCCAATACCCGGCATGGTGGACGTCAGCAGCGCGACTGTCCTAGCCCCTGCCCGGCAATTCCACGAAGAGCGCAACGATTTTACGTACCAGCGGAAACACCAGCAACACGGTCGGGAAGGCGATGA
>CAXTKL010000034.1:0-4563 GCA_964244825.1 uncultured Aestuariivirga sp.
GGCCTATGGCGAGAAAATGACCTCTCCCCACACTGACGACAGACGCAAATCAATCCTGGTCAGAGAGACTCAAAATTTCGAAAAAACGCGATCTGCCCCCGCAGATGGTGCGGGGACGCCCATTGCGGTTTGTTCGGGATGACGGTTGTGGGGATGAGCGTAATTGCGATAGGATTGGGCATGATCAAAATATTCCGCACCACACTCGCCATCACCCTCTTCGTCACTCCCACCTTCGCCGCCGACTGGGAAGGCGTATTCGAGGGTACGCTTGGCAAAGCCAAAATCATTGTTGAACTCAATGCGGGGCAGGAGGCGTCGTCCTACAAGGGTGGTTATTCCGATGGGTCGCGCTATTCCTATGTTCCAGCGGCCTATGACCTGAAGCTGGTGCTGGAATCCGAAGGGCAAACCCTGGAGTTTCTGGAGGGCACGCAGCCGCATTACCAGTTGAAGGACTTGCCCAAGGATGATCCGGCGCGCACGGGGCATTGGTCGCTGAAGGTTTCAGGCAAAACGGCAACGGGGACCTGGGTTTCAACCGATGGCAAGAAGACCTTGCCGATAGCCTTGAAGCGGCTGGACTTGGTCAAAGCGGCGCAAGTGCCGAAGGACATGAATCAGCTTTCCGTTACCTATAATGAACGCTGGTTCGCGGACGAAAAAATTTCAGGGGCCACCAAGCCGAAATCATTTGGTCCGGTGAAGCTGGCCTTCGAACGGGACTCCGCCTTCAACCTCGACATGCCGGTGTTCACCGCCATGCCGGACACGCTGCGCATGGCAAAAGCCAATGCCATGTTGCGGACCTATTACAAGGGCTCGCTGATTTCGAACCGGGACTGCGTCAATGGCCTGACCAGCGAACCGGCCAAGCCCTATGAGCCCGAATATAATTTCGAGGTCACCTATGCCAGCCCCACGGTGGTGACGATTTCCGAGGGCGGGTCCGTGTTCTGCGGCGGGGCTCATCCCAACAACTATGCTACCTATCTCACCTTTGACCTGCTCAAGAACAAGCAGATCGGCGGGCTCTATCAGCTTGATCTCAGCCCACAGGGTTTTGGTGAAATCCTGAAGTTGGCCGACAGGAAACAGCGCATTGCGTTTGAAAACTTCGCGCTTGGACGCTGGCAAGCGGCGGCCAAAGCAAAAGGTGAAACCGGGGATGACAGTTGTGCCGGGCCAAACTTCATGGGCGAACAGGCTGCAGGCGAAAAAGAATTCACCTTGGGCTTTGCGCCGAAAGGTCTTGCCGTGTTCAGAACGGACTATCCAACGGTCGCCGCCAATTGCATGTTCCAGGATTATAACCCGACGGTCATCCCCTGGACCGACCTCAAGCCTTGGCTGCGGCCTGACCAGAAACTTCTGACAACAGAAGTGAAGTGATGCAGGCTCCCTCTGTCAAAACCTCGCCCGCACTCATACTCGCCGGACGAAATGGCAATTTTGCCATTGGCCCCTCCACAGGCATCAAGGACTTGTGGGTTCAATTCATGGAAGATTTTGGCCGCATCGCGGGGCAAGTCAACTTGAAGGCCTATGGTGTGTGTCACAATTTCGACGGTACCGGGCGCATGGACTATATGGCCGCAGCCCAGGTGAGCAATGCCGGTGAGGTGCCGGGCTATCTCGACACGCTGATCATACCCTCGCGGAAAGTCGCGATATTTGACCATCACGGCGGGCTTGAAACGCTCAGCAGCACATGGGGGACAATCTTTTCCGATGGCCTGCCGCTGGCCAAGCTCAGTGTTGCCCCCGGTCCGCAGTTCGAAGTTTACTCCGCGGATTTTGATGCTGATGCGGGAACAGGCTCCATCGAAATCCACATTCCGGTGACGTGAAAAAAGGCCGGAGCGGCGTGGCATGGCGTCCGGCAATGCGCGAGGTTTGATCCTTCATGCAGTGAACTGACCGGACAAATTGTTGCGATTTGGGGGAAAGACTGGCCCCTGTTCAGGTTCAAATGCAACTGGATTTTCGCAGTCACATGCTCATATAAGCAGCGCCATGACCACCGCCTCAACCATTGCCTTTCGCAAGATGAACGGACTCGGAAATGATTTCGTTGTGATTGACGCGCGCGAAAAACCCATTTCCATTTCCGAAGCGCAGGCCCGGGCCATTGCGGACCGGAACACCGGTATCGGCTGCGACCAGTTGATCGTCATGGAAAAATCCCCGCTTGCCGATGTGCGCATGCGGATCTGGAATGCCGAGGGTGGAGAGGTCGAATCCTGCGGCAATGCCTCGCGCTGCATTGCTGATATCGTGATGGAGGAGAAAGGGGCAACCTCCGCCACCATTGAGACCAAGGGTGGTTTTCTGGTGGGCAAGCGGGCGGGAAAGTTGATGGTCACCATTGATCAGGGCAAGCCGCGCTTTGACTGGGACCAGATTCCGCTGTCTGAGAAATTTGCCGATACGCGCTACATCGAATTGCAGGTAGGGCCGATTGATGCACCGCTGATGCATTCGCCTTCTGTGGTCAATGTCGGTAATCCGCACTGCATTTTCTGGGTGCGGGATTTGAATGTGGTCAACCTCGAACGCGTCGGACCCATGCTGGAAAACCATCCGCTGTTTCCTGAGCGCACCAATGTGGAGATGGCCAAGGTTGAGGCGCGCAATCATGTCATCGTCACGGTGTGGGAACGCGGTGCAGGCTTGACCAAGGCCTGCGGCACGGCGGCCTGTGCCGTGATGGCGGCGGGTTACCGGCTGAAGCTGATCGATGCAAAGTGCCGGGTCACTTTGCCCGGCGGTGATCTCATGATGTCGGTTGATCCCGACAGCGGCCATGTCATCATGACGGGTCCGTTGCAATATGACTATGAGGGTGTGATCCCCGAGGCTTTGCTGGCATGAACGGTCCCCGGCTTGAAACCTTTGGCTGCCGTCTCAATACGTTTGAGTCCGAGATCATGCGCGGCCATGCCGAAAAGGCGGGCCTCGACAACGCCATCATTTTCAACACCTGCGCTGTGACAGCCGAAGCCACGCGGCAGGCCAGGCAGGCCATACGCCGGGCGCGAAAACATCATCCGCAGGCTGACATTATCGTCACAGGCTGTGCGGCCCAGACCGAGGCGGATGTATTTGCAGCCATGCCAGAGGTGACACGGGTGTTGGGCAATGAGGAGAAGCTTGTTGCGTCATCCTGGCTGAAGGGCTCCAATCGTCCGCGTGTGGATGTATCTGACATCATGCAGGTGAAACAGACCCGCCCGCCGATGATTGACCAACTCACGGCCCGGACGCGGGCTTTTTTGCAGGTGCAGACGGGCTGTGACCATCGCTGTACCTTCTGCATCATTCCCTTTGGCCGCGGCAACTCGCGCTCGGTGCCGATTGCGGATGCGGTGGAACAGGTGAAGCGGCTGGTGAATGGCGGTCACAATGAAGTGGTGCTGTCGGGCGTTGATCTCACATCCTGGGGTGCTGATCTGGAGGGTGCGCCGAAGCTGTCGGTTTTGCTGTCGCGAATGTTGAAGGATGTGCCGGACTTGAAGCGGCTGCGGTTGTCGTCGATTGATTCAATCGAGGCAGACGCGGCGCTGGTTGATATTCTGGTTTCGGAGACGCGGGTCATGCCGCATCTGCATCTGTCGTTGCAGTCCGGCGACAACATGATTTTAAAGCGCATGAAGCGGCGGCATGCCCGGGAAGATTCGATTGCGTTTTGTGCCGCACTCAAGGCGCGGCGCAAGGACATGGTGTTCGGCGCTGACCTGATTGCGGGCTTTCCGACTGAGACTGAAGATATGTTCGCGAATTCCCTCAAGCTGGTGGATGAGTGTGATCTCACGTATCTGCATGTGTTTCCCTATTCATCGCGTCCGGGCACACCTGCTGCGCGCATGCCGATGCTGGGCCAGGATGTGGTGAAGCGGCGGGCAGCCCTGTTGCGGGCCAAGGGGGACCAGCGGTTGCAAACATTCCTGTCATCCCAAGTAGGATCAGTGCAGCCGGTGCTGGTGGAAACACCGACGACGGGGCGCACGGCGCAGTTTGCGCTCTCGCGCTTTGAGCAGCACATGACGCCCGGCGCTCTGGTGAATGTCAATGTTGTGGCCGCACAGGCGTCGCATCTGGATGTGAGGCTTGCCGCATGAGCGGATTTTTCAAGAAACTTTTCAACCGCATTACCGGCAAGAAGGATGAGCCGGTTCCAGAGGTGGTGGTTGAACAGGCCGCCTTACCTGCGCCGGAGCCGGAACCCGTTGTTGAAGACGGTGTTGTTGCAAAGCCGGTAAAACCTGCATCCAAGGCCAAGACGAAGCAGCCTGCGCCAAAGAAAGTAGCGCCGAAAAAGCCGGAGCCCGTCAAGCCTGCTGCGAAACCCAAGGCGGCTGCGAAAAAGCCTGAGGCACCGAAGGCAAAAACCAAGCCTGCGAAGGCTCCCCCTGCCAGGGTTGAACCTGTCAAGAAGGTTCCGGCGAAGAAGATTGCTGCGAAAAAGACTCCGGAGAAAAAACCGGTTGTTGTGA
This sequence comes from uncultured Aestuariivirga sp., assembly GCA_964244825.1. Classification (GTDB taxonomy): domain Bacteria; phylum Pseudomonadota; class Alphaproteobacteria; order Rhizobiales; family Aestuariivirgaceae; genus Aestuariivirga. The sequence continues at coordinate 4,497 of CAXTKL010000034.1, forward strand.
AGAAAGTGGTTGCAGAGAAGATCAAGGTCGCGCCACCTCCACCTCCACCTCCACCTCCACCTCCACC
>CAXTKL010000034.1:4663-26966 GCA_964244825.1 uncultured Aestuariivirga sp.
CTCCACCTCCACCTCCACCTCCACCTCCACCTCCACCTCCACCTCCACCTCCACCTCCACCGGAGCCCGTTTTAGTTGTTGAACCGGCACTGGTTGCAGTGACCGTACCGGCTGTTCCTGCTGAGGCCGTTGCACCTGCGCGCAAGGGCTGGTTATCGCGCCTGACCGAGGGTTTGTCGAAATCCTCAAAATCCATCACCGGTTCCATCACGGCCATCTTCACCAAGCGCAAGCTGGACAAGGAAACGCTGCAGGAGCTTGAGGACACATTGATCCAGGCGGACCTGGGTCTTGCCGTGTCAGAGCGCATCATTGCGGAAGTCTCACGCGGGCGTTTTGACAAGGAGATTGACCCGGAGGAGGTGAAGCAGATTCTTGCCTCGGAAGTGGAAAAGGTGCTGAAGCCGGTCGAGGTTCCATTTAACTTCGGATCAGAGAAACCCTACGTGATTCTGGTCGTGGGTGTGAATGGCTCGGGCAAGACCACCACCATTGGCAAGCTGGGATCAATTGCGGCGGCTGAAGGTTTTAAGGTGAAGTTTGCCGCCTGCGATACCTTCCGTGCTGCTGCCATTGAACAGCTCACGGTCTGGGGCAAGCGTGTGGGGGCAGAAACCATTTCGCGCCCGCAAGGGGCCGATGCGGCGGGTCTGGCCTATGACGCCATGAAGGCGGCACAGGACGATGGCACTGATATTCTCTTCGTCGACACGGCAGGGCGGCTGCACAACAAGACCTATCTGATGGACGAGCTCGACAAGGTGGTGCGCGTCATCAAAAAATATGACGGAGCCGCCCCCCATGCCGTATTGCTGGTACTGGACGCCACGACCGGACAGAATGCGCTGGCCCAGGCCGAGGCCTTCACCAAGGTGGCCGGAGTCACCGGCCTGATCATGACCAAGCTTGATGGCACGGCACGTGGGGGTATTCTGGTGGCCATTGCGGAAAAATTCAAACTGCCGATCCATGCCATTGGTGTTGGTGAAAGCATTGACGACCTGCAGGCGTTTGACGCCGCAGCCTTTTCGCGCGCCATCGCCGGGCTGGATGAAACCACATGACAGAAAAAAAAGAATTGCCGCAAGGCCTCAAACTGGCGCTGGATTTTGCACCACTGGTGGCATTTTTCGTCGCCTACAAGCTGGGTGGGGTCTACTGGGCAACCTCGATCATCATTGCACTGACGATTGTGTCGCTGATCATCGGCTATGCGCTGACCGGCAGAGTGGCGAAGTTTCCGCTGTTCAGTGGCATTCTGATCACAGTGATGGGTGGCCTGACGCTTTACTTGCACAACGACATGTTCGTGAAAATGAAACCCACGGCCGCCAACCTGATCTTTGCAGGCATATTGGGCGGAGGCCTGCTGACCAACCGCATGTTCCTGAAAGACCTGCTGGGATCTGCTGTCGAGATGCCACAGGCCGCCTGGCGCACCTTGACGTGGCGCTGGACGGGGTTTTTCATCGCGTTGGCAGGCCTCAATGAATATGTCTGGCGCAGCATGCCGGAGGCCACCTGGGTCAACTTCAAGGTCTTCGGCCTGATGGGCCTCACCATGCTGTTTGCCATCGCCAATGCGCCCTTCATGGCCAAACACATGACGGGGGATGATACAAAACCCTCCGCAGACGGATGAATGGCTGCACATCATTTGGCCTTAGAGTCAAGACTTGTAGTTCGGGAATAAGAGTCGGAAACATTGTGATTGAGCGGTGATCCCAACGGCAATTCTCTTTCGCGGCCAAGCCTGTTTTTGCTTGCGACAGGGTTTCAGACTCGCTAGGACTCGCGCGGATTTGAAGAGGCAACTTGCCATCACACGGGGGAACGTGTGCCGGCACAAAAATATGGTCGTGGATGTTTTTTTCAAAACAATCATGCGATCTTGGGAGCAGGTTTCTGATGTCGGGCAGCAAAGACGCGAAAACACTGGCGCGCTCATTCTCTCATCTGTTGAAACGCGCCGTGCAATATTCCGTGCACCGCTACAATGAAGAGGTCGGCAAGAGTGGCTTGACGCACCGTCAGTTTACCGTGCTCGCCGCCGTTGATGTGAATGACGGCAAGAGCCAGACCGAACTGGTGAAAATCACCGGTATTGACCGTTCCACCCTGGCGGACATGGTGGCACGATTGATGGCCCAGGGCCTGGTGCAGCGCCGCCGCACCAAGGAAGACGCCCGCACCAATTCTGTCCGTCTCACACCTGCGGGCAAGAAAATGTTGAAGACCGCCCAGACCGGGGCTGAGGATGTGGACAAGACATTGCTTGCCCTGTTCCCCGTCGCCGAACGCAAGACCCTGACGGATTGTCTCGGCGAACTCGCGATTGCCATGGACAAGGTGGACGAGGTTGAGGAAGAACCCAAGGCCACGGGCAAGGTGAAGCTAAAGCGTCGCGTGGCTTGACGCCTATGGCAGTGGCAGTGCTGCCTTTTTGATTTCCGCATCGAATGTCGTTGCCAACATGTCTTCCGAGAGCGGCCCCACCAGCTTGTAGCGAATGATGCCCTTGCCATCCACAATGAAGGTTTCAGGAACGCCATAGCCGCCCCAGTCAATGGTCACGCGGCCCTTGCTGTCTGCGCCCACTTTTGCAAAGGGCATGCCCAGGGCACCAAGGAAGCGTGCGGCATTGGCGGGTTCATCCTTGTTGTTGATGCCCACCAGTGCAATGTCGCTGCGCTTGGACAATTCCATCAGCAGGGGATGTTCGGCGCGGCAGGGCCCACACCAGGAGGCCCAGATGTTGACAACAGTGACCTTGCCGGTTTTGAGGTCAGCATCCGTGAGGCCCGGCACGTTGAGCTCCGTGACGGCGGGAAGTGTGAAGGCGGGTACAGGCTTGTTGATCAGGGTTGAGGGCAGCGTTGACGGATCACCATAAAGACCCTTCCATAACATCAGCGCCAATCCGGCAAACAGAACCACAGGCAGCAGCGTCAGCAGGCGGCGCATGTCAGGCGACGTCCTTGCTGCCGGGGTCTGACAGCTTCATGCCGGCCAAGGTTTTTTTCAGCGCAGCAGCACGCAACAGTGTCGCTGCAACAAGTGCCAGCAGCACCAAGACCACAATGGCATAGGCAACGATCACGAAGTTGATATTGTGGTCATTCCAGTCAATCATCAGCGTGTTCCCAGGGCTCTCAGTTTCTCGGCGCGAATTTTACGGGCGCGGACTTCATTCTTCAATGCCACCAGATGGGTGGTGACGAACAACAGGGCAAATGCCAGGAACATCAAGCCCAGGGGCCAGAGAATGCTCTTGTCAATGGCGGGTCCACCCATGCGGATGATGGAGGCGGGCTGGTGCAGGGTGTTCCACCAGTTCACCGAGAATTTGACGATGGGGATGTTGATGACGCCGACAAGCGCCACAATGCGGGCCAGCGATGCGGCACGATGCGGATCGTCAAAGGCGCGCCACACCGCGATATAGCCCAGATACAAAAGCATCAGCACGAACATGGAGGTGAGCCGTGCATCCCACACCCACCAGGTGCCCCACATGGGCTTTCCCCAGATCGAACCTGTGACAAGGGCTAGAAAACAGAAGGCGGCGCCCAAAGGGGCCGCAGCCTTGGCGGCAGCATCCGCCAGCGGGTGACGGAAGATCAGGGCCATGGCGGAGGCCAGCGCCATCAACACATAAACAAAGAGCGCAAGTGAGGCTGATGGCACATGTACATACATGATGCGCACGGTCTCACCCTGCTGGTAATCCGCCGGACTGTTGAAGAAGGCGAAGTAGAGCGCAAGCGCGAAAGCAGCAATGGTTGCAAGCCACAACGCGGGCATGCAGTGATCAGCGATCTGGAAGAAGCGGTTCGGGTTGGCGAAGATTTGCATGGGTATAACCTAGTGCTTGTTGTTCAACGAAAATAGGCCCGGAGTGCCGCAGCGCAGGCCCAGGGCTGGATGACCAGGCTCACCATGGTGATGGCAAGCTGAACCAGCAATGAATTGAGGCTGCCCGCTGGTCCGGTTTCGGCCAGAGTGGCGGACAGGCCGAAGACCAGCACGGGCACATAGAGCGGCAGAATGAGCAGCGCCACCAGCAAGCCACCGCGGCGAAGTCCTGCCGTAATGGCACCGCCAATGGACGCCAGCAATGACAGGGACAATGAACCCAGGACCATGGCCAACATCAGCACGGGAATAGATGTGGTTTCGATATTGATGAGAATACCAAGGAGAGGTGCCACGATGGCCAAGGGCAAACCGACGGAAAGCCAATGGGCAAGGGCTTTTGCCAATGTGACCAGTTCGAGTGGCAGGGTAATTCCGACAAGCGCATCCAGGGTGCCATCTTCATAGTCCTGCTGGAAAATGCGTTCAGCGGTCAGCAGTACCGCCAGCAGCAGCGACAGCCACATGATGCCGGGAGCAAGACGGTGGAGCAGGTTTTGATCAGGGCCAAGGGCAAGCGGGATCAACACCAATACGCTGAGCATGAACGCCAGGGCGGCACCCACACCACCACCCTGGCGCAAGCCGAGCATGATGTCGCGCTTCAGGATGGCGAAAAAGGCGGTCATGGGGTGTCCAGTGAGACCGTCATATCCGGCGTCACACCCACGTCGCCATGGGTCGCTGCCAGCACGCTGCCGCCCGCTTTCAGATGGGAACGGATGTGCCCACGCATCATGTCCTGGGTTTTCACATCCAGCGCCGTCATCGGCTCATCCAGCAACCAGATCATGCGTGTACAGAGAAATAGCCGGGAGAGCGTGAGCCGTCGGCGCTGGCCTGCGGAGAGCAGTTGCACGGGATCATGTTTGAGGGCCTCGAGATTGAACGCAGCGAGGGCGGGTGCAATGTCATGGCCGCCCAACACCGCGCACCAGAAGTGCAGATTTTCTGCAACAGTCATGGACGCTTTCATGGCGTCCTGATGGGCGATGAAATGCAGCTGCTGGGGAATATCGCTGTGGTTCGCGAGTGTGAGGCTTCCGGCAGCGATGGGCACCAGGCCTGCAATCACCCGCAACAAACTGGATTTGCCCGCACCATTCACACCGCGCAATTCGGCGTATTGGCCCGCAGCAAGGGCGAAGCAAAGATCGGAGAAGATGATCCGCCCGTTGCGTTCGCAGCCGAGGGAGGTGGCGGTGAGGGTCACGCCATATACTGCCCGCCATTGATCGAGAAGGTCGACCCCGTAATGAAACCCGCCTCTTCCGCCGCAAGAAACAGCACAGCGCGGGCGATTTCGTCAGCTTCGCCCAAACGCCCGACAGGAATTTGTGGCAGGATCACCTCGTTCATGACTTTTTCCGGGATTGTGCTCATCATGTCGGTGTTGATGTAGCCAGGGCAAATGGCATTGACTGTAATTCCTGCGCGTGCACCTTCCTGGGCCAGAGCCTTGGTGAAGCCCAGGTCCCCGGCTTTTGATGCGGCATAATTGGCCTGCGCAAACTGGCCCTTCTGGCCATTGATGGAAGAGATCGAAATAACGCGGCCGAACTTGCGTTCGCGCATGCCGGGCCAGACATTGTGGGTCATGTTGAAGACACCATTGAGATTGGTATCGATGACGTCGCGCCACTGGGCGGGCGACATTTTGTGGAAAGGAGCGTCCCTGGTAATGCCTGCATTGTTGACGAGGATGTCAATGGGGCCAAGGCTTGTGGTCACGGCGCCCACACCGGCCTTGCAGGCCTCATAATCCGCGACATTCCATTTATGGACTTCGATGCCGGTTTCAGCCTTGAACTTTGCTGCCGCCTCATCGTTGCCGGCATAGGTGGCTGCCACCTTGTAACCAGCCGCCTTGAGGGCCCTTGAAACCGCTGCGCCAATGCCGCGCGATCCACCCGTAACCAATGCAACCCGTGTCATGTTTCGCTCTCCCGTTACTGTTCTGACAGTGTCATGTCGGCGCTATAGTCCGCCTTCACATTTTTTGTAACCGCCTGTCCGCAGATGACTTTCTTCTGGTCTGCGTCATAGGTCAAGCTCGGTGTGCCATACAGCTGCCAGCCCCGGCTCAGGGCGTCAGATACGCGGTGGCAGAAGCTGGCATCGTCGGGTCCGGTCAAAAGTCTATAAAGGGTCGTGGACATTGCTGCTCTCCATGAATCTTTACGGCATTCCTGCCTCCCAGATAGACTTGCATTTCCACAACAACAACACGAAAGCAGCCTGAGGACCGGGTTAAACCTCGGCAACCGATGACGAACTCAGCGAAACAAGTCCACCAGCCATGCCCAGGCACTTTTGCTTTCCACAGGAGGGATTTTTTCGGTTGGGGGTTGCCAGTTTGCAAAGGCCATGAGCAAGGGCACCAGTTCAGCCTCGCCCGTCAGCTCAATGGCTTCGCCCGGACTGACCCAGCGCCGTTCGCGCTGATGCTGTTCTGGCCAACACTCGAGTTCCCGGTCGACCCGCATGGTAAACACCACCACGGTAATGTGCCGCGCTTTTCCGGCCTCGGATAGTTTGAGATAGCCATAGCGCCCAAACACCTCTGATGTGGCCAGCCCATGTACGCCCGCTTCTTCAAAAGCTTCAATCGCAGCGGCCTCATGGTCGGCCTTGCCGTCCATGGGCCAGCCCTTGGGAATGACCCAGCGCTTCGTGGTCCGCGTGGTCACCAGCAGAATTTCTATGCCAGTCTTTCCGCGCCGCCACGGCAGAGCAGCCACTTGTGCGTCGCGCCGCATCAGATGGTTTGCTTCCCAACGTCATGGAATGCGCCCGGCCGTAGCGCCGGAGCCACAATCTGCAATTTGCGGAATATGCCATCGGCCACCGCTGGATTTGAGCGCAGGAACAATCAGGTCACCAGAATCATCAACGGGTCGTCAAAGATAAAACCGACGAAGGGTGACCGTTCAATGGCGGACATGCCTGAAATAGGATACCCTGCGCCTTGGCCGCTAGCAGTTCAAAGAAACCGAAAATCTTCGCTTTCGTGCGCCGCATCATTTTCAAGATATCAAACATCAAGACCCCCGGAATATGACAGTTTCGTGACGGTCTTAGCGAAGAATGAAAATGGAAACAAACCCGGATTTAAACCGTCATACGTCAGGCAAGTTCAGAAAAGCCGCAGAAGCTCGGACATGTGCGAGATCACGCTAAGCGCCCCTGCGCGCTTCAATTCCCTGCCATGTTTTTTCGGATCAGCATGGGTACCCGTGAACCCGATTGTGGGAATACCGGCTGCGACTGCGGCTGTCACACCTGTGAGCGAGTCCTCAACAACCACACATTCGCTAGTGGTGACCCCAGCCAGCTTGGCAGCCAGCAGAAATATATCTGGCGCTGGCTTGCCTTTGGCCACATCCTCATAACTCACAATACGGTCAAAACGATCCGCGATGCGCGTCAATGCGACTGCGAGTTCGACACGCTTTTTCGGGCTGTTGGAACCGATGGAAATGCCAATGCCACGGGCTTTCAACGCGTCCAGCACATCCACAACACCCGGAACGATTTTCAACTCGCCGCGATAGAGCGCCTCAACCATGGTGTTTTTCACAGCATGAAGCCCCGGTGGGAAGGCCGTGCCGAATTGCGTGGTCATCATGTCGAGCATGGCTTGAAACGTTGTCCCGACGAAACGGTTGTGCGCCTCGGCTTCGCTGATGTCGATGCCGTGCTGTTTCAACAGCATCACATCAGCACGCATGGACAAGGGTTCGCTATCCACCAGCACGCCATCACAGTCAAAAATCACATGTTTCAGTGTCACTTGCCCAAATGCCTCAAGGCTTTGATCACGTCGATGTAAACGGCTTTTTTGAACGGCACGACAATGTCGAGGACTTCTTCCATATCGGCCCATTTCCACTGGTCGAATTCCTGTTTGTGGCCGGGTGGTTTCAAATCAATTTCAGAATCATCACCTGTGAAGCGGAGGGCAATCCATTTCTGTTGCTGGCCGCGATATCTGCCACCCCAGCTTTTGCCGATGAGATGCTCCGGGAGATCATATGTAAACCAGCCCTCAGCTTCTTCAATGAATTCAGCCGAGGTCACACCCGTTTCTTCCTGTAATTCACGGAAGGCGGCGGCGCGCGGGTCTTCGCCTTCGTCAATGCCACCCTGGGGCATTTGCCACCATTTACCGATGCCGTCGTCATTCTGTTTCTCAAAGCGGCGGCCCACCCAGAGCTTGCCGCACGTGTTGATGAGCATGACGCCCACGCAGGGACGATAGGCGGTGATGTGATTCTGGTCGGTCATCAGGGCGTTTTATCAGCCCGTGCGGCCTTTGTAAGCGGCTGTGATGGGCACCAGGATGATGCCGCGATCTGCCGCTGCCTTGGCCCATTCTTTCACGGTATTGATGGTGATCTCAAGGCCCGTGCCCGTGCCAATGGCAAAGCCCGTGCCTGTGGCCTGTTCTTCCAGCAAGGTCAACTGCGCGATGATGGCTTGCGGGTTGGGGTCAGCGTCGATCACAACCTGGGCCCGCTTTACGGGCATGTGCTGGGTTTTCGCAGTGGTCTCCGTGGCCGACAGGGCCATGGAACCATCCTCGAGGAACAGCACGCCGCGCTTGTTCAATTCGGTGAGCAACGGGGCAATGGCCTTTGGCATTGAAAGAAAGCGCGAGCCCATGTAGTTGACGACACCCGCATAGCCCATGAAGCGGCTCATGTGCCAGCGCAGGGCGTCGAGGTTTTCGGCATCTGCTGCATCGCCCGTCAGGGTCTTCGGACCCGGGTTGTTGGCAGGGTAGCCGATAGGTTCCAGCGGCAACTGCAGAAACACTTCATGGCCCTCGTTGCGGGCGGCATTGACCTGGTCCTGCAGGTTGTTGCCGTAGGGGGCAAAGGCAAAGGTGATATCGGCTGGCAAACTCCTGACAGCTTCGGCAGTCAGTTTTTCATTCAGCCCCATGCCACCCAGAAGGATGGCAATCTTTGGCGCGTCCGAATGGATGACGTTCATCGAGGTCGTGCGTTCATAGATCGCGGATGGTTTTTCGCCCGATTTGGAAATACGCGGCAGTTGCCCGTAACTGCCGATTTCCGTGACCTTCATTTGCGGGGCGGGTGTCAAAGGGCGGCGCGGGCTGACCACAATGGCGGAATCCTGCTGATAGGTATCAGAGCGCACAGGTTCCTGAAATGCCACCTGGGCTTCACCGACTTGTTCGACATCGGGCACACGGGCCTCTGCCGCAGGTTCTGCGTCGGGGGCCGGATCAGTCGATGCCGTGTTGACCACTTCCCGGGCTGGTGGAATGGACACAACCACAATGGGTTCCCCGGCGAAGGGCATGGGTTGCTTCACCGCCCAATAGCCTGCCCCAGCAAAGCCTGCCGCAATGGCCACGTAACAACAAGCCAGCAGGCCGGGACGGCCGGCCCAAAGTCTTGTGCCCAGTCCGCGCTGGTGCAAGGGCTGTTTCAGTTCATCACGGCGCATGGTTACTCAAAGGGCAGTCCGATTCGTCAAGCTGCCAGCTAAGCGGCCAAGCGTTAACGCCGTGTTAACCATGCAGTGCAGCGGGCCTCAGCTGCTGTCACGCGCGGGCTTTACTTCTCGGCCAACAACGCCTTGATCATCGCCAAAGCCTCCGGCGAGGCCCATTCGGCTGGACCCAGAATGCGGCCGGCCTCCTTGCCCTGTCGGTCAATCAGAATTGTTGCGGGCATGCCCAGCGCCTGCAAGGCGGCAAGCGGTTTGCCTTCCGGTTCCACATAGGCACCAAGATTACTGACGCCGGCTTCCTTCAAAAACGCCTGGGACGCGGGCAATCCCTTGCGGTCGAGACTCAGAGCGACCACTTCGAAATCAGGCCCGCCCAGTGCCGTTTGCAACTTCGCGAGATCAGGCATTTCCTTCCGGCAAGGTGCGCACCAGGTGGCCCAGAGATTGAGCAACACCACACGCCCCTTCCACTTTGACAGGTCAAGGGTCTCTCCCTTGTCATTGGCAAAACTGAAAGCCGGAATATCCTTGCGTGCGGGGTGGATGATAAAGCCCGCGAGTGCCCCCGTCGCCAGGGCTTTCGAGAAGCCACCCGTCGGTGCCACCGCTGCAACGACTTCGGCCTTGCGCGGTTCACCCCTGAACCCGTAAATGCCGTAGGCACCTGCGGCAATCGCCAGCAAGGCAATGATGAGTTTGATGGTACTGGATTGGGTCATGCCTACTCCACTGCAATATGGGATTGATGATGGCAAACAAAATGTGGGGCGGCCGATTTTCCGAAGGCCCATCTGCCATCATGGCCGCCATCAATGCCTCGATCGGTTTTGACAAGCGGCTTTATGCGCAAGATATCGCAGGCTCCAAAGCCCATGCCCAAATGCTGGCCAAGCAGGGCATCATCTCAAAGGCGGATTGTGCGGCCATTCTGAAGGGTCTCGATCTGGTTCAGGCTGAAATCGAAAACGGAACATTTGTGTTTTCGGATGCTCTCGAAGACATTCACATGAATGTCGAGCAACGTTTGCGTGATCTCATCGGCCCAGCTGCGGGCCGCCTGCACACGGCGCGCTCGCGCAATGACCAGGCGGGGACGGATTTCCGGCTCTATCTGCGTGATGTCGTGGACACAGTCGACAAGGCTTTGGCCGCCTTGCAATTGGCCATGGTCGAACAGGCGCAGGCCCATGCCGCCACCATCATGCCGGGCTTCACCCATTTGCAGGTGGCGCAACCGGTGACCTTCGGTCACCACATGCTGGCCTATGTCGAAATGATTGCTCGGGATCGTGGCCGCTTTGCCGATGCCAGAAAACGCATCAATCTATCCCCCCTCGGTGCGGCAGCGCTCGCAGGAACACCCTACGCGATTGACCGCGACATGACGGCAAAGGCGCTTGGCTTTGCCGCACCCATGCGCAACTCCATGGATGCCGTGGCATCCCGCGATTATGTCATGGAGACGCTTGCCGCCGCGACGATCTGTGCCGTTAACCTGTCACGCCTCGCCGAGGAGATTGTCATCTGGTGTTCACAGCAATTCCGTTTCATCGCACTGTCCGACAAGTTCACCACCGGCTCTTCCATCATGCCACAAAAGCGCAACCCCGATGCGGCTGAGCTGGTACGCGCAAAACCCGGGCGCATTCTCGGTGCCTTCACCGCCTTGTCGCTGGTCATGAAGGGCCTGCCCCTCACCTATTCCAAGGACATGCAGGAAGACAAGGAACCCACCTTCGACGCGGTGGATTCGCTGGCGCTGGCCATCGCCGCCATGGAAGGCATGGTGCGCGACATGACACCCAACAAGCAGGTGATGCATGATGCGGCGTCATCCGGTTTCGCCGTCGCGACAGATTTGGCTGACTGGCTGGTGCAATCCCTCAACCTGCCCTTCCGCGATGCCCACCATGTGACGGGCCGTGTCGTCGCACTGGCCGAGTCAAAGAAACTGAAACTCGATCAATTGTCACTGGCCGACCTGCAAGCCATTGAACCGAGGATCAGCAAGGATATTTTCAAAGTGCTGACGGTTGAAAATTCCGTGGCACTCAGGAAATCACTCGGCGGAACATCGCCAGCAAATGTCAAACGCGAAGCCACACGCTGGCTGAAACACTTGAAAGGGAAACAAAAATGACCCGCATCCTCGCCTGCCTCCTCATCGCCCTCGCGCTGGCGTCCTGCGGTGTGCGGGGTGATCCGCAAGCTCCTCAATTCACACAAAGCAAGTAATCCATGCATCATTTCGACTATCGCGAGGGCGTGCTGCATGCCGAAGACGTGAATCTTGCGGCCATCGCCGACGAGGTGGGAACACCTTTTTACGTCTATTCCACCGCAACGCTCGAGCGGCATTACAGCGTGATGGACAAGGCCTTTGCGGGCACGGATCACATGATCTGTTACGCCATGAAGGCCAATTCCAACCAGGCCGTGATCAAGACCATGGCCACCATGGGCGCTGGCATGGATGTGGTCTCGGAAGGCGAATTGCGCCGCGCCCTGATGGCAGGTGTGCCCGCCCGCAAGATTGTTTTTTCTGGAGTGGGCAAGACGGCGCGGGAAATGGCGCTTGCCTTGAAAGAGGGCATTGCCTGCTTCAATGTGGAGTCAGAACCCGAACTGGAACTGCTGTCGGCCATTGCCAATCGCGTCGGCCAGCGTGCCACCGTATCGGTGCGCGTCAACCCCGATGTGGACGCCCAGACCCACGCCAAGATTTCAACTGGCAAGGCCGGTGACAAGTTCGGCATCTCCTACCTGCGGGCCCGGGAAGTCTATGCCCATGCCGCCAGACTGCCGGGCATTGATGTGGCGGGCATCGACATGCACATCGGCAGCCAGATCACCCAGCTTGCCCCATTTGAAAAAGCCTATACCTTGATGGGTGAACTCACGCAGCAGTTGATCAGTGATGGCCATAACATCCGCCATCTGGATCTGGGCGGCGGTCTGGGTGTGCCCTACAAGGGCGACAATGACGTGCCGCCGCACCCGGACGAATATGGTGCCATGGTCAAGCGTGTGCTGGGGCCGCTGGGCTTGAAGCTGGTATTGGAGCCGGGCCGCATGTTTGTGGGCAATGCTGGCATTCTTGTCACGCGGGTGATTTACCTCAAGCACACAGAAACGAAAATCTTTGTGATTCAGGATGGTGCCATGAATGACCTCATCCGCCCGACACTCTACGATGCGCATCACGATATCTGGCCAGTAACGGAAGCCCGAACGTCAGGCGACATGATTCTGGCCGATGTGGTGGGAGGCGTGTGTGAAACCGGCGACTATTTCGCCAAGGACCGCCGCATGCCCCGCCCCGAGCAGGGCGATCTCCTCGCCATCATGACCGCGGGAGCCTATGGCGCAGTGCAATCTGGAACCTACAACACCCGGCCCCTGGTGCCGGAGGTTCTGGTACGCGGCGACAGCTATGCCGTGGTCCGCGGCCGCCCGAGTTACGAAGAATTGATCGGGCTGGATGCGCTGGCCCCCTGGCAAACCAGTTAAAAGGGGCGGCACAAATCGGCCCGATTGTGTAAGCATGGTAAGGCAATGATCAACGAGCAACGCCCCGACAACCTGAAACGCCTCGACCGCCAAGTGTTCTGGCAAAAGTCTTTCATGGGCTTTGAGAACCTGTGGACGGCCTGGGCCAGACCACTTCTGGCACTGGGTGTGGCACTTGTGGTGGTGACATCAGGACTTTTGAACGCCTTGCCACTTTTCCCGCGACTCAGCATTCTGGTGCTGATGGCACTGGTATTCCTGTGGACATTGCTGCCCCTGTTCCGCCTCCCCCGCATCAAGCGCCTGCATGCGCTGCGCAAGCTCGAAGTGGCGTCCGCCATGGACCATCGCGGCTATTCAAGTTCGGACGACACCCTCGCCACAGAAATACTGGACCCCCGGGCCGAAAGCCTGTGGGCCGAACACAAGCACCGCCAACTGGCCAGGCTCGCCCATGTCACACTGGTGCCTCCGCAATCCCGCTGGCGGCAGTTTGATCCCTATGCCTTGCGGGTGCCAGTGGCCCTGGCGTTGGTGGCTACACTGATCCTCGGCCAGGGTTCCCTGACGCAAAACCTGCGCGAAGCCACGCGCTTCACCCCAGCCATTCCTGCGGTTCCCCTGGCGCTGGATGCCTGGCTGAAACCGCCTGCCTATACGGGCCGTCCACCCCTGTTGCTGACCAGCAATGTGATCCGTGAAAAACTGGCAACAGGTGCCGATATCGAAGTGCCTGAAAATGCGGTGTTCACGCTTCGGCTGTCCGGCGCCGGCACGCCGCAGTTGAAGTTTCTGTCACCTGGCACCAATGAGGTTCTGACGGATATCAAATCCAAATCAGAATTCAAGAATGGTGCCTTGACCGCTGAAGCCACCCTTGGCCGCCCCACAACCATTGTTGTGACGGATGGCAACAGTGAACTGGCCCGCTGGCCCGTGGTGCTTTTGCCCGACACCCCGCCCACACTCACCCTCACGGAAAAACCAGCAACCGACGCCAAGGGCAATCTGACCCTGAAATGGCAGGGCAAGGACGACTATGGCCTGCGCAAGATCACTGGCGAAGTCGAACTTGCCGATGAGCAGGATGGCCAGGTGGGATTTGAGTCCAATGGGATTTTTCTGTTCGACGCGCCTGAATTGAAATTCGCCCTGCGGCGCGGCAACTCCAGGGATGAAAAAGGCACGTCCCGCTTTGATCTGGCCAAACACCCCTGGGCCGGTTTCAACGTCACCCTGAACATGACGGCGGAAGACGGTGCGGGCCAACAGGGCAAGCTCGCCCCCGTGACCTTCAAGATGCCGGAGCGCGTGTTTGTGAGGCCCTTGCCCCGTGCCCTGATTGAACAGCGCCGGGAACTGGTGCTTTATCCCGAGCGCGCCACCCACGTGAGCCAGTTGATTGACGCTCTCAACCTCTATCCCGACGGCCTGTTTGAAGGCCACACACCCTCCATCATGATGGGGGCGATCTCCTCGCGCCTGCGCAATGCCTCGGGCTATGGCGACATTCACGACGCCATGGACATGATGTGGACCCTGGCCGTCAAGCTGGAAGAAGGCTCCCTGTCTGACCTCCGCGCTGAGCTCAAATCCCTGAAAGAGGAACTCGAAAAAGCTTTGCGCGAAGGTGCCCCCAAGGAGCGTATTGCCGAACTCATGGACAAGCTGAAGGGCGCCATGAATAAATATCTCGACGCCCTGCGCGACGAGGCGGAGAAACGCGCCGCCGAAGGTGGGCCACAACCGAAAACCGGTGAGGGCAAATCCGTATCCCGTGAAGACCTCGAGAAAATGCTCAAGGACATGCAGGAAATGTCCAAGGGCGGCAACAACGACATGGCCCAGCAGATGCTGGATGAATTGGACAAGCTGTTGCAGAACCTGCAACCCGGCGGCCAGGACCAGCAGGCCGGCGGTGATAGCGAAATGGACAACATGATGCAGGGCCTCGGTGACATGATGCGCAAGCAGCAGCGCCTGATGGATGAAACCCAGCGCATGCCGGGCCAGGGCCAGCAGGAAGGCCAGCAGGGCGAAGGTGGCGACAAGCCCGGTGACGGTAAAGGCGGCCTGGCGGAGCGTCAGCAGCAATTGCAGAAGCAGCTGGATGGCCTGCGTGGCAAGGGCGGCAAGAATGAGAGTCTTGATGATGCCAACCGTGCCATGGGAGACGCCGGAGAGGCCTTGAAAAATGGCGACAAGGAAACTGCCCTGCAGAAACAGGGTGAAGCCATGGACGGTCTGCGCAAGGGCGCACAAAAGCTGGCCGAAGAGATGCGCAAGAACGGCCAGGGCCAGAAAAGTGGCGACGCCCGCGACGGCGAGGGACGTGGCAACCAGGATGACCCCCTGGGCCGCCCCCGCGCCACCCACAATCCCGATGACGGCCCCGACAAGAACATTCTGCCCAACGAACAGGCCATGCAGCGCGCCCGCGAAATTCTGGAAACCCTGCGCGCCAAGGCCAATGAGCGCGGCCTGTCGGACCAGGAAAAAGCCTATATCGACCGCTTGCTGCGCGGCATGTATTAGGCCCGTCTGAAAATCATGTCCTTCGCTGCAATCACAGCCCCCGCCGTGATCAGCAGGCAGGCCGCGATAATCGACCAGTGCGGTTCCGCAAAACCCGACAGCAGTAAAATCACAGTTGACAACAGTGGCGCTGCATAGGCCGAGGCACCCAGCACCATGGGGTCACCGTGCTTCATGCCGAAATCCCACGTGTAGAAACCAAGGCCAAGCGGCAGAATGCCAAGGCCAATGATGGCGATCCATTGCGTTCCGGTCATGGGCCAGACCGTTGTCTCCAGACCCCAGTGGGACAGCCCTGCAAGCACACCCGTCATGAGGCAGAAACCGGCAACAATATCAGAGGGAATCTTGCCATAGCGCCGGATCGATACCGAATAGGCGGCCCAGTAAATGGCATAGGGCAGTGCAATCATGTGTCCAGAACGCAAGCCCTGCGAAAATCCAACACCCTGGCCCTTGCTGACGACAAACCACGCACCCGCAAGGCCAAGGGCAGCGCCAGCAAGATGATGCGCTTGCAGTTTTTCACCCGGAAGCAGACCTGCAAAAAGCACGATGAACAGCGGCCACAGATAGGCAATCAGGCTGACTTCCAGCACGGGTGCGCGTTGCACGGCCATGAAATAGAGGAAATGTGCACCGAACAAACCCGCCACATTATGAATCCACACCAGCGGCGAAGTTTGCGTGAGCACATGGGCGGCACCTGGCCGGAATGGCCAGCTCGCCATGCCAACCAGCCCGCCGATGCTGAACGCCATGGCCGTGATTTGCAGTGGCGGCAGATTGCCCGCGAGTTTTGAGAAAAAGGCTAGCAACCCCCAGGTCAGGACGGCCGTAAAGCCGATCAGCGTGGCCCGTACTTTCACGCCGCTCTCCAGCGCTTGAACTGGGTCCCGAAGATCGACAACAGCACCGCCGCAATGATGATGCCACCACCAATGAATGCCGCCCGTTCCGGAACTTCATGCACCACCAGCCAGGGCCACATGGGATTGAGCACCGCATCCAGCATGGCAATCAGCGAAAGTGTGACAGCCGGTACTGACCTTGCACCCTTGGCATACCAGATCAGGGGAATGGAGAGTTGCACCAGCGCCATCAGGGCCAGAAGTGCCACATCCTGCAACGGCACGTCAAAGCCTCCCCCGGACTGAAAGAAAAACCCCGCCAGTCCCGCGCCGAAAAATGCCATGACACCTCCCACACAAATTGCAGGCGTCATGTCAACGGCGCGGTAACGGCGCAGCGTCAAGGTCTGGATGGCAAAACTGAGGGGCACCAGCAGTGACACCAGAATACCCGCCATATGTCCAGCTTCAAGCCCGTCCCATGCAATGAAACCCATGCCGCACAACGCCATGCTGGCCGCCAGCCAGGCGGCCCATCCCGGTCTTTCACCTGTCACCCAGGGACTGAGCAATCCTGTAAACAGCGGTGAAGTAGCACCGATGACGGAGATCACGGCGGTCGAAACCAGCGTCAGTGAGGTCACATACATGGTGGAACCGAAGGCGAAGAAACCTGCCGACAGGAAAAGTGCCGTCAGGGGTACACGGCGAAACACCTTCACCGTATCCTGGCCATAGGTCATCACGAGATAACAAAGAATGCTCACCGCCGTCCAGAAACCGCGCCAGCAATTGAGTTCCCAGCCCGAGAGGTCCGGCATCAGACGCACGAAAAGACCGGACAGGGACCAGCCGGACGTCGCCATCAGTACAAAGCTGACGCCGCGTCCATAGGATTGGTCTGAACTCTTCATCGATTCGCGTCCCGCCTCTGTATTTGTCTAACACGGGCGGCGATTATGGCGTGTCATCAACCCCGCAAGGCCGCATTGTCCGGATCGTAGGGGCTCTCCGCGATCACCGTGGTCTTGAAATGCCTGTCGAGAATTTTCACTTCAAGTTCCGTACCCTGTGCCGCATGCTCCGGCCTGACCATGGCCAAGGCCAGCGACTTGCTCACCCGGAAACCAAAACCGCCATTAGTGGCGCGGCCGATGAGTTTGCCTTTGGCATAGATTGGCTCAGAGCCACGCACATCAGACCAGTCATCTGTGATGCCGTGCACTTCCATGGTCACGAAATTCCAGTTCAGACCTTTCTCGCGTGATTCCACCAAGGCGTCACGGCCAATGAACTGGCCCTTGTTGGGATGCACAAAGCGATCCAGCGCCGACTCATAGGCCGTATATTCAATCGACAATTCACGCGGCACCAGGCGGTAGCTTTTCTCGATGGAAAGTGCGCCCATGGCCTTGATACCATAAGGGCGGATGTTGAATTCCTTGCCTGCATCCATGAGCAAATCGAAAAGTGCAACCTGCTGCTCTAGCGGATGATGGAATTCATAACCGAGTTCACCAACGAAATTCACGCGCAGGCAGTGGGTGGAGACGGGGCCGACATGAATGGCCTTGCCCGTGAGCCATGGAAAAGCCTCGTTCGACAAATCCGTTGCTGTGAGTTTGGCCAGCAGCTTCCGCGCATGGGGACCCGCGATCACCAGCACACCAAGCCGCGTCGTCAGCGGTGTCAGTTTCACCGAACCATCGGCAGGCAAGAGCTTGCGCAGATAGTCATGGTCATGGGCCTCATAGGCACCAGCAGACACCAGATAGAATTTTCCCGGTGACCACTCATAGACCGTAAATTCAGCGCGCACACCGCCGCGCGATGTCAACATGTGGCAGAGCGCGATGCGGCCCATCTTCTTTGGAATCTTGTTGGCGAGGATGGACTCCAGCCAGTCCCGGGCACCTGGGCCGGACACCTCCATCTTGGCAAAAGCCGACATATCCTGCAGACCGACATGGCGCATCACATTGCGGCATTCCTCGCCGACAAATTTGAAATAGTTGGAACGGCGGAAAGACCATTTCTCCTGGATGTGACCATCCTTGTTGCGGGGAGCGTGATTGTGGTTGGTCAATACATCAGGCGACGCGAGTTCTTCCTCTGACAGGCCGTAACCCTTGGGCGCAAACCAGCCGGGGCGTTCCCAGCCATAGACAGTGCCAAACACAGCGCCCAAAGCTTCCATGCGGGCGTAGCAGGGCGTGGTCTTCAACGGCCGTGCGGCGACACGCTCTTCATCGGGATAATGCGGCGTGAACACATTGGCATAGGCTTCCTCGTTCTTGATCTTCAGATAACCCTTGCTGGCGTAGGGGCCGAAGCGGCGCGGGTCCACACCCATCATGTCAATGGTGGGTTCACCATCCACGATCCATTCCGCCAATTGCCAACCCGCACCGCCTGCTGCCGTCACACCAAAGGAATGGCCTTCATTCAGCCAGAAATTCTTGAGACCGGGAGCTGGTCCGATGATGGGTGAACCGTCAGGCGTATAGGCAATGGCACCGTTATAGACCTTCTTAATGCCCACTTCGCCAAAGGCCGGAACACGGGTGATGGCGGTTTCGATGTGGGGAGCCAGACGGTCGAGGTCTTCCTGGAACAGTTCATATTCGCTTTGCTCTGATGGCCCGTCGAAATAGCAAACCGGTGCACCTTTCTCATAGGGCCCCAGCAGCAATCCGCCATTTTCCTCGCGCATGTACCAACTCGAATCCGCTTCACGCAGAACACCCATTTCCGGCAGACCCTTGGCCTGCCGTTCGCGGATCAAGGGGTGTGGTTCGGTGACGATATACTGGTGCTCAACCGGAATGACGGGCACATCAAGCCCCACCATTTCCCCCGTCTTGCGGGCAAAATTGCCGGTGCATGAGACGACATGTTCACAGGTGATTGTGCCCTTGTCGGTGGTGACCACCCACTTGCCGTCAGCATTCGCCGCAATCGCCGTCACCACGGTGTTGCGATAGATTTCGGCACCCCGCGTGCGTGCGCCCTTGGCCAGCGCCTGAGTCAAGTCAGCGGGCTGAATGTAACCATCATCAGGATGTTGAATGGCACCGATGATGCCATCAGTTTCGCACAGCGGCCATACCTCTTTCAGTTGGGCGGGGGTCAGCTTGTTGACGCTGATGCCAAGTGTCTCGGCAATTCCGGCATAATACATGAACTCATCCCAGCGGTCCGTGGTGCGGGCGAGCCGGATGTTGGAGACTTTCTTCAACCCCACATTCTGGCCCGTCTCAGCTTCCAGTTCGCCATAGAACTTGACGGAGTATTTGTGGATCATGCCCACGGAATAGGACATGTTGAACAGCGGCAGCAGGCCCGCCGCATGCCAGGTGGAGCCCGAGGTCAATTCCTTGCGCTCGATCAGCACCACGTCGCTCCAGCCCTTCTTGGCCAGATGATACAGCGTTGAAACACCCACCACACCGCCGCCAATGACCACGACTTTTGCTTCTGTTTTCATGGGTACTTGCCTTGCCTGAACGTGTGGATTGCGAGAAGTCATAGCATTAGTGAGGAAATCTCAACAGCCATCAGACCAGCGCGACAGCGCCTTGGCCGATTGCGACACCAGCAAATTCACTTGCCAACAGCACCGCACAGGCAAATGCTGGGGCAGTGCACAAGGAGTACTGACCATGGCAGATTTCAGCGACAAGACATTGGGCATGGGCCGGGCCATTTCCCGGCGGGATTTTATGAATGGCTCTGCCATGGCGCTGGGTGCCGCCGCGCTGGGCACCACCACAGCATCGGCGGGTATCGTCAGCCACTATCCACCCGCCCTCACGGGCATGCGCGGCAACCACAAGGGCTCCTACGAGGTCATGCATTCGGTGCGTGACGGGGAATATTTCACCGGCCTTGAAGAAGAGACGGCAACAGACGAAAAATATGACCTGATTGTCGTCGGTGCTGGCATCAGCGGTCTGGCGGCAGCCTATCTCTACCGTCAGCAGGCCGGCCCCAAGGCCCGTATTCTGCTGCTCGACAACCATGATGATTTTGGTGGCCATGCCAAGCGCAACGAATTCACCGCGTCGAACGGCAAACTGCTGTTGGGCTATGGCGGCTCGCAATCCCTGCAAACTCCCAGCTTTTTCTCGCCAGCTGTCAAGGCCCTGCTGCGAGACCTGGGCGTTCACACCCAACGCTTTGAAAAATACTACGACAGCAGGTGGTATGACGCGCGCAATCTAACGGAAGGCTTCTTCTTCACCAAGGAAAAATTCGGTACCGACAAACTGCTACGGCAAGAAGATAAGGCCGCGGATTGGGTTGGCAACTCACCCCTGAATGCAGCCGCCAAAGCCCAACTGATTGAACTGCTGGATGCGCCGAAGGATTATTTCCTGGGCCTTGACCGCGCCGCGAAATTCGAATTGATGAGCAAGCTCACCTATGCCGATTTTCTGCGTGACCACGTGAAAGCCGATCCGCAGCTGCAATCCTACTTCCAGCAGACCACCCATGAATACTTTGGCTGCGGCATTGATGCCGTGACCTGTGCCGATGCCTGGGGCAATGGCAACCCCGGCTTTGACGCCATGGACTTGGGCGACATGCCGTCAAAATCCATGAGCCCGTCAGGCCGCCTGGCCAAGGCTGATCCTGATGACTATATTTTCCATTTCCCCGACGGCAATGCCTCGATTGCCCGCATGCTGGTGCGCAGCCTCATCCCCGGCGTGCTGACGGGCCATACGATGGAGGATATTGTCACAGCGCATTGCAACTATGCCAATCTCGACCTGGCCAGGAACCGCACGCGGTTGCGTCTGAATGCAACCGTTGTCACGGTGAAGCATCAAAAGAACATGCAGTCCGTCGACGTGTCCTATGTTGAGGGCGGCAAGCAATTGCGGGTCAATGGCAAGCACGTCATCCTCGCCTGTTTCCACCAGGCCATTCCCTACATGGCGCGGGAGATTTCAGCGTCGCAGGGCAAGGCCATGAAAGACCAGCAGAAGATTCCCTTGCTCTACACCAATGTGCAGATCCGCAACTGGCAGGCCTTTTCGAAACTGGGGGTGAGAGGCTTCACATCTCCCGGCCATTATTGGGACAAGGCTGAAATGGATTTCCCCGTATCAATGGGTGGCTACAAATTTGCGGACAAGCCCGAGGATCCCGTGGTGCTGCACGTGGGGAAAGTGCCCTGCAACCCCGGTGGTGGTGCCCTGCGCGACCAGGCCCTGGCCGGGCGCAAATGGATTGTCAGTCAAAAATTCGAGGAGATGGAGCGCCAGTTGCGCGACCTTCTGGGCCGCGCCCTGGGGCCTGGTGGCTTTGATCCGGCAAAGGACATTGAAGGCATCACTGTCAACCGCTGGTCCCACGGCTATGCCTACGAATACATGCGGCCCTGGGATTCCTACTGGCCCGATGGCCCACTGCCCATCGAGGAGGCGCGCAAAGGCTGGGGCAACATCGCCATCGCCAATGCTGACGCAGGTGCTTACGCCTATGCCCATTCCGCCATTGACCAGGCCACCCGGGCGGTGCGTGAACTGATTGGCGTCAAGAAGCACGCCCCCCTTTACGCGGCGTTTCCGGGACCACCCCGCCACAAGATCGGCCTATGACCGAAGCCTGCAATGGGCAATGATGAACTGGCAGAGAGCCGCCACATCGTCACGGTCAAACACAGGCACGGCGGCATCTGAAATTGTGCCAGTGGCCGCAATGGCAATGACAGTGGGGTCGTCACCTGCCAGCACAGGATGCGCAAGCGCCACATCCCTGACCTCAATCTTGTCGTGGGCGTCGCGCTTATAGCCTTCCACGATCACCAGATCACAGGGCTTCAGCTGGGCCAAGACCTGCTGCAGGGATGGCGGTTCCTCCCCGCGCAATTCCTGAATGATGGCCGTGCGTTCCCGGGAAATCACAGCGACCTCTGACGCCCCCGCCTTGCGGTGACGGAAAGAGTCGCGGCCCTCGTGATCAATATCAAATGAATGATGGGCATGTTTGACGGTGGA
>CAXTKL010000035.1:0-24355 GCA_964244825.1 uncultured Aestuariivirga sp.
CGCGCTTCTCGTCGGCTGCGCGGGCGAGGTTCAGGTCCACGAGGCGTTTCAGCAATTCCTCTTCGGCGGCCTGTTGATCTTCGGATTTATGCTCCGACGGCAACGTGGCACCGGGCTTGCCCACAAGGCGGGGGATCATATCTTCCCAGCCGTAAGCCGAGAACACGGCACGATCAATGTCGTCATGGAGTTGCGCCAGCACGGAAACGAGGCCCGCCTGATGCAGGTCTTTTTCAGCCTCGCTGAGGGGTGGCACGGCGCAGTTGTTCTGTATCTCGCGCAAACGCTCCAGCCCGTTGTAAAGCCCGGTCATGGTGAGAAAATCATGGGCGGCGATACGCTCCTTGCGGAAAGCGTCAAGCCGTTCACCCAGATCGCGCAGACGTTCACCGAGGGCGGATCTGGAGTCGAAAATCGGAAAAGGAAAGCTGGAAAAACATCTAGAGTTAAACACAGGCGTGTTGGCTTTGCCAGCACGCCCACCAAAGTATACGGCGTAGGATTCGTTGGCTCTTGAACTTAGAACTGAAAAAACATTCCAATCGTCGGAAGCAACTACGCGAAGCTTTTGATCTGGCAAAACGTTCAATGGCAAAGAGACGAAGTATCTTCGCGGAGAATTTTCCAGAGTTGCAAAGTAGCGTTTTAGCCCAACTAGAGCATCACGCAACTGATCACGATTGGCTTCGAACTTCCACCAAAACTCAGCGAGCTTAGAGTTGCGTTCGAGCAAGCGACGAGGCTTTACGTTTAAAAGTACATGCTGATAAGCACGCGGAAATTTTTCTGCAAGTTCGCGCTCTTCAAGATGGTTCAAATCAAGAATTCTTTGAAACGATCTATTCTGACCAATAATATCGCCATTGGCAAAATCTCGAACGACGTTGTTCTCAACATTCTGCGAGTTATTCAGTATGAAACCGCGGGAGTATGGCTTGACCCCCGCACTGCCAACAAGCTCATTGGACAACAGTTCGCTGATTTGTCCGCTTCCAATTGTGTGTTTCAAGTCTGAACTAATTCCCTCGACGACCAATGCAATACTATTTGCTATATACTCAGTCTCAGAAATTGCTCCTCGAGCTGTTTGATCCATATCAGGTGTTTTAACAATGACACGCTTTCCAGTAGGTCGACTTGCTACTGAAATCA
The DNA here is from genome assembly GCA_964244825.1 of uncultured Aestuariivirga sp. Taxonomy (GTDB): domain Bacteria; phylum Pseudomonadota; class Alphaproteobacteria; order Rhizobiales; family Aestuariivirgaceae; genus Aestuariivirga. The sequence continues at coordinate 1,153 of CAXTKL010000035.1, forward strand.
TGCAAATCCTAACGTCTGCACTGCCCTGTCCGTCCGGCCACTTGTGATCAGGTACGGCAAAATAAATAATTCCTTTTGAAGTCGATAGTGCCTGACTGAACATTGCATTGTTCTGTTGCATGCGCAGACGGGCGGTTGCCACAAGTCCTACAGACTTTGTTTTTGGAAGTTTTGAAAGAGCGGCTACCCAAAAATACACAACGAAATCGATGTTTGCATTTAATTTGGGATAGGCAGAGCAGACGGCATCAACATAGCCGTCCCCTAGTTGCTCTCTCATTTCCCTCGAAGAAATGAACGGTGGGTTACCTACGATGAAGTCTGCTTCCGGCCATTTGGCGGGTTTGGGGTTCATAAATTTCCACAAAGGCATTTGCGCATCAGGGTCCGGAATTTCCTCGCCGGTGATGGGGTGCAGTTTTTTACTGATACCATCCCAGCGGGACAGTGGCCTGCCAGCTGAGTCCTTCAACAGTTCCTGTTTGTCATAAGCCAGAATCGCGTCCTGCTGCTTGATGGTGCCATAGGCATGCAGGATGGGAACCTGGATGGAGTCCAGGCCAGACGTGGCGAGTTGCCATTTGAGATAGCCAATCCACAACACCAGTTCGGCAATCGGCACGGCGCGGGGATTGAGTTCAAGTCCCCAGAATTGTTTCGGCGATACGGTTTCACCTTCGAGCAAAAGTCTGGACTGGTTTTCGCCCAGCAAGTCGATGGCTTCCAGCACTTCGCCTTCAAGCCGCTTCATCAATTCCAGCGCCACATAGAGAAAGTTGCCGGTGCCGCAGGCGGGGTCCAGCACGCGGGTGGTGCAGAGATCGTGGTGAAATTCTTTAACGGTTTGCAGCGCACCCGCAATGTCGCCCGCACTTTGTTGGTCATAAGCCGTGTTAATGGTGGTTTGCCAATCCTCGCGCAACGGTTCGATAATCGTGGGAATGACCAGCCGTTCCACATAGGCGCGGGGCGTGTAATGCGCACCGAGCTTGGAGCGTTCACGCGGGTTTAAGGCGCGTTCGAGCAGGGTTCCGAAAATGGCGGGTTCCACATCTTTCCATTCGCGGCGCGAGGCGATGTAGAGTTCGGTAATCTGGTCTTTTTCCAAAGGCAAGGCACGCGAGTTTGCAAAGAGGCCGCCGTTGAATTTTTTCAGCGTGGTGTTGAGCCGGGATTCATAGCCACCGCCATTCATGGTATTCCAGAGGTTCTCCATGGCGGGCACAAAATTCTGTGGCGTGTCTTTCAACATATTCAGCAGGTTTTCAAATCCCTTGTCGGGAATGAGGCCCACATCCTCGGCGAACATGGTGAAGAGGCAGCGCATGAGAAATTCAGCCACGTCTTTTGCATCATGTTTCTTGCCTTCAAGATATTTGGCGATGACGGCCAGACGTTCCGCCACGTCCTTGGTGACGCGCGCTGATTCTTTTGCAGGGTCAAGGGACTGCGGGTCAGTCCAGATTTTGGTCAGCAGCTTCTGGGTGTCGGCCTCCAGAATGCCGTCCATAGCGATGCGATAGGACTGGCGATTGGGGAAGTGGGCGTAGTTTTTGCCCTGGCCTGAAAAGTCAGCATAGACCTCGATGACATGGCCAATGTCGATGATGAGCAGAAACGGCGGATAGCCATGGTCCACGGGCAGCGCACGGGCATAATCCTCGGCCTGTTTGCGGGCGGCCAGCATCAACTGGTCCCAGCCTTTGGGGATGGGTTTGGCGCTTGGCTCGCGCAGTTTGCGCATGCGGCGCGGTGATTGCTTAGCTTCGAGAATAAAGCAATCGCGCTTGTAGCAATCGATGAAGCCGGAGGTGGAGGTGCCGTCTGCATGGTTGAAGCTGACGCGGCGCTCATAGACATAGTCGTTGAGGGCGCGGTCTTCCTTGTTCATGTCGGGCGGCGCGAGGCCCAGCCCTTCGCACAGGCGGTTGATGAAGGTCTGGTAAGTGCCACGTTCCGAGCCGCCGGAGGCTTTGGCATCGGCGATGAGCTTTTCGAGGAGTGTGGTGTTGATGGTTGAATCGCTCATGGGTTGATAGAGGTTAGTGGCTTGTGTGGGCTTTCGTCCAGAGTCATGACATTTTGCGTGTGTGCCACGCGCCCCTCATCCGGCCTTCGGCCACCTTCTCCCGCCGGAAGGGGCGGGAGAAGGCAGGGAGGTGACTGTCATACTAATATAACAGTTCTTTACAGACCTCCTTTTTCCGGCCTAGATTGCCAAAAAAACAATTGCGTGGGAGTCGTTCGAATGCCGGATCATCATTTTCCGAAACTTCACAATGCCATGTGGCCGGGTCTTGTTGGCAAGGGGGCTGATTCGGAGCCGGGGATTGATCTGGATACTTTGCTGGATCTCACGGCCAAGGCTGAGGTGAATGGCAAGAAATTTGACGGCGTGGATATTTTCCATGTCGGTCCGCATACGGAAATCGATGTTGATGATGACGGCATCAAGCGGCTGGCTGACAAGGTGCAGGCGCGGAAACTGGTGATTGGTTCAATTGTCGCTCCCGTGTGGCCGCCTGTGGGGGGCGGTTCGGCCATGGGGTCTCCAGCGGATCGCAAGAAGTTCGTCGAGAACGTGCGCAAATCCTGCAACCTGGGCAAGCGGCTGCGGGAGTTGGGTGTCCGGCCCTATGGACTCGTGCGCATCGATTCTGCCTCTGGCGTCGGCGACTGGGCCAAGGACCCCGTGGGCAATACCAAGAAGATTGCCAAGACCTTTCGCGAGGCTTGCTCCGTGGCGTCGGACTATGGTGAGCGTCTCGCCTGCGAAGGTGAAATCTGTTGGGGTGGCATGCATTCCTGGAAGGACATGGTCAACACGCTGGAGGAAGTGGACCGCCCGCAGACCATCGGCTTCCAGGCCGACATGGCCCACACTCTGTTGTATACCATGGGATACAACGCACCGAAGTCGCGGTTGTTGCCAGCGAAGTTCGACTGGAAAAGCAAGAAGACCCTGGATGAGGCGCTGAAGAAAATGACCGATGCGCTGCGGCCCTGGACCATTGATTTTCACGTGGCCCAGAATGACGGCACGGTGAAGGGCCTCGGCTACCACGACAAGACGGGCCGCCATTGCATGGTGACGGACAAGAACGGCAAGCTCGATATTCCCAAACACGCTGGCTATTGGCTGCGCGGGCGCGATGGTGAACTGACGAAAGCGTTCAGGCATATCTGCTGGGACGGCTGCATGTTCCCCAATGACGTGATGCTGAAGCAGCAGACCTGGAATGATATTCTGGCGACTATGTTGAAGGTGCGGGACAAGCATGGGTGGGTGGCGTGATGGAGAATTTATTGCTCGCGGCCCCTCATCCGCCCTTCGGGCACCTTCTCCCGTTAGAAGGAACGGGAGAAGGCGGCCGAAGGCCGGATGAGGGGCCATATGCAGGAGCTTCACCATGACTAAAAAACCCCTCAACATCGGCATGGTGGGCTATGGCTTCATGGGGCGGACGCATTCCAACGCCTTTGCGCAGGTCGGTCACTTCTTTGATTTGAAGCTCCAGCCCGTGTTGAAGGCGGCCTGTGCGCGTGACGCCGGGAAACTCAAATCCTTTGCCGACCAGTGGGGATACGAGTCCACCGAAACCGACTGGCGCAAGCTGGTGGAACGGAAGGACATTGATGTCATCGACATCGCTGCCCCCAACGATGTGCACCACGACATTGCGATTGCAGCTGCGCAAAACGGCAAGATGGTGATGTGTGAAAAGCCGCTGGGCCGCAACGCCAAGGAATCTGCCGAAATGGTGGCCGCTGTGGAAAAAGCGGGTGTGGCCAATATGGTGTGGTACAATTATCGCCGCATTCCCGCTGTGACGCTTGCCAAGCAATTGATCGATGAGGGGCGCCTCGGCAAGATATTCCACTACCGCGCCAAGTTCCTGCAGGACTGGACCATCTCTGCCGACCTCCCCCAGGGTGGCCAGGGCCTGTGGAGGCTTGACGTCGGTGTTGCGGGATCGGGTGTCACGGGTGACCTGCTGGCTCATTGCATCGACACAGCCATGTGGCTCAACGGCTCCATCGACAAGGTGGTCGGCATGACGGAGACTTTCATCAAGGAACGTCATCACAACATCACTGGCAAAACCGAGAAGGTAGGCATCGATGATGCGTCGCTGTTCCTTGCGCGTTTTGAAAACGGTTCGTTGGCAAACTTTGAAGCGACGCGTTACGCGCGGGGTCACAAAGCGCTTTATACATTGGAGATCAACGGCGAGAAGGCCTCGATTTTCTGGGATCTGCATGACCTGCACCGCTTGCAATATTTCGACCACCGCGACGAGGGACGCACCCGCGGCTGGCGCAATGTGCATATCACGGACGGCGATCACCCCTATATGGCGAAGTGGTGGGTGCCAGGCCTGCAGATTGGCTATGAGCACTCCTTCATTCATCAGGCGGCTGACTTCATCGAGGGCATCGAAAGCGGCAAGCCCGCAAGCCCCACATTCCGTGATGCGCTCGCAACCGACCTCGTGACCGATGCCGTATTGAAGTCAGCCCGCAGCGGCGCATGGGAGAATGCCCGATGATTGAGCAGATTAATTTTATTGAAAGCGGTTTGGATAGGGCTGTCGCACCTTGCATCCCGGGCGAACTTGGATAGTCTCAGATGAAAAACAAGACGTTGAAATTGGGAAACATGTTTCATGCCCTCGGGTGACGTTCCAGCATTACGATTGACCCATGCGGCCAAATCCTATGGCCGCGTGCGGGCGCTGGACGACATGAGCTTCACCGTACCCGAGGGGCGATTCTTCGTGCTGTTTGGGCCAAGCTCCGTGGGCAAAACCACTACACTGCGCATGATCGCGGGACTTGTTCCACCCGACAGTGGCCGTGTCGAAATCTTCGGCAAGGACGTGACCCGTGAGCCGATTGCCGGGCGCGGCGTATCCATGGTGTTCCAGTCTTTTGCGCTTTACCCGCATTTGACCGTGTTCGAAAATCTCGCCTATCCTTTGCGCGAAGAGAAAGTATCAGAAGCCGAGATCAAGAAGCGGGTCGATGAAACCGCAGCCTCATTGAAACTGACACATCGACTCGAGCGCAAACCCAACACCCTGTCGGGTGGTGAACAACAGCGTGTGGCCCTCGGACGTTCGCTGGTGCGCCGCCCGCGCATTCTCTTGCTCGATGAACCGCTGACAAATCTCGATGCAAAACTGCGCCACGACATGCGGGCAGAATTGAAGCGCCTGCACCGGCAGTTCGGCATGACCATCGTTTACGCCACACCTGATGAGCTCGAAGCGCTTTCCATGGGTGATGAGATTGCCGTGATGAAGGATGGCAAGGTCGTGCAACTGGGCACACCGGATGATCTGTATGAGAACCCGCGCAACACCTATGTGGCGGGCAAGATTGGTTCCCCCCACATGAACATGCTTGCTGCAACAATTGCAGCTGACGGTAAATCCATCGACACGGCACTGGGCCCGGTGGCGACGCAAGGCAACATGAAATCATCAGCCGGTTTAAAGGCCCTGATGGGAATCCGGCCCAGCGACATCACCCTGGGAAACAAAGGCGGCATTGCTTCGCGCGTTCATTTGCTGGAACCCCTGGGTGATGTGACCATCGTCTCTGTGGAAACCAACGGCAACACCTTGCGCCTGCTGCTTCCGGAGTCACGGGCGCTGGACCTGAAACCCGGTGACGCCACGTCCATCCACATCGACCCGGCAAAAATTCACATCTTCCGCGCTGACAGCGGCGAGACCTTAAGTCTCCGCTGAAAGGTGCCTGAAGGACAAAAGAAACCGAAACGGTAACAACAGGGAGGAAACCTACAATGACCGTGAAGACAAATGTAAAGGCACTGGCCGTCGCTGCTGGATTTGCGGCTGCACTGCTGACGGGAAGTGCGACCTTCGCCTTCTCCAAAGATGTGACGCTGACCATGGCTGTGCCAGATTGGCCACCCACCCGCATCATGAAAAAGATGTTCGACGAACAATACAAGTCAAAGACCGGCAACACTGTAAAGTTGGACGTTGACTTTATTCCATGGCCTGACTTCTACACCCGCGTCAACGCCTCACTGACGTCTGGCGAACAGAAATACAATTTCGCTGTGTCGGACTCGCAGTGGCTTGGTGCTTTCGTGGAAGGCGGCTATTTCCGCAAGGTGAACGACCTCATCGACGCTGATCCTGAACTGCAGAAGACCATGGCCGACATGCATCCAGCGCCGCTGAATGCCTACTCGACCTATCCAAACTCCACCCCGAACTATTATGGTTTCCCGCAATTCCCCGATGTGCTGGTGAACTTTGCCCGCAAAGATATCATCTGCGACGAAACCGAGCAGAAGAATTTCATGGCGAAATACAACAAGAAACTTGCCTGCACCGGCGAGGAGCTTGATGCCATGACCTGGGATGACTTCAAGAATGTGGGTGAATTCTTCCAGCGCAAAAAGGGCGACATGCTGGCTGGCAAACCTGCTGAAGATGATTTCTACGGCATCGCTTTCCAGGCTGGCAAAGGTTACGACTTCTCGTCAATGCAGATCAACGGCTTCATCTGGCAGGAAGGTGGCAACACCTGGGATGAAACCAAGCAGCCCACTGGCCAGGCCGAAGGTGTCGTCAATTCGCCGCAAGCGATCAAGGCCCTCGACCACTATCTGAGCTTTATCCAGTACATGCCACCCGTGGCAAAAACTGGCACCATGGACATTTTCAAATCCGATGAATTGTTCCGTGAAGGCAAGGTGGCGATGAACATTGACTGGATCGGTTTGGGCGAAGCATCGCTTGATCCGAAGTCGTCGAAGGTCTCTGACAAGCTGGTCTTCGGTCAAATGCCGGGCACCATGGGTCCAGATGGCAAGATGATCCGCTGGTCCAACATCGGGGGTCAGCCCTTCGTGCTCACCACCTGGACCACACCGGAACAGTTGACGGAAGCCATGGGCTTTGTGAAGTGGTGGCTGTCGCCAGACATCCAGAACCAGTTCGCAGCCTCGGGTGGCCAGTCCGCCATGAAGTCCGTGTATTCCGATCCAAAATATGTGACCTACCGTCCATGGAACCGGGCTTGGGCAGCATCGCTCGATTGGCAGAAGGATGTGTGGCATGTGCCGCAGTTCTTTGAATTGCTGACCCAGCAACAAGACCAGTTCGACCTCGCCATCACCGGCAAGCAGGATGCAAAAACAACGCTCGACAACGTGGCGAAGTTCCAGCAGAACCTGCTCACGGAAGCGGGTTTGATCAAGTAAGTAGAAAAGGTCCCTCTCCGTCTCGCGCCAAAGCGCGATCCACCTCCCCCCGCAAGCGGGGGAGGAAAAGCGTAACGTCTTTCCTCGCCCGCTTGCGGGAGAGGTGGATTGCGACGCAGTCGCAAGACGGAGAGGGAACCGCCATCTGCGTATAAATTCGGAATCCCAACATATGACTGCAACGACTGTCGACCCGCAGCCCTCGCTCTTTAGCGTTCATGCCCATAACTGGAAACTTGCCATTCTCGTTGGCCTCATTGCCTCGATCGTGGCGGCGCTGATACTCCCGCCAAAAATCTCTTTCTGGATCGTTGGCGCTATGGCAGCCCTTGTTGCTGTGGCTTTCGTGGTCAATGCCTATCGCCGCAAATATTATGGCGGTCTTTTGGTGGCACCGGCCATTGCTGTGCTTTTTGTCATGAACATTTTTCCGCTGCTCTGGTCATTGGGATTGTCTTTCTTCGCCTACCAGTCCAGCCAGCAGACCATTCGGTTCGTGGGACTCAACAATTACATCAAGATTCTCACCAATGATCTTGCGGCGAAAGCCAATTGGGACGCGCTCACCAACACTGCCATGTTCGTTGTTCTGACTGTGACGGCGCAGATGATTGTGGGTTTTCTGCTGGCCATGCTGTTTGCCAAGCAGTTTCCCTTGCGCAAATATCTGCTGATCCTTGTGCTCACACCCATGATGCTGTCTGTTGTCGCATCCGGTGTGTTCTTCACCTATTATTTCGATCCCACCTTCGGCATCGTCAGCTATGTGATGAAGAGCATCACCGGCAACCAGTTCATTCTCATGGATAACAAGGTCGGCGCGGTTGCGGGCATTGTGTTTGCCGACGCCTGGATGTGGTCACCCTTCGTCATGTTGTTGGTGCTGGCGGGCCTGGTGTCGGTTCCCAAATATCTTTACGAAGCGGCAGCCATTGATCGCGTGTCGTCATGGCGGCGCTTCTGGAATATCACCTTTCCCTATATTCGCGGGCTTCTCATGCTGGCGTTGTTGTTTCGCACCATTGAAGCTTTCAAACTTGCAGACCTTGTCATCCTGCTCACCAAGGGCGGCAACGATACACTCACAATTTCCTATCACCTGATCCGCATTGCCAATGAGCAAAACAAGACCAGCGAAGGTGCTGCTGTGTCTTACGTCATGCTGTTCATGGTGATCGTGTTGACGAACCTGTATTTGTATTTGGCCAACAGAAGAAGTCAGACGGCATGAGCACCATTTTCGAAAAACTCGGCTTCCGCAAGGCCTCCGGCGTTGGTGAGGCTGGCTGGGGACATACGCTGTTTGTGGCGGTTATTGCCTTCATCTACTTCCTGCCGGTGCTGATGATCATTTTCACCAGCCTCAAACCGCAAGCCGATGCCCTGTCGGTGCCACCCACCCTGTCGCCAACATCGCTGTTTGGTTTGATCCCGGAGCAATTCGTCTTCACGCCGACACTTGAAAATTTTGGCTCCGTGTTCAGCCGCTCCATGACCGTTGGCGGAGCAGCAGAAAACACCGGCTTTGACCGCTTTTTCATGAACTCGCTGATCATCGCGTCCGTTTCGGTTCTGCTCGCCCTCATCATCGGCACCCTTGCGGCCTTTGGTTTTTCGCGATACCCCCTGAAAGGCAACGACACTTACCTCTTCATCATCCTGACAACGCGCATGTTGCCCGCCATCGTCGTCATCATTCCGGTGATCCTGATGTTCCGTGTTGTTGGTCTTTCGGGTTCCTACCTCGGCATTATCCTGCTCTATACGGCCTTCAATCTCGCCTTCACCATCTGGATGATGAAAAGTTTTTTCGATGAACTCTCGCTCGACGTTGAAGACGCTGCCCGCATTGATGGCTCTTCCGAAACCCGCGTGTTCTTCAAGATATGCCTGCCGCAGGTCATTGCAGGGCTCGCCGCAACCTTTGTTTTCGGCATCATTCTCACATGGAACGAATTCCTGTTCGCACTCTTGCTGACGGGCGTGGACACCCGCACCGTGCCCGTGGCCATGAACCAGGCGGTGTCGTCAGGTGGACGCGGCACCGACTGGACGTTGCTCGCCTCCATCGAAACCCTGTTCCTCATCCCTGTTTTTCTCGTGACCTTCTTCCTGCAGAATCATCTGTTGCGCGGCGTCACCTTTGGCACTGTGAAACGCTAGAACATGTCCACCATTGATGTGCGCAAAGTCACCAAGAAATTCGGCGAATTTGTTGCCGTTTGGGATGCTGATCTGAAAGTTGATGCAGGCGAAGTGGTGTGCCTGCTCGGCCCCTCGGGCTGTGGCAAGACCACGACGCTTCGAATGATCGCAGGATTGGAGCGCGCCACATCAGGGGAAGTGGTGATTGCGGGCCGCAACATGAACGAGTTGTCGCCGGAAAAGCGCGATATTGCCATGGTGTTCCAGTTCTATGCGCTCTATCCGGCGCTGACGGTGGGCCAGAACATCGCCATGCCGCTGCATTTCGAAAAACTGTCCAAGGACGAACAGGACAAGCGTGTCATGAAAGTGGCTAAGATATTGGCCTTGACCGATGTCCTGGATCGCTTGCCGGGTCAAGTCTCCGAAGGTGAAAAACAGCGGATTGCCGTTGCCCGCGCCATTGTGCGCGATCCCAATTGCTTCCTGTTTGATGAACCACTGTCGCGCCTTGATGTGGAACTGCGCCATTCCATGCGCGGACAAATCAAGGAAGTGCTGTCAGGTCTTTCGAAAGCCACCGTCATTGTGACACACGACCAGCTCGAAGCCCTCACCATGGCCGACCGCATCGCCATCATGAAAGACGGCATGATTGAGCAAGTGGGCACACCCCATGAAGTCTTTGCAAAGCCAGTGAACGTATTTGTCGCCAGCTTTATCGGCACACCGCAGATGAACTTGGTGGAGGCCAATCTCGAGGGTTTCAAATCCGGCGAGGCCAGCATCAGTCTCAGTGGCAATGCCATTAATTTGCGCGTCAACCCCGCCGCCGCAGCACTGAAATCTCCAAAGATCACGCTGGGCATCCGCCCCCGCGCCTTCACCGCTGTGGACATCACGGCGAAAGACACCCTGACGGCACAGGCCGAATTGATTGAACCCATGGGGGCCGAGACCCTGATTCACGCCAGGTTGAAAGGTGGCGGAGAAATCCGCGCCGTGGTGCCCCGTGAAAAGCGGGTGAAAGTCGGCGAGACCCTGCACCTTCGCCTCGACGCCACCCAAACCCACGTGTTTGGCGAAGACGGAAAGGCGGTGCGCACATGAGCAATCCTGAACCCACCGGCATGACCAACAGGCAAGCTTTGCGGCTTGAGTATTTTATCATCGGCCTCGGCATTCTGGCGTTGGTCATGATCTTTCAGCCCTTCAGTCTGGCGCTGTTCACCATCGGCTCCATTGTCGTGGTGTTCGCAGGCCTTATCAACAATCTGTTGCCGCTTGCCCAACCCGGTGTGCCTGCAAGGTCCGTGATCACGGTGGCCATGGTGGTGGCCATGGTGTTCTGCATTGTGCTGCTGCTGGCGATTTTTTCTGCCTCGCTCTACGGCACGTTTTTCCTGAAGCCACCTGATCCCAATACCACGGCAGGCAAAGTGCAACTCGCCGCTACACCCTGGTATCTGCACAGCTTCACATTGAGCATTGCCGCCGTTGCCGCCGTTCTCGCGGGGCTTATCACGTTGCGGGCGCGCAAATGAGATTCGCCAACCGCCGCGCCGTCGTCACCGGGGGCATGTCCGGAATTGGCGAAGCCGTTGCCAAACGCATCGCAGCCGAGGGTGGCAAGGTCGTGGTGTGGGATGTCAATGGCGGCATCAAGACCGACATCTCTGATTATGGTTCCGTTGAGTCTGCCGTGGCTGAAACCTTAAAACAAATCGGTGGCATTGATATTCTGGTGAACAGTGCCGGCATCACAGGCCCTACGGTTCCCGTCAACGGTTTCCCGATTGACGGCTGGCTAAAAACCATGGCCGTCAACGTCAATGGCTGCTTCTTCACCAACCGTGCCGTGGTGCCTTTGATGATCGCGCAAAACTATGGCCGCATCGTCAACATTGCGTCGATCGCCGGCAAGGAAGGCAATCCCAATGCATCTGCCTATTCGGCGTCAAAAGCAGCAGTGATCGGCTTCACAAAGTCACTGGGCAAGGAACTGGCGAAGACCAACATCACGGTGAATGCTGTAACACCTGCCGCTGTGCGCACGCCCATCTTCGATCAGATGCCGCAGGAGCATATCGACTTCATGCTGGCGAAAATTCCGAAGGCAAGGTTTGGCACGGTGGAAGAAAATGCGAGTTTGATTTGTTGGCTGGCGAGCGAAGAGTGCTCTTTCTCGACGGGGGCGGTGTTTGATATCTCAGGGGGCAGGGCGACGTATTGACGAGGGAGTATGCTGTCCCTCATCCGCCCTTCGGGCACCTTCTCCCGCGAGAAGAGCGGGAGAAGGCAGAAACAATTGTCGCCTTCTCCCGTTTCTTCCAACGGGAGAAGGTGGCCGAAGGCCGGATGAGGGAGACTTTCTTCCCGATCTCACTGCGCCGTAAACCCGCCATCAATCAAGATATCCTGCCCGGTAATCAAATCCGACGCTGACGAGGACAGGAACAGGATCAAATCCGCAACTTCCGTCGTCTTGCCAAAGCGGCCCAGCGGAATCTTGGCTTTCATCGGGTCACCTTTTTCCGGCTTGCCCCAGACCATTTCGCCCATGGGTGTCAAAATTACCGTCGGGCACACCGTGTTGGATTGAATATTGTGCTTGGCCCATTCAATGGTCATGACCCGCGTGAGCATGTTGAGACCGCCCTTTGACGCGCCGTAGCTGCCATGGTCGGCAAGCGCCATGATGCCGGACTGGGAAGAGACGTTGATGATCTTGCCCATCTTCTGCTTGATCATGTTGGGCACCAGCGCCTGTGCCAGCAGCATGGGTGCACGCAGGTTTACATTGATGGTGGTGTCCCAATTCTTCAAAGTGATGTCGAGAAGCGGCTCATTGAGAGCCACACCGGCATTGTTGACCAACACGTCGATGGTGCCGAAGGCCTTCAGCGCTTCGGCAGCGGCATGTTGTGGTCCTTCGATTGTACTCATGTCTGCTTCAACCGCAACACAACGGCACCCGGCCTTGGTAATCACGGCACTCACATCAGCCAAACCCGCCTTGTCGCGGCCAACAGCCACGATGTCAGCACCAGCATCCGCCAGCACGGTGCAGGCTTCAAAGCCAATACCCTTGGTCGCTCCCGTCACGAGAATGCGCTTACCTTTCAGGCCATGCCGATCTGTCCAGCTGCTCATGATGCTTTCCTCTTCCGCAATAGGGTTTCAACGCCTGCAAATGCCTTCTGGTAAACATTCTGTTCGGTGCGCGGGATCAGCACAAGATCGTCTTGCGGGCTGGCATCCCAATCACCCGTCCACACGCCGAAAGTGGTATTGTTGGCAGTCACAGGCCAAAGGCGCGGACCTGATACATAGTTCAGCCACGGAATTTCACACTGGGTGATGCGATAGCTGAAGGAATGTTTGAGGTCAGAGAGGTGCAACAGCTCTTCGTTCAAATGCCCTTCACCAAAATAGAAATCACGAATGCCGGAGACCTTGTCAGAACGCTGTTTCCTCAGCATGTGCATCTTGCTGATCTCATCATGCCAACCACCCATGCCAGCAAAATCCCGCATCACGCCCCAGACATCGGCCAAAGGTGCCTTGATCACGCGCGACGTCCACACCTTGCTGGGTTGACCGCCCCTCCAGCGAAGTGAGTCTTTGGGTGACTCTGGTTTTTTAGTGGCAATGATTTTTGCGAGACTGGCAAAGTTTGAAGCAAACACATCCTTCGAGACAATCCGCTGATACTTGCCTTCCTCCCCCGGCGCTTCGTCGAAAGTTGCGGTCCATTCCGCAAAGGTCTGGTTGGTTTGCGTGACGGGATAGAGTCTCAATGTGGCAAGATAATTTTTGACGGGAAAGGCAGGCTTCTCGAAATTATAGGTGAAGCAGCAATTCGCATCATCCAGTGCCAGCAAGCGCTCACGCACATGACCGCCGTCATGCAAATGGAACGAACGGACACAGCCCACCACATCGGCATCCAAACCATCTTCGATTTTCGATTTTGCAACGGCGGGTGCCCAACCAGGCAGTCCATTGAAATCCCGCACCATGCTCCACACGGTTTCGACAGGCGCTTTCATAATGATCGAAGCATAGGCGCGGGCCATCTACTTCGCCATTCCGTTGCGCATGTTCTTGAGTCCCAGCTTGTAAACTTCTTCCTTGTTCGGAAAGAAATCGCGCCACACACGGGTGGCAGCTGCAAGGGCTGGAATAGCCCGCCCGAAAGCTTCAATGGTCAACCAGCCATCGTACTTCGCGGCCTTCAGCGCCTTGTAAGTTGCGTCCCACGGCACATGCCCCTTGCCAGGCGTGCCGCGATCATTCTCCGAGATGTGGACGTGAATCATGTGGCGCTTGATGGTCTTGATCGCCGCCACGGGGTCCTTCTCCTCAATGTTGGAATGGAAGGTATCATACATGGCCTTGATATGCGGATGGTCAACCTCGTCGAGATAATCAGCGAGTTGCGCCATGGTGTTGAGGAAATAGCATTCGAACCGGTTGAGGGCTTCGACAGCAAAGCGTACATTTTTCTTGGCTGCATGGTCACCAGCTGCGCGGTGGAACGAGAGGCCAAATTTGCGTTCCTGTGCCGTGGCGGCATTGCCGGTGAAATATCCGATTTCCGAATGCATGGGTCCCGCCAAAATGGGTGCTCCGAGTGCAGCCGTGCAATCCACCGCCCACTTCGCGCGCTCCAGTGCGGCCTTGCGCTCTGCTTTATCTTGCGACAGGGAATTATGCCCGGCACCCAAAACGCTCACCGTTGTCACGCCGAGCCCCAGCTTTGAGATATGCTCACCCAGCCTCGCATAATGATCCGGCGTGCCTTCAAACAGCGGCAGTTCCACACCGTCATAGCCCGCTTTTTTGAGTGCCGTGAAAATCGGAAGATGCTCTTCGCTGACATGGCCCGTCCACAGCAACAGGTTAAATCCATACTTCATTTGACATCCTCCAACTGTTATAACAGTCTTTCAAAATCGAAATGAAGTCAATCGCCCAGCGCGTGGAGAAACTCGATATGAACAAGCCCCTGCAAGCCGCCGCCTTTCATCGCATGCAGCAACTGATGACGCCGTCACCGGTGCCGTCGATTTCCACTGAATTGTTGACGACAGCAGATGGTGAATTGAACCGCGAACTCAACGCCTTCCTGTTTGATCCACCTTCCAACCCGGAACTGCTGAAGGGCAAGCGCATCGCCATCTGCTGTGCCAATGGTGTGGAGGAAGTTGAAATACTGGGAGCGCATCACTGGCTTACCGAACATGGGGCCACGGTGCACGTGGTGTCACCGCGCGTGGGAGAATTTCACCCAAGCTTGGGCCTGCGTTTTCCACCGCAATGTGCCACCCACGTATTGGCCATTCGCCTGATGGAGAATGCGGGTTGGATCAAGATCAACAAATATACGGACGAGGTGAAGGTTGATGATTATGACGCCATCATCCTGCCCGGCGGTTGCTGGAACCCGGATGCCCTGCGGGCTGACAAGGCTGCCGTGAAATTTGTAAGGGACCTCTATGATTCAGGTAAACCCACCTGCGCCATTTGCCATGGCCAATGGGTGATGGTGAATGCCGGCATATTGAAAGGCAAGAAGGCCACGTCCGTCTGGAACATCATGCAGGATGTTGAAAATGCGGGGGCCACTGTGCTGGATGAGCCCTGTGTTGTGGATGGCAATCTGATTACGGCACGCTTTCCCTATGACCTGCCACGCATGACGGCGGCCTTGGTGAAGCAGTTGCTGGGGTAGGGAAGGGACCTCATCAGCCCTTCGGGCAGCTTCTCCAAGGGAGAAGCGACAGTATGTGCGACCTCCCTAAATGATCACACATTGATGGAGGACTATCGTCCTGTCGCTTCTCCTGTGGAGAAGCTGCCCGAAGGGCTGATGAGGTCCCTTCCTTAGTCACGCCAGGCTGCAACGTCGTAAGCATCAAGGGATGCACTACCGAGCAGATACTTTTTCCCTGCATCAAGTTCAAATCGTTCCGGCCCATAGTTGAACGCAAACGTCACATCACCCCGCGTGCGCATACGAATGTGCGTTGGCAGTTCCGTTCGTAGCAGTCCAGCTTCCTTGCACGTCAGCGCAATCACAGACCTGAGCAAGGCCTCATCCGGCCAGCAGGCGAGATAGTGTCGCTTGTCCTTTGCGATCATTGCAGGGGTGCCGTTTTCAAAACGCGCGAGGACGTTCGCAGACGTTTCGACGTGCTCTGCCCACTTCACAGCCTTGCCCGCAACTTCCCCTGTGACGGCAATAGACAACGATGGCCGCATGGAAGAGACTTCCACCACGCGCACACCCAGGAGTTCAGCAAGCGGTCCCGGTGGAAGATTTTGGGGGATTGAGAAGTGTCGTGTTTTGGATCCCGTGCGTGGGCCAAACAGCAACACGCCCTTATAGTCATTGAATGCTTTTTCGGCCGCCTCGTTCACATGCGGCATGGTGGGCACCAGCACCAGCTTGTAGCCGGCAAGTGAAGCACCGGGCCTGACAAAATCCACGTCCAGCCCGCCGCTGCGCATGGCTTCGTACCAGCGGAACGCCAGTTCATAGTAATGGAAGTCTTTCGCCTGTGGCTGGATGTGGGTGATCCAGTGGGCTTCATAGTCATAGACAATGGCAACGGGGGCCAGTGTTGCAGCGGGTAACACGCCGATACGTGCAATTTCTTCGCCGCACTGCTTTGCTTCCAGCCCGCCTGGAGACCATTCATGTTGCCCCGGCAAATTCAAACCCGCGTGCATTTGCTCTTGGGCCGAAAGCGCCTGCCGCCAGCGGAAGTAACTGACGACTTCAGCGCCATGGGCCAGCGCCTCCCACGTCCACAACCTGACCATGCCGGGTTTGGGAATGGGGTTCCATGGTGCCCAGTTCACCGGACCCGGCTGTTGCTCCATCACCCACCAGCGACCCTTGCCAACGGCACGGTAAAGATCATGGTGATAGGGCGCAATGTCTGGATGTGAGGTCTCGCACCAGCGGACTTTTTCTTCGTCCGTCGGCAAAAACTGTTCCGCAAAGCCGATTGGGTATGAATCCCATGTCGCCAAATCCAGATTGTCGCCGACATCCCAATGGTCAAACTCGTTGAAGAAGCCCATGAAGTTGTGCGTCACAAAACGGCCAGGTGAATGTTTGCGAATGATGTCGCACTGCATCTTGTCATAAGCTGCAACCTGCGATGACTGAAAACGCCAGAAATCGAGCTTCGCTGCTGGATTGGATTCGGTGACAGTCAGATTGGGAAGGGATATCTGCTCAAAATCCGTCAGTTCCATGGACCAGAACACATTGCCCCAGGCCTCGTTCAATTGATCCGTGGACTGATAACGTTGCCGCAGCCAGCTCCTGAAAGCCTTCAGATCCTCCGGCCCCCAGGACAGGACGGTCATGTGACAGCCATACTCGTTATCGGTTTGCCAACCCGCCAAACCGCGATGCTCGCCATAGCGGCGGGCAAGTGCCTCGACGATGCGGGCTGACTCGCGCCAATACACTTGCGATGAAAATGAATAATGCCGCCGCGAACCAAACCCGCGTGGGCGACCGTCAATATCGACAGGCGCGATGTCCGGGTGCTCGTCCATCAGCCATTTGGGCGGCGTAGCCGTGGGTGTACCCAGAACGATTTTGAGACCCGCATCCGCCAGCACGTCCATGGCACGGTCCAGCCACGCCCACCTATAGGCACCGCGCGATGGCTCAAGCCGGGACCATGCAAATTCACCAATGCGGACATAGCGAATGCCGATGTCAGCCATGCGCCTGGCATCTTGCGCCCACCAAACCTCAGGCCAATGTTCGGGATAATAGCAAACGCCAAGCATGATCAGCCTTTCAAATCATCGAGTGATCAATCTGTCATACAAATCATGTTTAGCCCCGTCCATGGACCAGATTGCAAATTGGCGGATAATCCATAGATTACGCCTGATGAACACCGCCTTCACAATAACGCAGCTCGACGCTCTTGCCTTTGCCAACCCCTTCGCCACCCTGGTCTTGAACGAGTCCGGAGAAGTACTCGCAGCCAACGCCTTGGCAGAAAATCTCTTCGGGGCACCGCTGAAATCCCGCATCTTGAGTCTGGTGATCCGCTCACCCGATGTGATTGCGGCATTCGACCGTGTTGTCGAAACCCTGGAGCCCACAACAGCGCGAAGCGTGTCGCGCGGGATGACGCAGCAGATCGTGGATGTCCATCTTTCGGCCCTGGGCACAGGCCAGGATGGCAAACGTCTTTTTCTTGCAACATGTCAGGACGTGACCCGCGAAGAAAACGTGGAACGCATGCGATCAGATTTTGTCGCCAATGCCAGCCATGAGTTGCGCACACCGCTGACCACATTGTCAGGCTTTATCGAAACCATGCAGGGTGCTGCCAAGACAGACGAAAAGGCTCGCACCGAATTTCTAAAAGTCATGAAAATCCAGGCTGAGCGCATGAGCCGGCTGATTGATGATCTGTTGTCGCTCAGTCGCATCGAACTTGATGAACATGTGGCACCGCAGAACTTGAGTGATCTCACAAACATTGCAAAACAGGTGCAGTCACTGTTGAAACCCATGGCGGACACTGCAAAATCGGAATTGATCGTCGATCTCCCAGACAAGCTGATGGTAACCGGTGACAGCAATCAACTGACGCAGGTGATTCATAACCTCGTGGAAAATGCGTTGAAATATGCAGGGAACGGCAAACTGATCCGCATTTCTGGCGGCATCGGAGCGCGCGACATTGAACTCTGCGTTGAAGACAACGGCCCGGGAATTGCATCCCACCATGTGCCGCGTCTCACCGAAAGGTTTTACCGCGTGAACGCCAAGGACAGCCGCACCAGAGGCGGCACCGGACTAGGCCTCGCGATCTGCAAGCATATCCTTAACCGCCACCGGGGCAAGTTGTTAATCGAGTCTGAAGTGGGCCGCGGCAGCTCTTTCACAATACTGCTACCGTTCCCGAAAACATATCATAATCAATAAGATATAATGTCATCAAACTGTTTTAATAACGTCGCATAACAGTCACTAAGCAGCCCTAGACGCTGTTCACGTTCGTAAAACTGGAGACAGAAAAATGAAACGCATTCTCATGACAGCGAGCCTTCTCGCTCTCGTTGCAACACCCGCATTTGCAGCCCGTGACCAGATCCGCATCGTCGGTTCTTCCACCGTTTATCCCTTTACCACAACTGTCGCAGAAGCCTTCGGCAAGACTGGTGGCAAGACCCCGGTCGTTGAGTCGACAGGTACGGGCGGCGGCGTCAAGCTGTTTTGCGCTGGTGTGGGCGAGGATACGCCTGATTTCGTAAATGCTTCGCGCCCCATTAAGAAGGCCGAGTTCGATGATTGCGCCAAGAACGGCGTCACCGAAATCGTTGAAATCAAGGTGGGCTTTGACGGGCTTTCGCTGGCCCATTCGAAGGACGCCAAGGATTTCGCCCTGACCAAGCAGCAGATTTTCCAAGCCCTGGCGAAGGAAGTTCCTGACAAGGATGGAAAGCTTGTTGCCAACCCCAACAAGATGTGGAGCGATATTGATCCTGCGCTGCCTGCCACAAAAATCGAAGTCCTGGGGCCACCGCCAACGTCCGGCACCCGCGACAGCTTTGCTGAATTGGTGCTCGAAAAGGGTGCGGAGAAATATGAAAGCCTCGCCGCCTTGAAGAAGGATGATGCCAAGGCTTTCGAAAAGGTCTGGAAGGCTGTGCGCGAAGATGGCGCCTATGTTGAAGCTGGTGAAAACGACAATCTTATCGTGCAGAAACTGCAAGCCAATGCTGATGCTGTTGGTATTTTCGGCTACTCTTTCCTGGAAGAAAATTCGAAGGTGGTGAAGGGCATTGAGGTTGAAGGCAAGGCACCCACTTACGAATCCATCGCTGATGGTTCCTACAAGGTGTCGCGCCCGCTGTTCATTTATGCCAAGAAACAGCACATCGGCGTGATTCCGGGCATGAAAGAGTTCATCGCCGAATACGTCTCCGAAAAAGCACTGGGAGCAGATGGTTACCTGGGTGCCAAAGGTCTGGTTACTCTTCCACCAGCAGAGCTTGAAAAGGTTCGCGCTGTTGCATCAGATCTCAAAGTCATTTCAGCCGACGGCTTGAAGTAATTTTGAAGGCGGGGGAGGGTCCTCGGATGTACAGGTCCTCTCCCGCACTGCTATTTTCCCGAGGTGGCGTGACGTGATTTACTGGACCCTGCTTGCAATCCTTGCGGCCACCGTGGCGGCCTATTTTTTTTCGAGCCAGCGTGCCACGTCAATGCGCGCGGCAGGCACAGGTCAATTCCACTCTCTGCCCGGTTATCATGGCTTGCTTGCGGCTGTTGTCGCGCTCCTGGCGGGTATCGCAACCATGCTGTTGATTCGGCGCTTTGTTCCGGAACAGGCGTTGTTTCTGGCGCTGGGGTCCGCTGCCGTAGCTCTGCTCGCCGCAGCGTTCCCGATCTCGAGAGTCGCAGCAAAATACCGGGCACGCCCGGCCTTTGAAGCCATCATTATGGGTCTGTTGATTGCGTCCTCTGTCGTCGCCATTCTCACCACCATCGGTATCTTCGCATCGGTGGTATTCGAGTCTCTGGTGTTTTTCCGCGAAATCAATATCTTCTCGTTCTTGTTCGGCACGCACTGGGCCCCCACCGGATCGCCACCAAGCTTCGGCTTTCTACCGCTGCTGCTGGGCACCTTCCTGATCACATTCATTGCCCTTGTCATCGCAACACCGCTGGGACTGTTTTCAGCAATCTACATGGCAGAATATTCAACGCCCCGGGTGCGCGGCATCGCCAAGCCCCTGCTGGAAATGCTGGCGGGTATTCCCACTGTTGTTCTGGGCTTTTTTGCTGCGCTGACGGTGGCACCGCTGGTGCGCAATTCTGGCCAGTCCCTCGGCCTCGACGTATCATCCGAGTCGGCACTTGCAGCAGGTCTTGTCATGGGCATGATGATCGTGCCGCTGATCTCATCCCTGTCCGACGATATCATCAATGCTGTGCCCCAATCCCTCCGCGACGGCTCCTATGCCATGGGGGCCACCAAGTCTGAAACCATCAAGCGGGTCGTCTTGCCTGCAGCCTTGCCCGGCATTGTCTCCGCCATCATGCTGGCGATTTCCCGCGCCGTGGGTGAAACCATGATCGTGGTCATGGCCGCAGGCCTTGCTGCCAATCTGTCGGTCAATCCGTTGGAAGCTGTTTCAACCATCACCGTGCAAATCGCCACGCTGCTGGTGGGTGACCAGGAGTTCGACTCGGCCAAGACATTGTCAGCCTTTGCCTTGGGCCTTGTGCTTTTCTTCTTCACGCTGGCCCTCAACTACATCGCCCTGCGGGTGGTACAGAAATACAGGCAGCAATATGACTGACACCCTTGATCAAGCCTATGCCGCGCGATTGAAAAAGCGTTACGCCTCAGAGCAGCGCTTCCGTTTCTATGGTGTGGCAGCGCTGGTGTTGACCACGCTGTTTCTGGCTTATCTGCTGGTAGACATTGTGCGCAAGGGCTGGCCCGCGTTTTTTGAACACCAGGCCACCATCAGCGTTACCCTGGACCCGGCCAAGCTTGACACATCGAATATTGCAAACAGCGATTTTGACACCTTGATCAAGGAATCCTGGCGCGCCCAGTTCCCCGACATCACAGAAAGATCAGATCGCAAGCAACTGAACAATTTGTTGTCCCAGAATGCAGCAGAAAATCTGAAAGCGGTGTTGATTGCAGACCCAACGCTTGTGGGCAAAACGGTCACCACGGAAGTATTGTTGTCGGACGATGCAGACCTTTATCTCAAAGGCCTGAGTGACGGCTCCGATGACGCGTTGATGCAGCGCGTGGTAAAAACCTTGCCGGTGACCCAGCATTTTGCCTGGCGTCTCTTCACCAACGGAGATTCCCGTGAACCTGAATTGGCTGGCTTGCGCGGTGCATTGGTAGGTTCGCTTTTCACCGTGGCCATTGCCTTGTTGCTTGGTATCCCGCTCGGCATTGGCGCTGCCATTTACCTTGAGCAGTTCGCCCCCAAGAACCGCTGGACGGACATCATCGAAGTCAACGTCAACAATCTCGCCGCCGTGCCCTCTATCATCTTCGGTCTGCTGGGCCTTGCCATGTTTCTGAATGTCTTCGGCTTGCCACGTTCCGCGCCGCTGGTGGGTGGATTAGTGTTGGCACTGCTGGTGTTGCCCACGATCATCATCGCCTCCCGCGCTGCCCTGCGGGCTGTGCCGCCGTCCATCAAGGAAGCCGCATTGGGCGTCGGCGCATCGCATCAGCAGGCGGTGTTTCAACACGTTCTGCCACTCGCCTTGCCCGGTATTCTCACGGGTGCCATTCTCGGTCTGGCGCGTACCTTTGGCGAAACCGCACCCTTGCTGATGATCGGCATGGTGGCCTTCATCGCCGATGTGCCCAAGGGCATCACCGACGCTGCAACGGTATTGCCCGTGCAGATTTATCTTTGGTCGGATTTGCCGGAACTTGCTTTCCAATCGAAGACCGCAGCGGCGATCATCGTGCTGGTGGGAACCCTGCTGTGCCTGAATGGTGTGGCGATCTATTTGCGCAAGAGATTTGAGCGTCGTTGGTAATGGACAGGATCATGGACAACACATCGTCATCAATCATCACCCCGCCTTCACCCCGTGTCATGGCGGGCCGCACCATGCGTATCAACGCCCGTGACGTGAATATCTACTACGGCGAGAAACACGCCATCAAACATTTGTCGATTGATATTCCAGACAAGGCGGTGTCCGCTTTCATTGGTCCCTCGGGCTGTGGCAAATCCACCTTCCTGCGCTCCGTAAACCGCATGAATGACACCATCCCGGGCTGCCGCATCTCTGGTGATATTAAGATGGACAACAAGAACATCTACGACAAAGACGTTGATGTGGTACAACTGCGCTCCCATGTCGGCATGGTCTTCCAGAAACCAAATCCGTTTCCGAAATCCATTTATGAAAACGTCGCCTACGGCCCGCGCATTCACGGCCTCGCCCGCACCAAGGCTGACCTCGACAACATGGTGGAAAGCAGCCTGAAAAAGGCTGGGCTGTTTGAGGAAGTGAAGGATCGCCTGAACCAGTCCGGAACCGGATTGTCGGGTGGCCAGCAGCAACGCCTGTGCATTGCCCGTGCCATTGCCGTCAATCCGGAAGTGATCCTGATGGATGAGCCATGCTCCGCCCTCGACCCCATTGCCACGGCGCGCATTGAGGAACTGATCGACGAGTTGCGGCAGAATTATTGCATCATCATCGTCACCCATTCCATGCAGCAGGCGGCGCGCGTGTCACAGCTCACGGCCTTTTTCCATTTGGGCACCCTGGTGGAATATGGTGACACCGACGAAATGTTCACCCGCCCCCAGGACAAGCGCACCCAGGACTACATCACAGGCCGCTTCGGCTGAGACTTCAAGGAACGAACATGTCAGACCACATTGCCAAGGCCTATGACCAGGATATTGCAGCGCTGAAAACCCAACTTGCGGAAATGGGTGGGCTTGCAGAAGAACAATTGGCCAGTGCCATTCAGGCCCTGTCACGCCGCGACACGACACTGGCCGACTTGGTCATTCGCAACGATGAAAAGTTGGACAATCTTGAGCGCCTCATCGAGGAAAAGGCTATATTGACCATTGCCAAGCGCCAGCCCATGGCATTGGACCTTCGCGAAATCATGGTGGCGCTGCGCGTGTCGTCAGATATTGAGCGCATCGGCGATCTTGCCAAGAACACGGCCAAGCGCACCCATGCTATTTCGGAAGCCTTGCCGCGCAAGCTGTCAACCGGCCTGGCCCGCATGGGCACTA
>CAXTKL010000035.1:24455-26478 GCA_964244825.1 uncultured Aestuariivirga sp.
ATTTCGGAAGCCTTGCCGCGCAAGCTGTCAACCGGCCTGGCCCGCATGGGCACTATGGCGCAAGCCCAGCTGAAACAGGTGCTGGATGCCTATGCCGAACGCGACGACCAGAAGGGTCTGGCCGTCTGGCGGGCCGACGAAGATCTGGACGCTCTTTACAATTCCATTTTCCGCGAATTGCTGACCTATATGATGGAAGACCCGCGCAACATCAGCCTGTGCACGCACCTGTTGTTTGGGGCCAAGAACCTGGAACGCATCGGCGACCACACCACAAACATAGCCGAGAATGTTCACTACTTGATTCATGGCACGACAATTCTGGAATCCCGCCCGAAGAAAGATGTGACCGCCATGATGCGGGCTGTGGATTGATGATGCCATGACAGCCTCCATCCTGCTCATCGAAGACGAAGAGCCCATTCAGATACTGCTGCAATACAATCTTCAATCGGAAGGCTACCGTGTCCGGGTTTCGGCGCAGGGAGAAGACGTGCCTTTCCTGATCGGCGAAGAGCGCCCGGACTTGATCATTCTCGATTGGATGTTGCCCGGAATTTCCGGCATTGAAGTCTGCCGCCTGGTGCGTGCGCGGGCTGAAACGCGGGATATTCCCATCATCATGCTGACAGCCCGCAGTGAAGAAACCGAACGCGTCCGTGGCCTGGCCACGGGTGCCGATGACTATCTGGTGAAGCCCTTCTCGGTGCCGGAACTGCTGGCCCGTATCAAAACCATCCTGCGCCGCGTCAACCCTGACGCTGTGGCCGAACACTTGCAGGCGGGTGATTTGTTGCTGGACCGCCGGTCCAAGCGCGTCAGCCGGGGTACCCGCGACATCAACCTCTCGCCCACTGAATTTCGCCTGCTTGAACAGCTGATGCGTAATCCAGGCCGGGTTTATGCCCGGGCGCAGTTGCTTGACACGGTCTGGGGCCGTGATGTGGATGTGGATGAGCGCACTGTCGATGTGCACGTGGGCCGCCTGCGCAAATCCCTGAGCCGGGGCAAGGAAAAAGACCCGATCCGTACCGTGCGTGCTGCGGGCTATGCCTTTGACGAGCGCTTCGGACGGGTTGGCACCTAGAAGCCGTTGCCAGTACCCTCGGCGGGCGATAACAATCGCCTATGTCGAACCCTTCATTTTCGCTGAAAGGCAAATGCGCCCTCATCACCGGTGCCAGCCGAGGCATTGGACGGGCCATCGCTGAAGGACTGGCGTCGGCAGGCGCCGTCGTTACACTCGCGGCTCGCGATTCTGATCAACTGCAAACCGCTGCCAATGCGTTGCGCACAGCGGGCCATGCTGCCCACGCTGTTGCCATGGACGTGACCAGCGTCGAAAACATCAGGAGAGGCGTTACTGACGCCGTGGCAAAAATGGGTGGACTCGACATCTTGATCAATAATGCTGGCGTGGAGCAGGTGTCATCATCTCTCGATGTGGAAGAAGCCCTCTGGGACCGCATTGTTGACACCAATATGAAGGGCGCATTTTTTACCTCCCAATCCGCTGCCAAAGCCATGCACAACGGCGGAAGCATTCTCAACATCTGCTCGCTCACCTCAGAGCGTGGTATCGCCACCGCTGTTCCCTACGGCAGTTCAAAGTCTGGTTTGCTGGGCATGACACGCGCACTTGCAGTGGAATGGGCGGCGCGCGGCATCCGCGTCAATGCCGTGGCCCCCGGCTATTTTCGCACGGCGCTGACGGAGGAATTTTATCAGAATGAGGAGTGGCAAAGCGCCATGCTTGCAAAAATTCCGCAGGCACGTTTCGGCGAACGCTCTGACCTGGTTGGAGCCAGCGTGTTTTTATGCTCCGATGCATCCCGCTATATCACAGGAGCCTGCCTGCCGGTTGATGGCGGCATTCTCGCGGCGCTCTAGTTCAAACTTACAGGAATCCCATGCCCTCAAAAATAAACTTCCACGACCTTTCAAAACTGACTGCCGAACAATGTCGGCGCCTGTTGCAACGGACGGAAACCGATCTTTCTGGCTATGCAGCAAAAGTGCGCGA
>CAXTKL010000036.1:0-26080 GCA_964244825.1 uncultured Aestuariivirga sp.
TCAGCGCCATGCCCAGCAAGGTGCGGCCATGGAAGCCGCCGTGGAAGGCGATGACGTCACTACGGCCCGTATAGGACCGCGCGAACTTGACCGCGTTTTCGACAGCTTCTGCACCCGTGGTCACCAGTGCTGATTTCACCTCACCCGAAATCGGGGCCACCGCATTCAGTTTTTCACAGACTTCGACGAAGGGCGTATAGGGCATCACCATGGCGCAGGTGTGGGTAACCTTTTCCAACTGCTCGTAGACACGCTTCATGACCAGTGGATGGCGGTGGCCCGTGTTCACCACGGCAATGCCGCCGCCAAAATCAATGTAACGGTTGCCTTCGATATCCCAGATTTCGGAATTCTCGGCCTTGTCTGCCATCACGGCAGCCCCCATGCCCACCCCGCGCGACACGGCCTTGGCGCGGCGGTCAACCCAGGCTTTGTTCATGCCGGCGTGGGGGGAGGTGACGGGTGCGTTCATATTGCTCTCCATACAAATGCGAATATCAGCCAGCATTGTAATGCGCTTGACCCCGTGCCAGCAACACGATTCACTGGAGCCAGCGGATGAACCACAAGGATTGTGTAATTTGCCTGATATTCTGCGCATGAACGCTGTGGATGTGGTGTTCCGCCTGCAAGCGGGGGCGCTTTCGCCCCTGGAGTGCCTCGATGCGCTGGAACGCCGCATTGAAGCGGTGAACCCGAAGGTGAATGCCCTTGTCACCTTGTGTTTTGACCGCGCCCGCAAACACGCCCGGGACATCATGCAGCGCCCCATCAGCGAGCGCGGGCTTCTGGCCGGGCTTCCCGTGCCCATCAAGGATTTGACGGATGTGCAGGGCGTGCGCTCCACCCAGGGTTCCCGCATCTTCGCAAACCGCATCGCCCCCACATCAGACATTCTGGTGAAGCATCTGGAAGCCGAGGGCGGCATTGTCTACGCCATGTCCAATACCCCGGAATTTGGTGCCGGCGGCCAGACCTTTAATGATGTGTTTGGCATTACGCGAAACCCCTGGAACCTGGTGTTGACTCCCGCTGGATCATCCGGTGGTGCTGCTGCTGCATTGGCCACGGGCATGGCATGGCTCGCCCATGGCTCTGATATGGGGGGATCGCTGCGCAACCCCGCCAGCTTTTGTGGCGTGGTGGGCATGCGACCGTCACCCGGGCGCGTGGCATCATCCGTACACGGAAAGATTGACGGCACCCTGGGCGTGGAAGGCCCCATGGCGCGCAATGTCGCTGATCTGGCCTTGCTGCTGGATGCCATGAGCGGCCTTGAGTCTGGTGATCCACTGTCCTTGCCGAAGGACAAGCATTCCTTTTCTGCCGTGATGCAGAACCGCTGGAAGCCGAAGCGCGTGGCGGTGTCGCGTGATCTGGGCGTCACACCGGTTGATCCTGAGGTGGCGGATATCGTGATGGCCGCTGCACGCAAACTGGAGGCCAGCGGTGTCACCGTCGAAGAGGCGCAGCCTAACATGCACGAAGCCATGCAATGCTTTCAAACCCTCAGGGCCCTGGGCTTTGCCACGGGCATGCGGACGTTGCTGCAACACCACCGGGCCCAGTTGAAGCCGGATGTGGTCTGGAACATCGAAAAGGGTCTCGCACTGACAGGTGAGGACATTGCAATCGCTGAAGCCCAGCGCGGTGCCCTGTTCCAGCGCATGCATGAGTTCCTGCAGCAGTATGATGCATTGCTCTGCCCGGCAACCATCGTGCCACCATTCCCCGTGGTGCAGCGCTATGTCACCCATTGCAACGGGGTGGAGTTTGAAACCTATGTGGACTGGTTGCTGATTGCTGCTGTGGCCACATTGTGCGCCTGTCCGGCAATTTCCATTCCCTGTGGTTTCACCACGACAGGTCTGCCCGTGGGATTGCAGATCATCACGGCCAATCGCACTGATGCAAGGTTGTTGGCGGTGGCCAAGCATGTGGAAGATGTGCTGGACCTTGGGGCCATCACCCCGATTGATCCCCGTGGCTGACGATTTTGCCAGCCTGATTGCAGACGTTCGGCGGTGCAGCTTTTGTGCGGATTTGCCGCTCGGACCCAAGCCCATTTTCCAGATCGGGCAGAACGCCCGCATTCTCATCGCCGGGCAGGCACCGGGCCGTCTGACCCATGCCAAGGGTCTGCCCTTTGATGATGTGTCTGGTGACCGGCTGCGGTTATGGCTGGGCGTGTCGAGAGAAACCTTCTACGACGAGACCGTCATCGCCTGCCTGCCCATGGGCTTTTGTTATCCGGGAAATGGCAGGGGTGGCGACTTGCCGCCACGGCCTGAATGTGCGCCGCGCTGGCGGCCAAAGCTTCTGCCGCTTTTGGCCAATATCAAACTCACCCTGGTCATCGGCCAATATGCGCAAGCCTTTCATTTTCCAGACGACAAGCGCAGCCTGACCGAACAGGTGCGGACATGGGACACAAGTGCCACAGTGCCCTTGCCCCACCCATCACCGCGCAACGGCATGTGGCTCAGGGCCAATCCATGGTTCGAAAGGGATGTGTTGCCAAAGCTGCGCCACAAGGTGCAAATGGCCTTGCATGAGCACTGACCTTCTGAAACACCTGCGCCTATTGGAACCTCACCCCAACATCCTCGCCTTCTATGATGGCCGCGTAGAGGGTCAGCAGTTCATGGCCGAACACAACTGGGTGGATGATGGTGCCTTGTCTCTCGGCATTGCGTCCTATGCTATTGTCAGTGGCAAAGCGGCGTTGATCTATGACACCCATGTGTCGGTACCGCACGCCCGGTTCATCCGCGATACGCTTGTTGCAAGGGGCGTTACCGACTTCACGGTCGTCTTGAGCCACTGGCATCTTGACCACGTGGCGGGCACCCATGTTTTTGCTGATTGCCCGGTGATTGCCAACCGCCGGACCTTCGCACATCTGCGTGAACACCAGACTGCGATCGAGCATGGCACGCACCATGGCCCGCCCGCCATCAATCCCCTGGTATTGCCGGACCGCATGTTCGGTGGCCGCATGACGCTGACGGTGGGCAAGATCGCGGTGGAACTGATCGAGGTCAATATTCACAGCGATGATGCAACCGTCATCTGGATTCCCGAACGCGATCTTCTGCTGGCGGGCGACACCATGGAGGACACGGTCACCTATGTCGCCGAGCCACAACACTTCGATATCCATCTCACCGATCTCGACCGGCTGTCGCAACTCGAACCCGCCTTTATTCTGCCCAACCATGGCGACCCTGACATCATCGCAG
This sequence comes from uncultured Aestuariivirga sp., assembly GCA_964244825.1. GTDB lineage: Bacteria > Pseudomonadota > Alphaproteobacteria > Rhizobiales > Aestuariivirgaceae > Aestuariivirga. The sequence goes on from CAXTKL010000036.1 coordinate 3,243, forward strand.
CAGGCGGATATGACAAGGGCCTGATCAAGGCCCAGCAACAATATATCCGCATGCTGAAACGCTGCCGCGACGACGAAATTCTGCGCAAGCAACCGCTGGAAGAATTGATTGCCGGTCCCCTGTCCCGTGGCTGGGTGAACATGTTTGAACCCTACCGCGCCATCCACGAACAAAACCTGGCCCGCGTTTTGAAAGCAACCGCCCAATGACCAACGATGCCGCCTGGTATGAACAGCAATATAATCCACGGCTCGCTGTCGCCAATGCGACGGAAATCATCGATCGCTGGCGCAAGCGTTCTATCCAGCTGCGCAGTGACCTTGCACCGATGACGGATTTCAAATACGGCTCCCACCCCCGGGAAAATCTTGACCTGTTTCGTGCCCCCAACGCCCGCGCCACCCTTGTGTTCATTCACGGCGGCTATTGGCGCATGCATTCCAAGCTCGAGACATCCTTCATTGCGGAGCATTTCCTCGCGCGCGGCATATCAGTGGCCTTGATCAACTATCCGCTCTGCCCCGATGTGACTTTGCGTGACATTCGAAGGAGCGTCCTGCAAGCCTTTGTCTATCTCTGGGCCCGGGTGCTTGACCCGGCGGAACGTCACAGCATTGTCGTGGCTGGCCATTCTGCAGGTGGCCACCTCGCAGCGCTGCATGCCACGGTGGATTGGAAAACCCGTGGTCTTCCCGCTGATCCCATCAAAGCCGTCGTGTCATTGTCTGGCGTGTTCGATGTCACCCCTTTGCTGCACACCAGCGTCAATGCTGATCTGCACCTGACGGCAGACAGTGCACAGGAATTGAATTTGCTGGATGCAGTTCCACACAGCAATTGCCGCATGCTGCTGGCCGTGGGCGATGATGAACCGGAAGAATTTCACCGCCAGGCGCAAGATCTGGCAAAAGCCTGGAAGGGTCTCACATCGCGCTGCGAATCCATCGCCGGCACCAACCACTATACAATCGTGGAACACTTCGCCGATCCTGCCACGCATCTGCATCAAGATGTCTTGAGTCTGCTAATTTCATGAGCATAGCACAGTGCATTTCCGCAGGTGGCCCTTCATTGCACCAAGGCTTTATCAACCGAAGAGAACGACACTTCGGTGAAGGCGGTAAAACTATTCCAATTGCGTATTCAATCCGCCAAAACCGGTTCGATCTTCAACTTCGATGACCCACAGGTCGTTGTCATAGCGGCGCGCGCGCTGAATCTTTTCATTGACATCGGGCCATGACAAGGGCGTCACAGTTCGATTTTCGAACAGCCGCTCCCCCTCATCACCATAAGCCGGGCCTGGAGGTGGTCCCAACAGACTGTATGTGTTATCGAGATGGTTGATGACCACAAGCAGAGCCCCCGCATCGGCATGTCCACGATGCAAAACGGCGCCAAATTTGCCATCAATCTGGCAACGGCGCAAAAACGCCTGAACCCACAGCTCGGTTTTCAGCCGGGCTGACATGACCTAAGGTTTTTTCGCCGCTTCAGCTGACTTGAGCGCAGTCAAAAGCGCCTTCGAAATTTTGCCCTGCATGGGCAAGCCGTGGTCCATCTCAAAAATCAGGATAGCCGAACGTGTGCCTTCATCAAGCTGGCCTGACCGGCTGCCTGGATCGTATCCCAGCATCGCGAGACGAACCTGTAGTTTTGAAATGGCGTTGTCGCCCACGGGCTTCACTTGTGGCTTTGCGATCGCCTTCTTCTCAAGTTGAGCAAGCGGTTTCACCGATGGCAGGGCCAGCGGTTGTTCCGCCGTCACTGAGCCTGTGAACTCTGCTGCCTGGTTCAGCTTCCGTGTGTATTGGATATGCTCAAGCAGTGACTTTGAAACCTCACCCGTCACATCCAGTTTGTTTTCGCGCTGATAGTTCTCAACGGCAATTTTCGTCCTCGGACCCGTTACGCCATCGACCAGGCCTTCAAAATGTCCTGTAGCCAATAGCTCGCGCTGCACGTCTTCCACAAGCACATCATATTTCAATACGATGGTACGGGATGTTTTTTGACCTGCTTCTATGGTCACCCGCGTGCTGCCGTCATTGCGGCCTGAGAATTGCGCAGTGGTGCCAGATGGTGCCTGACTGAAAAACGTATTGAACACAATTGCACAGCATCCAGCGAAGGCCGCCGTGGATAGGACCACAGCGATGGGTTTGGACGGCCGCGGCTCATCCACAACGACAGATGCATTCTTCCGTTTACGCAAAACCCAAACCCACATACGACTCGACGAAACTCACTGTGCAGTGCCGCTGGTTAACGTCGCCTTTCCAGCGCAATCCCTATGCTTAACAAATCCTGAATTGACCTGTTCCGATTTGACTTAAAATCTCCCACGCAGTTTCACGGAACGCCAATGTGGACCTGCTAAGACAAGCCCATAACAAAGGGAACACCAGAAGGTGATGCCATGGGGATGCTGAGAACACTGTTGGTCGTGAGTGCTGGAATAGCGCTCATGCCTTCGCCGCCACCGGAGCTGACGGGTTTGCAACCTTCTGCGGCACCGGGAACTTTTGCCTACGTTGCCGCAGCTGCGGAAACTATGGCGGACATGCGCAGCTTTTGCCAGCGCAATCCAAATGTCTGCGTTACTGCGGGTGCGGTGGCCCAAACCATGGAAGGCAAGGCCAAATATTCGGCCAAGCTGATCTATGAATGGGCCAATGATGGCAAGGAAAAGCCATCTGTTGCAGAAGCCGATTCCATTCAAACGTCGTCAGCGCCCGCAAAACCGGTGGACTTGAAGCAGAGCCAGAATACGCTCTCCCTCGCTGATCTGGTTCCAGAATGGAAGAAGCCCCGCGACAAGCCAAAGGGTTGAGGTTCAAGGTCTGACGCCCTATGTGCTGGACATGGTTCAGACATTTGAACAGTTGCGTGAAGATTTCGCTTTTCTCGATGATTGGGAAGAGCGCTATAAACATGTCATCGACCTGGGTCGTGCCTTGCCGCCCATGCCTGATGCGCTGAAATCTTCTGCGACCAAAGTCAACGGCTGCGCCAGCCAGGTCTGGATCTATTCCACACCTACGCCAGACGCGAAACTCAGCCTGCAAGGCGACAGCGATGCCCTGATTGTCAAGGGCCTTATCGCGATAGCATTCATGATTTACGCCCCGTTAACAGTTGACCAAATCGTGCAACTGGATGCAGTGCCCCTGTTTGCAGAATTGGGGTTGAAAGAGCATTTGACGCCACAGCGTTCGAACGGTCTGGCTTCGATGGTGGCCCGGATCAAGGCGGATGCGCAGGCTACGAAGGCGTCTCAATCCTGAAACGGGTCGCGCATCAGGATGGTGTCGTCGCGTTCGGGTGAGGTGCTGAGCAGTGCCACCGGGCATTCAATGAGTTCTTCCAGGAAGCGCACATACTTGACGGCCTGGGCCGGGAGATCGTTCCAGGACCTGGCACCTGCCGAGGTGCCTTTCCAGCCTTCGAAGCTTTCATAAATGGGTTCCACGCGCTTTTGCGCCTCTTCGGCGGCGGGAAAGCGTTCGATGATCTTGCCGTCGAGGCGATAGCCGATGCCGACCTTGATGTCTTCAAGGCCGTCAAGCACGTCGAGCTTGGTCAGGGCGATGCCCTGAATGCCCGAGGTCTTGATGGCCTGGCGCACCAGGATGGCATCAAACCAGCCGCATCGGCGTTTGCGCCCCGTCACGGTGCCGAATTCGCGGCCCCGCTGTCCAATCCATTCGCCCACGTCATTGGCTTGCTCTGTCGGGAAAGGGCCGGAACCGACACGGGTGGTATAGGCCTTGCAGATGCCGAGGACATAACTCACCGCCGATGGCCCCATGCCGGTACCTGCTGCGGCCTGGCCTGCGACGGTGTTGGATGAGGTGACGTAGGGGTAAGTGCCGTGGTCGATGTCAAGCAGGATGCCTTGCGCACCTTCGAACAGGATGCGGTTGCCCTTCTTGCGGTGCTCGTCCAGCAGGTCCCAGACGGCGTCGGCATAGGGCAAAATCTTGGGGGCGATTTCGGCCAATTCCTTCAACACCGATGCAGCGGTGATTTCGGCCACAGCCATGCCCCGGCGCAGGGCATTGTGATGGGTGAGCATGCGGTCAACCTTGGGGCCAATGGTGGAGAGGTCGGCCAGGTCGTTCACTCGGATGGCGCGGCGGCCCACCTTGTCTTCGTAGGCCGGGCCGATGCCACGGCCCGTGGTGCCAATCTTGCCATCGCCCGCAGCGGCTTCGCGCAATTGATCGAGTTCGCGGTGCAGGGGCAAGATCAGGGTGGCATTGGCGGCAAGGCGCAGGTTGTCGCGGGAGATGGATACACCTTGCGCCCGCAGCTTTTCGATTTCGGAATCCAGCGCCCAGGGGTCCACCACCACGCCATTGCCGATGACCGACATTTTGCCCGGGCGGAGGATGCCTGAGGGCAGCAGCGAGAGTTTGTAGGTGGTGCCGTTGATGACGAGCGTGTGGCCGGCATTGTGGCCGCCCTGGAAGCGCGCCACCACGTCGGCGCGTTCGGACAGCCAGTCCACGATCTTGCCCTTGCCTTCGTCGCCCCATTGGGCGCCAACCACTGCCACGTTTGCCATTGCAGGCTCCTTCAAGAACGCGAAAACGGCCCCGGCGAGATGGGGACTCGCAGGGGCCGTTGACCGCTCTTACAGCAATTTACCTGTGGCGCAACCGCGCAAATGACTACTCCACAAGGCTGACTTGCATGCCTTGGGGCCAGCTGACCTTGTAGCCGGTTTTCAGGGCATTCTCGGCTTGGGGTTCCAGCGTGAAATCCCACGCCAGTACGCCCCGGCGCTTGTCGAGATCGCGGATCGTAGGTGGTGTCATGTTGGACAGTTCGGTGATTTCGATGTCCTTGGACGCCGTGAAAGGCACACGATCCACCACGCGCACGGCCATCGCCTGGGTGTGCAGGTTTTTGACCGTAATGTCCCAGGCGCGCTCATCCACGTTGGACGACGTCAGCAGGCCTTCTTCGCCTGTCACGCGCTTTACTTCCGCGCGGGTGACTTTCAACAGATCATCAGAGCCGAAGCCGAGTTCGGTTTTTTCCGAGGGGTTGAGCAAGGGCAGCATGCCATGGCCCACATAGACGCCCTCACGGAACAGGTTGACGATGCCGCCCAGTTGTGGACCCTTGCCTGCAACTTCAAAGGCGGCGGAGAGATAGGCGGTGGTCTCAACCCGCGGCACCACAATGGCGGAGAGATGGGCTTCAATCTGGTTTGAGGTGATCCGGACTTTCTTGCTCTGGCCAGCATTGTCCACACTCACGCGGCCAGCAATGGCATAGGTGGCCTGGAATCCTGCGGTTTCAACAGTGGCCTGGGCCTGGGCAATGACCTTCTTTGGTTTGGCAAGCTGCAAGGTGCGGGATTTGAAGTTCGACGCACCCGTATCATCCTCAAGCTTGAGTTCGCCTTCTGCGAGCGGCTGTGGAGCGGCAGCCAATGGCGGTGGTGGCGGTTCCACCTTCCCGATTTCCCAGGCTGCAAGGTCAACGGCGGCGGTGCTGCCGCTGGGGCGGGCGGTGGAGAGTGTCAGCACAACATCCTTCCACACCTCGCCCGTGTTCTGGGTGACCTCTCCACGCTGTATCAGATCAAGCATGGGTTTTGCCTTGCCGTCACCAATGGTGAGACGCGCATCGTAGAAAGGCGTCCACGCGGCTTCCTGCACACGGTAAGAAATGCGCAGTGCGCCCTTGGCGGCAGCGCTGGCTTCCACGTTCACCACCACTTCCGTGCGGTATTCTTCCGACGGGGCCAATTCATTGAGTTTGGCGGAAAGCTCATTCACCTTCTCATCAATGTCACGCTGGCGCGACTGGGCGGTCATCACGTCTTTCGACAGCGCCGCCAGGCGATGCCCCACCACGTCAAGCAGGCTGCCCAGTTGCAGGGCGTCAATGCCCTTGGTGGTTTCTGTTGTTGATTGCGGCACCAGTTGCTTGTCGGCAAGGCCATAGAGAATGTTGCGCTGCTGGTTGAGATCAGCCACCGTCTGGTCCAGCCCCTGGCGTTCAACCTGCAAATTCTGGATGTCTTTTTCCAGCGCCTTGCGCTGGGCATCAATGGTCGCCGCACCCAGATAGTGGTTGCGGGTATCAACAGAGCCGACCAGCAAGTCTCCTTCGCCCACCCCTTCAACGCGAATCGATTGGGCGTCGATGTTCTGGGGCAGGTCCGTGAGGATCAAGCTGTGGCTGCCCGGTGGCACGTCATAGGCCACTTCGCGCACCACATCGGCCCCTTGCGGAAACACCGTCACGGCATCGATATGGGACGCTGGTGAAAACTCGGCTGCATATCCAGATGAGCAGCAGGTGGTGGCCAGCAATAGGCCTGCAAGCATGATTTTCATTGGGTCGTCTCCTGTCGTTCCCAGATCCCTCGCTGGATTAGAAGACCCGGACCACGGCAAATCTGTGGTGGGGTGATGACGGCTTGATGTTAGCCATGAAAATTCTCATGGTTGACGTGAACGCAAAACACGGCTCAAAACGACTTCGGGGCGCAGCAACGGTAGGTGATCATGATTACACGGAAACTCGGCCTCGGCCTTTTTATACTTCTGGCAACATCAACGGCGGGTTTTGCTGCGGCAACGGCGGAGGACGCGGCCAGCATTTTGGCGTCGATCCAAACCTATATCGGCAAGGAGCCGGGTGTGGTGACTGTCACGCCCGATGGCGACGGATATGATATTTCGCTGGATGTCATGCCCTATCTGAACAAGATTACCGAGGGCGGATTCACCGCCAAGGCCGCACCCTACCACTTCAAAGCCGTGCCCCAGGGCAACGGTTTGTGGGCTGTTACGTCTTCTGGTCCCTATTCGCTTTCCGCATCAGTGCCTGGCAAATTCAGTTTCGCACTGGAAAGCCCCAAGGTGGAGTGGAATGGCACCTACAATGACACGCTCTATGCTTTCATGGACTCAAACTACAACATTTCAAAACTCAGCATTTCCCAAACCCAGACAGACCCCAACAGCAAGATTGTCACCAACGGGGCTTCCGCCATCGATTCCATGGTGGGCAAGGGCACGGCCACGGATGTCGGCAATGGCCTGATCGACAGTGAGGGAAGCTTGACATTTACCGGTCTAGTATCGTCCACCACAATCGAAATGCCACCGGAAATGGTGCAGGCTGGTTCGCCGAATATCAACTACGTGGCCAATATGGCCAAGGGCAGCTATGTGACCACGGCTAAGGGGCTATTCTCCAAACCCCTGATGGACGTGGCGGCATTTTTCGTGTCGCATCCTTCGAAAGAAATGATGATCAAGGATCAGGCGGTCTTGAAGGAAAAACTTCTGGCCACCTTGCCATTCTTCACCGCCATTCAATCTGATGGCACGTTCGAAAACCTGAGTGTGGACACAAGCTATGGCAAGTTTGTCATGGCGGGTGGCGGCAGCGGCGTAGGTCTCAGCGGTGCGGTGAAAGACGGCCATGCTGGGGAAAGCTTTGAAATCAGCGGTTTCACCTTGCCGGAAGGGCTGCCGCTGCCGCCTTGGAGCAAGGGTCTGATACCGACGAAGATCAAGCTGGGCTTTGAGGTTTCGGGGTTTGATCTCGAAGCCCCCACCCGCAAGTTTATCACGGAAATGGATGTAAGCAAGCCAGAGCCGGTTCCGCCTGAATCAAATGCCGCCTATCTCGCAGCTTTCGCGCCCACGAATGGGATCAAGCTTACCATTCCCCAGGGTGAGATCACGGCCGATCTGTTCAGCCTCACCTATGAGGGCACGTCGGATATCAGTTTTGCCGGATTGCCGAAGGTCAATGCCAAGTTCCGCATGACCGGCATGGACAAGGTGATTGCGCAACTACAGCAGGCTGCGACTGACCCGACGGCACAGCAGGGCATGGCCATGTTGTTCGCGGCAAAGGGCATTGCCAAGGCCGATGGCGATGCCATTACCTGGGAGGTGACCATGAGTCCCGAGGGGAAACTGCTGGTCAATGGCACGGATTTCTCGGCGATGATGGGAGCGATCTCGCCACCACCGCAGCAGTAAAGAACAGGACCTCATCCGAAGCGCCGGATGAGGTCCTTTCGTTGCGTCAGCTTTTCCGCGAAAATGCCAATCCCGCAGCGGGCACTGCGAGGCCGGCGATGATCGCCTTCACGGCGTCTCCCAGCAGGAAAGGTGTCAGGCCCCAGCTGATGGCGGCTTGCGTGGCTGCACTGGCGTCCATGCCCTGGGTTTTTGCCGCCCAGATGCCGAGCCAGATCAGGCCCGGTACATAAAGCACGACAGCACCAGCCAGGGTGGCGAAGACCGATTTCAGGAACGTGTTGGCCCAACCAGATTCAACCAGCCTTCCCAGCAAAAATGCGGCGAGGATGAACCCCACGACATAGCCCATGGAACCAGCAGGCAGGAAATAGTCCAGTTTGGCATCGGCAATACCAGCCTTGCCGCCTGCAAAGAACGGCAAACCAATTGCCCCTTCAAATGCGTAAAGCAACAGTGTTGCAGCCCCCAGGCGCGCGCCATAGGCTGCACCCACGCCGAGGACGGCGAGTGTCTGCAACGTCATCGGCACAGGCCACATGGGCACCGTGATTTGCGCTGCGGCTGCAACCAGCAAACTGCCCGCAATCGCTAAGACCAGATTGCGCACAAGATTGGTCGCCGTGGCCTCAGGCCAGATGCGGTTTGCGAGTGTTAGGTTTGACATGGCTTCCCCTGTTATGATGTTTGGTGGAGGTTTAATGCACAGGATTGCGAAGTGCAACACGGCCAATATTGACCGGATTATCCTGTATGCAGGTTCAATTTTGCAAATTGCAGCTCAGCGAGTCTCAGCTTTATGCAATTGTTAACTATAACTGGTTTTGATCAGGCCATCGAAGTTACGTCAACGCGGGTTACAGGGAAAAGACCATGGCTGCCATTTTGCAGTTTCAACAACGCAGCATCATTGAAAAGCCAGCCCTGGAGCCTGGTCATACGGCAACAATTTTGATTTACAATGGTGTGCGCGTCGAGCGCATTGATTTTGAAGCGATGCGGGACAAGGCCCGGCTTGCAATCGATGCGCCAACCCGGATTGCGAACTAGACTCAGCCTTCCGGCTTGACGCAGCGGCTTTGCCTGATCACGTCTTCGGCCTGCTTGCGCAGCAGCGGATCGGCAATGGCCATCCACAACACGGCAACGCCCTGCTTTTCGCTGAGACTTACGTGCCAGCCAATGTCGTCGGCCGTGACGTCGACTGCATCTTCATTGCCTCCCAGTAATTTGGACAACAGGCCGCTGTCGCGCGACAACTCGACGGAAAATGTATTGGTGTCGGCTTGTGTGTCGTTCAGGGCATAAACCTGTGCACCACGCATGGTGTAGACAGCAAAGGACCAGAAACCAACGGGCAGCTTTGCGGTCAGCTTGACCGGGCCGGAGCCCAGATCAAATTTGCAGATCCCCACAACATGCTCTGCGGAGACAAAAGGTATCAATTTGATCTGGGCCGCAGGGTCCAGAACTGAAAACTGATTGGTTTTCACGGTGCCCAGCGCCACATCGACGGCCGCACTCAAACTGCGGCTGGGCATAAACAGTACATAGCTGACATGGGCGATGAGGCCGAGTATGGCCGAGGCGACAAGCCAGAAAAGTTGACGGCGCATGGTTCAGCACCCCAGCCGTTTGACGCGTGGCAGAGGTGGCACATAGCCCGCAGCGTCTTCGGTGAGACCAAACAGCACCAATTGCAACTCATAAGCACCTCCTGACGGCGGAATCAGCCAGTTTCCAGGAACGGGAGACATGGACAGTGAAAGCATCGTTTCACCCGAGGTCTCGCGAATGGCCTCTGCTGCATCAAGTGAGGTGCGGCCTTTGCCTGATGATGCGCTGACAAACCACCAGCGCGCCACCGGGAATGTGCCTGACACGGTGACGACACAGTCACCACGAAGGCCGTTGCCGTCATCGTCTGCGGTGCGCACAAAGAAGCGGCTGCCCTTCGGTGGTGGCAATTGGCCACGTCGCAAAAAATGACCCGCAAGATAGGTTGATTTCAAATCCTGGTTTCCAGCGCGAATTTCTTTCCAGCCACTGTTTGCAATGGGTGCTTCCAGCGTGGCATGCTCCATCATGTATTGTGCCGAAAGCAGACCCAGCACGAGGCCTGCGCATAACAGGATGAGAGGAATGATGGCACGATTCATTGCTGTTGCTCTTAACCCGCAATTGCCAGTTGGGGAAGCATTACGCCAACATCAGAAGCTGAAAAGTGATCTGCGCTTCTTGCGCGGTTGGGACGGATTGAACAACTGGTCGAAAAAATTCCGACGGGGTGCGCGCTGCACATTGGCGGGCGGCAATTGCAATTGTGGATCATTGTTCGCCAGCCGGCGTTGCCTGCGGAATTTTCTTTTGCGCGTCTGGTTGTTTGATACAGCGGGGCGCTTTTTCTCAAAAAGGTTGAACATTCCGTCGAGAACATCCTGACCTTCGTCACCGCTTGATGCAATTGCGGTGTCGGCGCTGGCATCAGGCGTTTCGTCAATCACGGGAGCAGCAGGCGGCTCGGCTATGGCCACCTTGGTATAGCTATCGTCCAGTGGCAGGCCTGCAAGACCCTCAGGCTTCAAACCTTGCTCGGCCACTTCCATGATACTCTTCCAGATGGGTGCGGGGATGCGGCCACCCGTGACTTCGTTCATGGGGGTGAAATCATCATTGCCAACCCACACGCCTGTGACATTGTGAGCTGTAAACCCGATGAACCAGGCATCGCGATAACTCTGGTTGGTGCCAGTCTTGCCACCTTGCGGCGCAAAGCCAAGGTCGGCTTTTTTGGCGGTACCGGTTTTCACCACCGCTCCGAGCATGGAATTCAGGTCTGCAATGGTCTCGGCGCTCTCCACTTGCGGTGCTGCTGCGGCGTTTTTGGCGCGGGCATAAATCAGGTCACCCGTTGGTTTGCGGATTTCCAGCACGGCATAGGGTGTTGCCAATTTCCCGCCACCGGCAAAGGTGGCATAGCCAGTGGTAAGGTCAAGCAAGGTGAGGGATGACGTACCAAGCACCATGGGTGCCCAGGTCTCAAGATCGCCACGTATGCCCATATCATGGGCGGCCTTGACGATAGGCTTGATGCCCACGTCAATCAGGATTTTCACAGGAATTGAGTTATAGGAATGGGCGAGGGCGGAGGTGAGAGTGACGCGCCCTGCATAGCCCTTGGCATAGTTCTTGGGAGCCCAGTTGCCATAGGTCACGGGCCCGTCCACCACGATCTGGTCTGGCGTCCAGCCTGCGCGCAGGGCCGCGAGATAGACGAAGGGTTTGAACGATGAACCTGGCTGACGCTCCGCGTCCGTGGCGCGGTTGAATTGTGATTCGGCATAGTCCTTGCCGCCCACAATGGCGCGCACGGCACCATCCGGCGACATGGTCACGGAGGAGGCCTGGGAATAGTTTTCCTTCTCGCCTTCAGCGGCAATGGCGTCACTCAGAATGCGCTCGCTGGCTTTCTGCAATTTCATGTCTACGGTGGTCTTGACTTCAATGACATAGTCATTGCTGAGGCCATATTTTTCCAGCACGTCCAGGGTGTCCTGATAGGCCCAATCCAGAAACCAGTTGGGGGCATCGAGGTCCTTGTTGGCGACGATGATGGCGGGCGTGCGCTTGGCTTGCAACAGATCGCCCTGGGTGATGAAGCCTGCATCCAGCATGCGATAGAGCACGACGTTGGAACGGGCGCGGGCTGCATCAGGATTTTTGTGTGGCGCATAGGCGGTGGGCGCCTTGAACAACCCCGCGAGAATCGCGGCTTCGGAGAGATTGATGTCGCGCACGGATTTGCCGAAATAGAATTGCGATGCCGCTTCGACACCATAATTGCCGCCACCAAGGTAGGAGCGGTCAAGATAAAGTTTGAGGATTTCTTTTTTGGAACGGCGGGCCTCGATCCACAGGGCCAGAAAGGCTTCATGCACTTTTCGTTTCAGAGTGCGTTCTGGCGACAGAAACAGGTTCTTTGCCACCTGCTGGGTGATCGACGAACCACCCTGGGCGCGGCCTTCGGACTTCGCATTGCGAAGCGCTGCACGGAACGTGCCAATGACGTCAACACCGAAGTGATCGAAAAAGCGCGCATCTTCCGTGGCCAGCACCGCCTTGATCAGGTTTGGCGGAATCTCTTCGAGTGGAATGGCATCGTCCTGGCGGATGCCGCGCTGGCCAATGATTTCGCCACTCGCATCCGTGAAGGTGATGGCATATTCGCGGCCCCGGTTCCACACATCTCCGGTGTCTGAAAAGGTGGGCAGGGCGAAGGTGATGAGTCCGAAGACAGCGATGACGCCGAAGGTGAAACAATCATCCACCAGGTCGATCAGCCAGCGGCGTGGGCCTGACATGCGGAAGTAATTATGCAGGAAAGACGAATAGGCCGAACTGCCGCGCTTGATGGCATCCCATGTCTCAAACAGCGCCGAACTCACCATCGAGTCCGCCGTCCAGATGGCTCTGAAAAGCCGGTTACGTGTGGGCAGTCGTGCCACGGTCACCCCAGGAAACGCCGTCAATTGAAATGCCGAATGCGAGAGCGTCCCCGGTCTCATTCGGCAGCAGGTTCTCATAGCCAGTGAACTGCTGAAAGTCGAGTTTGCCCATCAAAGATGGTGAAGCTGGGGCGATTTGACTGATGCGATGATCAAGTTTTGAGCAATTCGCCGGGGTATTTGCTGAATTTTTATGCGTAGACTGAGTTTGATCGCTGAAGTATGAAGTTATTGATTTTGATATCAATTGGTTACGTGATTGCTCAATTGGCATGCAGTTTGCCTCACAAACAGCAACACTTCAGTAATCGCCAAAATGGCGGGGGATAAAATGGGACAGACAACACGCTTCGCCTCGGGGCTCGCCAGCCTTGTGGCCTTTTCCACGTCAGCGCGGGCCGGCGAGGTTGTGCTGAATACCGGGGATACGGCTTGGGTGTTGGTTTCGACCTGTCTTGTGCTGATGATGACAGTGCCTGGCCTTGCGCTGTTTTATGCTGGCCTGGTGCGCAAGAAAAATGTGCTCTCGACCCTCATGCAGAGTTTTGCGGCGACCTGTCTGGTTTCGTTGTTGTGGGTGTTTGTGGGCTACTCTTTCGCCTTCAGCGGTACCGCACCTTATAGTGGCAATACGGCGAAGATTTTTCTCAATGGCATTCCGCCCGAGGCATTGACAGGGACAATTCCTGAACTGCTGTTCATGGTATTCCAGATGACCTTCGCCATTATTACGCCCGCACTGATTTGCGGTGCCTTTGCGGATCGCATGAAATTCTCCTCACTGTTGTGGTTCATGTCGATGTGGCTTTTGCTGGTTTATGTTCCAGTGGCGCACTGGGTGTGGGGCGGAGGCTTCCTTGCACAGCTGGGTCTGAAGGATTTTGCTGGCGGCACTGTGGTGGAAATCAACTCGGGTGTTGCGGGACTTGTCTCTGCCATCATGCTCGGCAAGCGCCGGGGTTTTCCGCAGGAACCAATGGTGCCGCATAACCTGGTGCTGTCAGTAACCGGCGCATCATTGCTATGGGTGGGCTGGCTGGCGTTTAACGGTGGCTCTGCACTTGGCGCCAATGCGCTGGCGGCCTTTGCGCTGGTCAATACACAAATCGCTGGAGCGGCTGGTGCTTTGGCCTGGATGGGCATTGAATGGCTGAAGCATGGACGGGCGTCCGTCCTCGGCATCATCTCTGGCGCTGTTGCGGGCATGGTGGCGATTACACCGGCTTGCGGGTTCGTGTCGCCCGTGGGTGGTTTGGCGATCGGACTGCTGGCGGGTCTTGGGTGTTTTTATGCCTCGACGTCGCTCAAGCGCAAATTTGGCTATGACGACTCGCTCGATGTATTTGGCGTACACGGCATTGGCGGCTTTATCGGCACCATTGGCATTGGCGTGTTTGGCTCAAAGGCTTTTGGCGGCGCGCCCGGATTGCTCGAAGGTAATGTTGCGCAGCTTTGGATACAGATCACGGCCAGTGTCATTGTGGCGGTCTGGTGTGGTGTGATGACATTTGGCATTCTCTATGTGCTTGAAAAAGCCATGGGGCTTCGTGTGGACAAGCAGACGGAAGTGGAGGGCCTCGATCTCAGCCTGCATGGTGAAGTGGTGCCGTGATGTGCTAGAAGGTCTCTATGACCTCCGCACCCTTCTGGAAAACCAAATCGCTTGAACAAATGTCCCGTGAAGAATGGGAGAGCTTGTGTGACGGCTGTGGGCGCTGTTGCCTGAACAAGCTTGAGGACGAAGATACGGGGCAGTTTCTCTATACGCGGACGGCCTGCAAATTGCTTGATCTGAAAACCTGTCAGTGTACGGATTATACCAACCGGGCCAAGCGCGTGCCTGATTGTGTGACGTTGACGCCGGAGATTGTCGGCGACCTCGGCTGGTTGCCCAAGACCTGTGCCTATCGCTTGCTGGATGAAGGACACACGTTGCCCTGGTGGCACCCGCTGGTATCCGGGCGGCAAGAGACGGTGACTGAGGCTGGAATTTCTGTTGCGGGCGAGGTCTACACGGAAGAAGGAATTTCCGTGGACGACTTGATCAATCACTTGTGGAAGCTGCCGAAGGCGAAGCGGAAGGTTTTGAAGTAGAGACGCTGTAGTTGGCAGTCGCGTACGGTCCCTCATCCGGCCTTCGGCCACCTTCTCCCAAGAAGAGGCATGGGAGAAGGCGGCCGAAGGCCGGATGAGGGACTAGAAGTGAACACTTCCACCAATCTGCCGCAAACTTGACGTTTCAAACCGCAGTGGTTTCGGCGCCTCGCAGAATTCTGTTTCCGTATTGGGTTTGATGCTCATGGCGTATTCTGCGGCGTCCAGTGGCGGACCCGCAAAACTTTGCAGGGCAATGCGGCGGGTCAAAAAACGGTCCTTGAACAGGAAGTGAAAGATCTCCCAGATGTAAACCCTGCGGCCCATGCGATAGTACCAGCGAATGGCATGGCGGATGTTTGCTTCAGGGTTCCACAGGAAGCGTTTTATAGCGCGGGGCCGCATTTGCGCCACCACTTCGATGAACTTGATCCAGAAGAACAGTTGCCAGGGCCTCAGTTTGTCCATGGCGAGGACCTGGTGCTTGTAGTCCCATTTGCTGCGATCTTCCTGCACGACTTCGCGCGTCAGGGCCAGGCGGTAATAAGGTGTCCAGCGATGGGGTGTCACATGCAGAGTCTGGATTTGATCGGGATCATAGGACACGATCTGGCGCAGGCCGCGCCACATGTCGCTATGGGTCTGTTCCGCAAAACCGCTGACCCAGGTCATCATCGAGAGAATATTGTGCTTGCGCAGCAGGCGGATGGCCTCGCGGTCAATTGACTCTGTGGCACCCTTTTGAATGAGTTGCAGGGTGGCTTCATCTGTTTGTTCCATGCCCATCAGGAAACGCTCGAAGCCTGCTTTCTTGTAGAGATGTAAGATATCAGCATCGCGCACAATGTCTCCAGCACGGGTGGAACCCACCAAGGTGACCGTGACGTTTTCGGCAATCAGGGCTTCAAGAAAGGCCTTCCAGGGACGGCGGCCCGCACTTGGGTTTTCGTCCGCAAAGTTAAATACCTGCACACCATGCACCTTGTGCAGCCAGGCGATTTCCCTGGCCAGTTTGACCGGGTCACGGTGCCGCCATTTCGACCAGAAGCCACGCTGGCCACAATAATTGCAAAGATGCGGGCAACCGCGCGAAAACTGGATGACAACAGCCTGCTTGTTGCCCCAATAGCTGTAGCGTTTGAGATCCACCAGTTCCCAGCCGATGCGATGGGCATCAAGGTCTTTGATGACCGGAGCTTTGGCGGTGGCGAAGGGCACACCATTTTTGCGAAAGCTGATGCCCTTGATGGTGTCGAGCGATTGCCCGTCCTGCATGGCGCGGCACAGGGTGACGATGGTTTCCTCACCTTCGCCGCGCACGATGGCGTCCACGTATGGTTCAGACAATAGGATGTCGTGCCAGTGATACGTGGGGTGAACACCGCCATAGATGATCCGGGTTTCTGGCCGTTGCGCTTTCACGCGCCCGGCAACAGCGGCGATGACCGGGTGGCCAGATGATGATCCGGAGTGGCCAAATAAAACCAGATCAGGTGCGCGCGAAACGATCTCTTGAATGAGAACAGTCAGGCGCATGGCCCCGAATTCGCCATCAATCAAGGACACATCATGACCCGCATCAATCAGCGGTCCACCCACACACAGAAGTCCCAAGGGCGTGAGTTGTTCGCGCGGGATGCGGCTGCCAATGGCGGGGTGGGGAACATTCACAAGTACAATCTTCAACGCAAACTCCTGACTGGGTTTTGGAAAGGGTGGTGGGGCGTGTTCACTTGATCTGTGAAGGAGGTCTTTTTTTGCAGGCACGGTCAAAAAATTAGTCCAACTTTCTTGGGCGGCTGTGCGCAGATGAAGGCATGTTTCATTCGCCGCTTAATTCGCCAGTTCGGCTTCAACGATGTAGCGCTGCGTGCCGCGCGTCACGGCATCGAAGGGGTAACAGGTGGTGAGGACCAGGTGGTGCCCTGTGGCGTGGCGGTCTATGCCAGAAGTGTTCCAGTTGGCCACGCGCAGGTTTGTGACCCTGTAGTGGAAGGTGAGGCCGTTGCTGCGCGTGATGGTGATCTGATCGTTGAGGGCAACATTTTTCAGGAAGCTGAAATGGGTGTCGCGGTGGGCGGCGATGACGGATGTGCCGGGTTCGCCGGGCTTTGGAGTGTCGGGCAACCAGGTGGGGCCAAAGGCCAGGGCTTCCGATGTGGAACCATTGAGCACAATGGCTTCGGCACCGATGCGCGGGATTTTGATTTCGGCAACAGGCCAGGTGTCGGCCCAGCTCCAGGGCTTGATGTTTTCACCTGATGCCATGGATTGGGTGAAGGCGCGGTGCAGCAGGATTTGTGCGACTTCGGCTTTCAGGGTGATCCAGCAGGATTTGCCGAGCATTGTGGCGGCTCCGATGATGAGGAGAATGCTGAGGAGGTTGAGGAGGGAGCGGAGCTTACCTGCCCTCATCCGGCCTTCGGCCACCTTCTCCCGTTGGAAGAAACGGGAGAAGGCTGAAGTGTTTGCCTTCTCCCACGCCTTTTCGTGGGAGAAGGTGCCCGACAGGGCGGATGAGGGACGCGTAGTGCTCATTATTCTCACGCTGTTCTGCTCCGCAGGGCCAAGATGCGGAATGCGCCTGCCAGCAACATCATCAGCATACTGATCAATGTGAACAATGCTGCGGGTGTTGCGGTCTGGGGCAGTTCCACCGGGTTGGCGATGGCCTGTTCCGACGTCACCGGCTTTTCGCTTGCTGCGAGTTGCAGAAACTCGGCCTGGGCATCACGCTGCTTTGGTGTGAGCGCTGGCTTTTCAGTGCCGAACACCTTGTCGAAATTCCAGCCTGCGGGCAGGTTGAGCGGCACTTCGGCGCGGGTGAGCTTCTGGTCGAGGGGACGCTTTGGGTTCTTGTCCACGGCAATCAGGCTGGTTTGTGACGATACGATCTGGTGCGCCAGAGCCACGTCGAGCACCTGCTTGTTTGCCACATCGGCCGTGAGGCTGCCCATGGTCTGGGCCACTTCAATGTCAGCGATCTTGCGGTGGGCCCAGAGTTTGGAAATGCCCTTGGATGGTGCTGCTGCCGATACGGGCAGTGTCACCGTCCATGGTGCGTCGCCGATCTGTCCAGTCATCGTGAGATCACCTGACAGGGTGTTGCCTTCGGCCATCATCAGCACGGGTTCGCCCTGATACAGGTCAGGCAACAGGGATGGCGTGAGTTCAGCCTGGCCAGCCGACAGTTTGGCGGCAAGGCCTGTCACCACTGGTTGTCCGATCTTGGTGAAGAGTTCGTCCATGCGCGAGGTGACCTGAGCGGCGTCACCGATGAAGGTGAAGGTGCCACGGCCGAGTTCGGCGGCGCGTGTCATCAGGTAGGAGTTGGGTGCGGCGCCGATGCCCACCATGAAGACACGGCTGCGGCCACGCTGTGCGGTGAGGGTCGCGAACATTTCTGCTTCGTTGCCTATGGCCCCGTCAGTGATGAACACCACCTGGCGCAAATGGGTTTTGGCCGAGACTTGATCATCAACCAGGGCAGCTTTCAAAGGCGGAATCATTTCTGTGCCGCCATTGGCTTGCAGGCCCGCGACAAAGTTTTTCGCAGCCGTGATGTTGATGGCATCTGCCGGAACAGCCGTGGGGAAGAGCTGGTCCATGGTGTCGTCAAAACGGATGACGTTGAAACGGTCCGTGGTGTTGAGTTTGGCAAGGCCAAGCAACAGCGCCTGTTTTGCCTGGTCCATCGACGGGCCATCCATGGAGCCCGAATTGTCGATCACGAAGATCGATTCACGGGGCATGGATTTTCCGGCTGCAGGAACTGAAGGTGGTGTGACCGTGGCCAGTAGATAGTCTTTGCCGTTCACCGTTTCCTTGAACAAGCCAACTTGAGGAGCCGTCCCCTTGGCTGTCCATGTGAGTTCAAAGTCCTTGTCGGCGGGAATAGTGCCTGCACCCAAGCTAATGGCGCGGGATTGTTCGTCCGTGGACTGAGCATTGATGGCGTGGAAGTGGCTTTTCACGTCACCCAGCGCAAAGCCTGCGTGCAGCGTGATGTTGATGGAGACAGGATTTACAGGAGCATTTTCGCGCGGGTCGAGCACGGGTGGTTCGATGCGGTCACGGTCCGGCACGGGGTCGCTCACGGTTGCGCCATAGCCTGAACCGTCGGCGTTAAAATCAACCGATTGTACAACGGGCTGTGGATTGTAACGTGGGGCCACCACCAGTGGCAGGCGCAGGCTATAGGTGCCAGCGGATTGGGCAATGGTTTCCTGATACTCGATTTGCACAACAACGGAATCATGCGGCCCGATATTGGCAACGGAGTTGGTAAAGAGGTTTGGGCGTTCCTGTTCCAGCAGCGAGGCGGTTTGCCCCTCGCGTTTGGCGGTTTCGTAGATCACTTTGGCTTCACGCTTTTCCTTGACCTCACCGACGATGACGCGATTGCCGGCGATAATTTTCAAGGTGTCAACGGCAGCGCCTTCCGGCAGCGGGAACACGTAGACGCCTTCCACCCAACCTTCTGACGGGTTAGAGAAGCGTTGCGTCAGGACGGTGCGGCCCGTGGGGCCGGAAATCGTGACGTTGTAGTCTGAACCCAGACGTGGGGCTTCGACGTAATCGCCTTTTTTGGTTTTCAGCAGCAGGCTCCCCGATGTCATTTCATTGGGGCCGACGCCTGCTTTGGCCGGTGAGAAAAAACCTGCCAGCAGAAAGCTGACAGCAATCAGCAGGGCAACGCCTGCGTCAATGATGGTTTTGATCTGGCTGTTTGGGCCGCCAGAACGCGCGAGTGTGGTCACTTTCATCCTCCGAAGTTTGTACCCTCGGATGATTCAGTTACGCCTGCCGCTTGCCCGCCGCCAATGTGAATTCCATCTTTCTTCTGCCGGAATCATCATGGCAAATGCTAGTCTGTGCGGATATGTGCTGAAATGTACGGGGAACATGATGACGGACGAAGACCTCTCGGTGGAAGAGAATGCGCGGATCAGCAGCGTGATCCGCGAAGAACTTGCAAAACGCAGAATGACGCGGGCCGGTCTCGCTGATCATGCCAAGCTGTCGCTATCGACACTCGAGAAAGCCCTATCCG
Organism: uncultured Aestuariivirga sp.; assembly: GCA_964244825.1. GTDB lineage: Bacteria > Pseudomonadota > Alphaproteobacteria > Rhizobiales > Aestuariivirgaceae > Aestuariivirga. The sequence continues at coordinate 22,919 of CAXTKL010000036.1, forward strand.
GGCAACGGCCCTTTACGCTGGCGACGGTGGTGCGGCTGGAAACAGCTTTGACGGTGTCATTGCGGAAATCCACCAATGGTCATGCGGGTGAAGCGGCAACAGCACCAGATTCACTCGGCTCCTATTCACGGGCTGCCGTGAAATGGCTGGAGGGGGATTATCTGACATTGCGGCCCTCCTTCAGCGTGTCCAAGGCGATCTATGCCTATCGCACCAAGATCAGCTGGGATCAGACTTTGGCGCAACTGATTTTTCAGGAAAGCGACCGGCTGGATTCCGCTTACAAGCAGGATGGGTCCGTGGCGGTGCCGCATCAATCCGGTTATATTTACCTGGTCACCAACAAACACGGCCAGCACCGCATGGTGACCCTGACCCGGCCCATGGTGGGTGGCGAAATGTTCGGACTGCTGGCCACCTTGCAATCCGGCAGGGGCGCCACCCTGATGCCGATTGCCGTGCCAGTGGTACTGGCTCCGGTGAAAAGCTTTGGCGAGGAGTTGCGCTTTGGCCTGATCACACCGGACGACGGGCTTTATCCGGCCTATGAGAAACTGTTGCGCCGCTGTGTCAACGAACCGTTTGTGATTTTGCAGCCGGAGTGAGGGGGTATGTCACCACGCTCCTATGCAGTCCCCTTCGGCCGCTTCACCTCAACCGACGCCTTTTTCACCAACTCACTGAAGCCCGCACCACCGGCTTGCATGTGCGTAAAAAAATCTCTGCGCATGCGGGGGTCCCAGAATTTGTTGATATGGTCGGCGATGCCTGCAATGGCTTCCTTTTCGCCATAGCTTTTGAAGAAATCGGCCATCTGGTTGGCCATGCGGACCATGTCCTGGGTTTGCATGTCAATCTCCGTCAAACATCATAACGCCCTGTTTCGACAGGGCGGCTAGGGTGAGGCCTGCCTGTTTGGCCAGGCGGTGGGCAAGTGCTGTGGGGGCTGACACTGTGGCCAGCGCGCTGATGCCGGCATGGGCGCATTTCTGCACCAGTTCGAAAGAACAGCGCGAGGACATCAGCACGAAGCCATTGTCTGGTGTGATGTGCTTGCGGGCCATGGCGCCAATCAGCTTGTCGAGGGCATTATGGCGGCCCACGTCTTCGCGGGCCAGCAGAATTGCTCCGTCCACGGAGCACCAGGCGGCGGCGTGGACCGTGCGGTTCACGGCATTCATAGGCTGGTGATTGGGTAAATCGTCGAAAGCGCGGGCGATTGCTTCTGGTTTGAGCTGTGTGGGTTTGAGTTTGCTGGGTGGCATGCGGATGGCGTCTGCCATGTCTTCGATACCGCACAGGCCACAGCCAACACGGCCTTCAAGCGTGCGGGAAATCATCCGTTCACGGATGATATGGTTTTCGTCTGCGGCAATGTCCGTGGTGAAGCCTTCACCAGAGGGGAAGGTGAGAATGTTGCTGATATGGGAGGCGTATTTGATCAGGCCTTCGGAGAGAACAAAACCAGTGGCGAAATCCTCGAGATCAGCAGGCGTTGCCATCATGACGGCATAGGGGATGGAGTTCAGTTGCAGGGCGACGGGCACTTCTTCGGGCAAGGACCAGACGGTGGGGGTGCCGTTGAGGGTGCCCCGGATGATTTGAGAGGCGGGTTCGTTGAGGCACCCCCTCCCCCCTTCGGGGTACTCCCCCACGCTTCGCGCGAGGGAGAAAGGAATATCTTTCTCCCTCGGCCCCTTGGCCGGGGGAGTACCCCGAAGGGGGGAGGGGGTGTTTCCACGCATTCGGTATCAGCTCACTCCGCCGCCACGCGCTTGTTTTCACGTTCCCGGGTTTCCCACTCATCCTGCCAATCGGACTGGCGATTGGATAAGGTAACCTGCACTGCCGTCACCTTGTATTCCGGGCAATTGGTGGCCCAGTCAGAAAACTCTGTGGTGATGACGTTGGCACCCGAGACCGGGTGGTGAAAGGTGGTGTAGACCACGCCCTGGGCCATGCGTTCCGTTACATCAGCGCGGAGAGATGTTGCTCCCATGCGCGAGGCGATGGACACCATTTGTCCATGGTGAATGCCGCGCACTTCGGCGTCATGGGGGTGAATTTCCAGAACGTCTTCGGTGTGCCATGTCACATTTTCTGTGCGGCGTGTTTGCGCGCCCACGTTATATTGTGAGAGAATCCGGCCCGTGGTGAGGATGAGCGGGAACTCCCGCGTCGTGCGTTCATGTGTCGGCACATATTCGGTGATCATGAAGCGACCGAGGCCGCGCACGAATGTTCCGATATGCATGATGGGAGTACCATCGGGGGCGGCGTCGTTCACTGGCCATTGCAGGGAACCCAGTTCATCGAGGCGTGCGAATGACACGCCTTTGAACGTTGGAGTCAGCGCTGCGATCTCGTCCATGATTTCGGCAGCGTTGTTGTAGCGCATGTCATAGCCCATGGCTTGGGCGAGGTCACAGACCACTTGCCATTCATGCTTGCCCTGCAGCGGCTTCTTGACCTGACGCACGCGGTTGATGCGGCGTTCGGCATTTGTAAAGGTGCCGTCTTTTTCGAGGAATGAAGTGCCCGGCAGGAAGACATGGGCGAAGGCAGCAGTTTCGTTCAGGAACAGATCCTGCACCACGACGCATTCCATACTTTCAAGTGCGTGGGTGACGTGATTGGTATTAGGGTCAGACTGGGCGATGTCTTCGCCTTGCACATAGAGGCCCTTGAATGTGCCTTCGACTGCTGCGTCGAACATGTTGGGAATGCGGAGGCCCGGTTCATCATCAAGCGTGGCGTTCCAGACGGTTTCGAACTGTTGGCGCACCGTGTCATCGCTGACGTGACGGTAGCCCGGAAGTTCATGCGGGAAGGAGCCCATGTCGCAAGAGCCCTGCACATTGTTCTGGCCGCGCAACGGATTTACGCCCATGCCGCGCTGACCGATGTTGCCTGTGAGCATGGCGAGATTGGCCATGCCCATCACCATGGTGGAGCCTTGGGAATGTTCGGTAACGCCGAGGCCATAATAGATCGCGGCTTTGCCACCAGTGGCATAAAGGCGGGCGGCACCGCGAATGGCTTCTGGATCAACGCCTGCGACGAGGCCCAGCACTTCGGGTGAATTCTTCCGTTCACGGATGAATTCAGTCCAGCGGACGAATTCTGGCTGATCAATACGTTCGGCGATAAAGGCCTTGTTTT
>CAXTKL010000037.1:0-25665 GCA_964244825.1 uncultured Aestuariivirga sp.
AGCCTGATCAGTTGTTCCTTCGAATGTTCGTCGTATTTGCCCATGACCCCTGCTTTCTGGGCCTAACGTTTAGTCGAACTTCTCGGCAGCTGTCAGCAACTTTGGTGCCACCATCTTCGAAGGCCGCAACACCCCCGCCCGCAAACAGCGCATCACCAAAGTCTTGGAAAACCTCGTGGGCACGAGAAGCCTGCGTATGGAGGGCGAAGGCGATGCGGCAAGGTATTTTGCGGTGAAGTGAGGACGCGCGGCCCCTCATCCGCCCTTCGGGCACCTTCTCCCGCGAAGAGGCGCGGGAGAAGGCTCATTGTGTCTGCCTTCTCCCGTTTCTTCCAACGGGAGAAAGTGGCCGAAGGCCGGATGAGTGACCGCTGGCCACACCCCGTGCGTCCACGGGGTTCCGGCTGAGACTTCAGCGGCCGGGGCGCTGCTGCCACTTTCGGCCCGGGCAGCGGGGCACTGATTCACGATGTCAATCAGCAGGGGGCGGACCCCAACCGGTTGGAACAAATATAGAACATACTATTTCCCTTGTCAAGGACTAAATTCAAAAATTCTCACACGTCGAGATTGGCCACATTCAGAGCGTTGGTGACGATGAACTCGCGCCTTGGTTCCACCACATCGCCCATCAGCTTGGTGAAAATGTCGTCGGCCTGATCAACCTCGGAGACTTTCACGCGGAGAAGTGTGCGTACATTGGGGTCCAACGTGGTTTCCCAGAGCTGGTCCGGGTTCATTTCACCGAGGCCCTTGTAGCGTTGCAGGGTCACACCTTTTCGTCCCGTGGCGAAGATGGCTTCCAGCAATCCCAGCGGACCATTGATGGGAATTTCGGCATCCCGGCGTTTGAGCTTTGCCGGGCGCGCGTAGATTTCCTGGAGATGGGTGGTCTTGCGGTCAAGGCGCAGCGCATCGGAGGAGCCGATGAGCTTGGCATCAATCAGCCAGCTTTCCTTGACGCCGCGCAATTCGCGGCCAAACTGCAGGCCGCCATCCTCCGTGGCGTCGCCCTTCCAGCCGCGTTCGGTTTCGTCGGACAGGGCATCAAGGCGCTTGCCGATATAGGTGGCAGCACCTTCCGCATTGTCGCGGTTGGACAGCACCTCGGGGTTCAGCGCCCCGGCAATGGCCGCCTGTTCGATGACCATTGTGGGGTAACGCGAATGCAGGCTTTCGATGACGGTGCGGATGGTGAGCGCTTCTTCGACAATCGCACGGAGATCGGCTCCGGCCCGATCCGATCCATCGGCCAGGGTGAGTTTCACACCCTCCAAACCGGACTCGATCAGATTCTCATCCAGCGCCTGATTGTCCTTCAGGTATAGTTCGGACTTGCCCCGCGTGATCTTGTAGAGCGGTGGCTGGGCGATGAAGAGATGGCCGCGTTCGATGACCAATGGCATCTGGCGATAGAAAAACGTGAGCAACAAGGTTCGGATATGGGCGCCGTCCACGTCAGCATCGGTCATGATGATGATCTTGTGGTAGCGCAGTTTTTCAATATTGAATTCCTCGCGGCCAATGCCGGTGCCAAGAGCTGTGATCAGGGTGCCGACTTCGGCGGAACCCAGCATCTTGTCGAATCTTGCGCGTTCGACGTTGAGAATTTTTCCCTTGAGCGGCAGAACCGCCTGATTGTCGCGGTTCCGGGCCTGCTTGGCTGAACCACCGGCGCTATCGCCTTCGACGATGTAGAGTTCGCAAAGCGCTGGATCGCGTTCCTGGCAATCCGCCAGTTTTCCGGGGAGCGACGAAATATCAAGCACGCCCTTGCGGCGCGTCAGTTCTCGGGCTTTCCGGGCCGCCTCGCGGGCAGCGGCGGCTTCGATGACCTTGTTGATGATGATCTTGGCGTCCGAGGGATGCTCTTCGAACCAGGCCCCCAGCGCATCGTTGACGTAGTTCTCGACAACCGGGCGGACTTCGGAGGAGACCAGTTTGTCTTTCGTCTGCGACGAAAATTTTGGGTCGGGCACTTTCACCGACAAAACGCAGGTCAAGCCTTCGCGCGAGTCGTCGCCGGTGATCGCGATTTTTTCCTTTTTGCCAGCAGCAGAATTTGACGAATAGGTATTCACCACGCGGGTCAGTGCACCCCGAAATCCCGCAAGATGCGTACCACCATCGCGCTGGGGAATGTTGTTGGTGAAGCAGAACACACTCTCGTTGTAACTGTCGTTCCACCACAGGGCGCATTCCACGGTGATGCCGTCGCGCTCGCCCTTGATCAGAATGGGCTCCTTGATCAGCGAAGCTTTCGAACGGTCGAGATATTTTACGAAAGCTGAAATACCGCCTTCGTAAAACAGCTCAACGACAACAGGTTCAACGCCCCGCTTGTCAGTCAAGGTCACACGTACGCCGGAATTCAGAAACGCCAGTTCGCGCAGACGATGTTCCAGTGTGGCGAAATCGAAATCGACTTTGGTGAAAGTTTCGGTGGACGGCAGAAACGTAACTTCGGTGCCGCGCTTGCCGCCGGAGTCACCGGTGATTTTCAACGGCGCATCAGGAACGCCGTGGGTGAAGCTGATGTGGTGGCTCTGGTTGTTGCGGTGAATGGTGAGGTCGAGTTTCACCGACAGGGCATTCACAACCGACACGCCCACGCCATGCAGGCCGCCGGAGACCTTGTAGGAGTTCTGGTCAAACTTGCCGCCCGCATGCAGTTCCGTCATCACGATTTCGGCAGCGGAGCGTTTCGGCTCGTGGTCGTCATCGTCTTTGATGCCTGTGGGAATACCACGGCCATTGTCGGTGACGGTGACGGAGCCATCGGCGTTCAACATCACGGTGACCAAGGTGGCGTGGCCGGCCAAGGCTTCATCAATGGCGTTGTCCACGACTTCATAGACCATGTGATGAAGACCTGATCCATCATCGGTATCGCCGATATACATGCCCGGGCGTTTCCTGACGGCATCAAGGCCTTTCAGAACCTTGATGGAGTCGGCACCATATTCAGGAATGGGGGGCGTAATGTCGTCGTTGGCCATCAGTCAGATATCGATTCGTTCAGGGTTCCGTTCTCCACATGATACACCACTGTGGAGGGGCTTGCGCCATCAAAAAGCTCAGGCTCGGTACCCGTCATCCAGGCCTGCACCTGGAGGTCATCGAGGTGGGAAAACAGGGCGGATCTGCGGGTTTTGTCGAGGTGTGCCGCGATCTCGTCGAGCAACAAAACCGGGGCTGATCCTGTCACCGCGCGAATGGCTTCGGTCTGGGCCAGAATGAGGCCGATGAGCAGGGCTTTTTGTTCGCCCGTCGAGCCTTCCTCCGCCGCGATGTCCTTGGGCCCATGGCGCACCAAAAGGTCTGAGCGGTGTGGACCCACAAGGGTACGGCCAGCGCCCTTGTCAGCCATGCGGCCGTCGTGGAGTTGTTTCCTATAACGCTCCTCGGCTTGAAGTGCTGGCAAGCTGGCCACGATGTCTTCGATCTCACCTGCGATGGACAGCTCACTCCACGGGAAGGGGCCGGAGAGCCGTTGCGGCGTGAGGTAAGCGCCCAGATTGCTCACGGACTGCAAGCGTGCTGCGGCGATGGCGGTGGCCTCCTCCGCCATCTGGGTTTCAAGGCTCGTCGCCCATGCGCGGTCCAAGGGACCGTCGGATAAAATCAGATTGCGCTCGCGCATGAGTTTTTCAAAGCGGTTGATGCGGGCACCATGTTCGGTGTCAAACAGGGCCACCATGCGATCCAGGTAGCGGCGGCGTTCGGAGGCCGGACCTGAGAACAGCCGGTCGAGTGCAGGAGTCAACCAGACAATACGGAGCAGTCCCGCCAGGGCACCGGAGCTTTTCTGCAACTGGCCATCGACAAGTACAGCACGGGACGCATTGGGCCCCTCGGTCTCGGAAGCCGTCCATGCGGTGCCAAGTTGCACGTCGCCACGATGGTTGTTGGTGATCGCCGAAACACCCCAGCCGCCGATGCCCCGATTACGGCCAATGGATTGATACTCGGCCCCGCGCAGCCCACGCCCCGGCGTCAGCAACGATATCGCTTCCAGCAAATTGGTCTTGCCCGCACCATTGGCTCCAGCCAGCGCAATCAGGCCCGAAGGCGGGTCAAGCCGGAGAGCCGCGTAGTTCCGGTAGTCCGTCAACGTGATGCGGATGATGCGGTGGGAGTTCACGGTGGGTCAGGGAATGGATCATCTATGAGATATTCCCTCTCCGCCTCGCTGCGCTCGCCACCTTTCCCGCAAGCGGGCGAGGAATTGAAAGTCGCATTTCCTCGCCCGCTTACGGGAGAGGTGGCATCGCGATAGCGATGACGGAGAGGGGGCGTCAAACCTCACACCCGCATTGGCATCAGCACATAAAGCGAATGCTCGTCCTTCGGATCTTTCACCAAGGTTGGCGAGCCTGAGTCCTGAAATTCGAAGCGGATGGTGTCGGCGGTGATCTGGCCTGCGACGTCGAGCAGGTAGCGCGAGTTGAACCCGATTTCGATCGGCTCCTGCGCATAGTCCACCACCAGTTCTTCCTCGGCGGAACCGGAGTCCGGGTTATTGACGACGAGAGACATTTTGCCATCGCTGAGCGACAATTTCACAGCGCGGCTTTTTTCCAGGGATATGGTGGAGACGCGGTCGACGGCTTGCGCAAAGTCCTTTGACTCGGTGACGAGCACCTTGGTGTTGTTGCGGGGGATGACGCGCTCATAATCCGGGAAGGTGCCGTCAATCAGTTTGGAGGTCAGCACCAGATTGCCAACGGCGAAACGGATTTTCGACGATGACAGGGCCACCTCCATGTCACCCTCTTCGCCCTCAATGAGCTTCACAATTTCCAGAACGGTTTTGCGGGGAACGATCACCCCTGGCATGCCATCGGCACCCGGCGGCAAGGCCACTTGCGCCTGGGCGAGGCGGTGACCATCGGTTGCCACGGCGCGCAGGGTTTCAGCTTGCTTGGCCTGATGCAGGTAAATGCCGTTGAGGTAATAGCGGGTCTCCTCCGTCGAAATCGCAAAGCGGGTCTTTTCGATGAGGAACTTCAGTGCCGTCGCAGGAAGTGAGAAGGTGTTGCCGAATTCACCCGATGAGAGATCGGGAAAATCCTCGGCCGGCAAGGCCTGCAAGGCAAAACGCGAGCGGCCAGCATGAATTGACATGCGGGATGAATCGGGTCCCTGCTCCAATTGCAATTGCGCCCCATCGGGCAATTTGCGCACGATGTCATAGAGCATATGGGCGGGCACAGTGGCCGCCCCTTCACGCGCCGTATCAGCCGCAACGGTTTCAACGATTTCAATGTCGAGGTCCGTTGCCGTGAGCTTCACAGAACCTTGCTTGGCCTGCACCAGCACATTGGACAACACGGGAATGGTGTTGCGGCGCTCGACCACGCTTTGCACATGGTTCAGGGCTTTGAGAAAGGCAGACCGTTCAATCGTCACACGCATGATGGTTCGTACACTCGGGTTTAAAAAGCGGGGCGCCAGAGAAGCGCGGGGCAGGCGACAATGGCCGTTTGCCCCGCAGTTTTCAAGCATTAAGCCCGTGATTTAAACAGCTCACACCTGTTCCATCAGGCGGATCAGCAGGGCCACATCCTTGGCCATGTTTTCATCCACCCGCACCTGTTCGTCAATCTTGCGCACCGCATGCAGAACCGTAGAGTGGTCACGGCCGCCAAAGCGCCGGCCAATTTCCGGCAGGGACCGGCTCGTGAGCTTCTTCGCCAGATACATGCCGATCTGCCGCGGCACCACCACGGTGCGGGAACGGCGCGGTGACAGCAGGTCGGCCCGGGCCACATTGTAGTGGCGGCCCACGATTTTCAGGATGTCGTCAATCTTGATGCGGCCGGGATCCATGTTGCCGTTTTGCGAGGCATCGCGCAGGACAACCGAAGCAAGATCAAGTGTGACGGGCGTATTGTTAAACTGCTGATAGGCGATGATGCGATTGAGGGCCCCCTCAAGTTCCCGGCCACCACCCGTGGTGCGGACTGCAATCAGGTCCAGCACCTCTTCGGGCAAGCTTTGGGCAGGATCACGCGACAGCATGTGTTGGTGGCGGGCGCGAACAATCTTGCGGCGCAGGTCTTCGTCCGGCGCTTCAATATCGATGACCAGACCACCCATCATGCGCGAACGCATGCGTTGATCAATTGAGTCAAGCTGGGCGGGTGGCACGTCAGCAGCAATGATGACCTGACGTTTGGCGTCCACCAGCGAATTGAAGGCATGGCAGAATTCCTGCTGGATGGCCTTGCCCTGCAGAAACTGGAAATCGTCGATCAGCAGCACGTCAACCGCATTGAACTGATCCTTGAACGACAGCGTGTCGCGCTGGCGCAGGGCTTGGATGAAGCCGTACATGAAGCGCTCTGCTGTCAACATCAGAACACGGCGGCCTGATGTGGACGCCTTGATGTGATGGGCGACGGCGTTCAGCAGATGACTTTTGCCAAGGCCTGCGGCGGCGTGAATGAACAGGGGGTTGAAACTGAGAAGCGTTCCAGCCTGCGCATTGGCCACGCGCATGGCGGCCGCATGGGCCAGTTGGTTGGAGGCCCCGATCATGAAACTGTCGAAGGTCTGGCCTTCGTCCAAGGGCGTGGCCTTGTCCGCCACCAGGGACGGCAGCACCAGCGGCATATGGCGCTGGGTTTCCACAGGGGCAGGCGTACGCGCCGCCTGGGGCTGGGTTCGCGGTGCCTGGGCAACCGGTGTGCCCTGTTGGCGCACACGCACCTGCACCAGCGTCAGGGCCCCCAGTTCCACTTCAGCGATCTTCTGCAGTTTCGAGACATAATGACTCTCGATCCAGCTTTTCAGAAAACGCGTGGGCACCGACACGGTGAGCTGGCCCGTGGCGCAGCTTTCCATATCCATGCGCCCAAACCAGCTGTTGAACAGGTCGTCACCCAGTTCAGCCCGCAGGCGGCTCTGGATTTTTTGCCATTGGCCCTTCAAGACATCTGTCACAGACGGTTGAGCGCCTTGAGAATTCGCAGGTATTGCCTCAGTCACTATCCAATTCCATTTTCAGTTTGTGCTTCCCCGTGAAGTCCATTGTGCTGAACTCACAGGGTTGCCCCCGCACATGGCATCAGACGCAATACAAACCATCGCCGGAACCCCAGTTCCGTCGCACGTCACACACTCCCAGACTGCCCGAACCAAGGTCCGTTCATCATCTGCGCTTGTCGAACTCATGGTTTGACGGGTTGCCACCCCGCCATTACGCCGATCCCCGCCACACTTTGGCACCGGGTTGCCCCACTGCCTGTTGGCTTCGTTTCGAACCTAGTCAGGGTGCGGCTGTGGCTGCAACGGTGAATTTTGATGATCCGTATACGGACGGTGCAGTTTTGGCCTTGACAGCTTGTCCGGTGGCCCTTGCGGTATGGCTAAGTATCTGAATCTCTCAGGTGAATCCGGCGTCCGTGCCAGAATGGCACAGTCTTTAATTACTCGAAAAGAATATGCTTGACCGGGAGGCGGAATTGTTGAGGTAGGGCCAAGCTCGCGTTGAGTCTTGAGATAATTATATAAGATGTTGAAAATAAAAGATTAAATTGCGCATATTCATCCGCATCCGGACAAATAAAACGGCCGCTGAAGGGGTCCAGCGGCCGATACAACAGCACTTGCCTGTAGATTTATCAGGCGGATGGACGAACCCTTGACGGTTTCAGCCCTTCATGGCGCGGACACGGGCCGTGAGGCGCGAGACTTTGCGCGACGCCGTGTTCTTGTGCAGAATTCCCTTCTGGGCGCCGCGGGCCAGTTGTGGCTGGGCGGCCTTCAGGGCGGCTTCCGCATCTGGCTTTTTGCCCGCCGTGATGGCTTCTTCCACCTTGCGCACGGTGGTGCGGATCAGGCTGGTGCGGTTCTTGTTGATCAGCGTGCGGCGGGCTGAAACGCGGGTTGCCTTCTTGGCGGAGGTGGTATTGGCCATTGAAATTCCTGTATCTTCTGAACGGTTGACCCGGCCCGGGTCAACCGGAGACGGTTTCGCCCGGCGTTGCATCCGGGGCTTTGGCCGGGCTTATAGGCATGAAGCCGCGCAAAGGTCAATTGCGGCTTTGATGTTGCGGCATTATAGAGTGCGGTATGTACAACGAAACACGGCCCTGGGGCAGCTTTCACATTCTCGACGAAAACCTTGGCTTCAAGGTGAAGCGGATTTCCGTCAATCCTTCGGGGCGCCTGTCGCTGCAAAGCCACAAGCACCGTTCCGAACACTGGACAGTGGTGAAAGGCCAGGCAACCGTCACGGTGGGTGAGGCTGTCTTCACCCTCACCCGTGGCCAATCTGTCGACATTCCGCTGGGTGCCAGGCACCGCCTCGAGAATTTCGGTCATGACGTTGTCGAGATCATCGAAGTGCAATTCGGTGACTATCTGGGTGAAGATGACATCGTCAGGTATGATGACGTTTATAATCGCGCCTAGGCAATCTTCTCGAACTTGCCGCTGTTGCCGGATTTGAACAGGGCATCGAGGATGCGCATGCTGGTGATGGCATCTTCCACCGCCCAGACGGGCTTTTCCTTGTTGCGGATGATACGGCAGAAACTTTCGGCTTGCAGTTGATACTGGTCTGATATCGGCAGGGAATGCCAGGTGCCTTCGTTCATCTGCATGCCCTGCACAAACAAGCGGTTTGGCTTGTCAGGAGGTGCATTGAAGGGGATTTCAATTTCAATGCGGCCCTTGGTGCCCATGATGTGGACGCGCTGATAGGGGGCGAGTTGGGTGGAGCAAGTGAAGGTCAGATGCCGCCCTTTGGTAAATTCAAGGATGCCACCAGACAGGCGGTCGGTTTTGAATTTCGGGTCATAATCGACGGTGGCGGCGGCGCGGATCGGGTCACCGTCAAAGATATAGCGGGCGATGGTTACGGGGTAGCAGCCAATGTCGAGCAAGCCACCGCCGCCAATATCCGCCATGTTGCGCACATTGTTGGGGTCCTTGTTGAAATAGGAGAACAGCACCTGGATGGCGCGGACCTCGCCGATCTCGCCCTTCTTGACGCGTTTTTTTGCTTCAATCCATTGCAGGGCATGACGCACCATAAAGGCCTCGGCAATATGAACCTTTTTGGCCACGCTCCGCAATGCGAGCGCACCCCGGCTCGACATGGCAATGGGTTTTTCGCACAGCACATGCTTGCCCGCGCGGGCCGCCTGCAGGGTCAACCGGATATGGAGATGGTTGGGGGTTGGATTGTAGACCGCTTCAATCTCGGGATCGTCAAACAGGTCTTCATAGGAACCATAGGCCTTGGGAATGCCCAGTTGCTTTGCCGCCGCCCTGGCCCGGCGCAGGTCACGGGAGGCGATGGCGACAATTTCCACATCCCCGCTTTTCATCATACCGGGTATGACCTTGGCCATACCGATGTTGGCGGTGGAAATGATCCCCCATTTCACTGGTTTCATGATGGCCTGTTCCCTCGTGTTTTTTTATTTCTGAGACATCTGTTTAGGCGTGTCGCAGGATGTTTGCAAAGTGCCGCGTGATCACGCTGAATTAATATCTCAAGGCTTGACCCGGCAACAGTCCGCATGGCTAAACTGTGCTTCAGTTGAGTGCAGGATCAACCTGCGCCATCCAAACCATGCAGGGAGTTCACTATGGTTTCTTTCATTCGTAAATTGACAGCGGCATTGGCCGTAAGCGCAGGCCTGTTGGGCATGGCAGGCGTTGCCCATGCTGGCGATGCTGAAAGCTGCAAGACCGTCAAACTGTCTGACATTGGCTGGACCGACGTGACGGCGATCACCGCCATGGCGGGCACCATCCTCGACAATATGGGCTACACTGGCGACATCAAGCAACTTGCTGTGCCCGTGACCTATGCATCCCTCAAGAACAAGGACATTGATGTGTTCCTGGGCAACTGGATGCCGTCCATGGAAGGCGATATCAAGGCCTACCGTGATGATGGCTCGGTTGAAACGCTGGGTGCCAATCTTGACGGTGCCAAATACACGCTGGCTGTTCCACAATATACCTATGACAAGGGCCTGCATGACTTTGCCGATATTGCCAAGTTCAAGGACAGCCTGCAGGGCAAGTTCTATGGTATTGAAGCGGGCAATGATGGCAACCGCCACATTCTTGATATGATCAAGGATCCGAAGTTCAAGCTTGATGGTTTTGAACTGGTGGAAAGTTCTGAAGCCGGCATGCTGTCACAGGTTGCAAAGGCCACTTCAGCGAACGAAGACATTGTGTTCCTCGGCTGGGCGCCACACCCGATGAATGCCAACTTCAAAATGCAATATCTGACCGGCGGTGATGAGTTGTTTGGACCAAACTTCGGCGGTGCAAGCGTGTTCACCAATGTGCGCAAGGGCTATGTTTCGGAATGCGCCAATGTCGGCAAATTCATTTCACAGATCAAATTCTCGATGGATGCTGAAAACAAGATGATGAGCAGCATTCTCGACAAGGGCCAAGACCCCAAGGCCGCCGCGCTTGCCATGCTCAAGGAAAACCCAGGCATGATTGATGCCTGGCTGGCTGGTGTTACAACGTTTGATGGCTCGGGCCCGGCGCTTGATGCCGTCAAAAAAGGCCTTGGGCTGTAATCCATTTGTCATAAGATGAGGGGCGGGCACGATGAAAGGCCCGCCCCTTCTTGTTGAGACGGTTCATCATGGAACAGATTTTCAGAACGCTTTTCGTCGACAAATATCCGCTGGGCTATGGCGGCAAGATTGTGTTTGACTGGTTTACACACAATCTCGGTTTTGTGTTTCGCGGCCTTGCCTGGTTCATGGGCATCATTCTTGACGGGCTTGTCCATGGCTTGCTGGCTGTGCCGCCAATGGTATTGATGCTAGTGTTTGCCGGCATTGCCTATGCGCTGCAGCGTTCCTGGAAGCTGGCGCTGTGCACATTTCTTGGCTTCTTCCTGATGTGGAACCAGGGGCTTTGGAAAGACACCATTCAGACCCTGGTGTTGGTCACGACTTCAACGGCGGTTTCGGTTTGCATTGGTGTACCCATCGGCATCTGGGCGGCGCACAGTCCGCGCGTCTGGCGCGCCATCAATCCAGTGCTCGATTTGATGCAGACCATGCCGACCTATGTCTATCTTATCCCCGCACTCATCCTGTTCGGACTTGGCATGCCGGCAGGCATGTTGGTGACAATCATTTTTGCAGCACCCGCCCCCTTGCGCATGACCTATCTTGGCCTCAGCTCCGTGCCAAAATCACTGATTGAGGCGGGGCAGGCCTTTGGTGCCACCAAACAACAACTGCTGTGGAAGGTGGAATTGCCTGCTGCCCTGCCCACGATTATGGCGGGGATTACGCAATGTATCATGCTGTCCCTCTCAATGGTGGTGATCGCGGGTCTGATTGGTGCAGCCGGGCTTGGCAACCAGGTGGTGCGCGGCTTGAACCAGATGAATATTCCACTCGGTGTTGAAGCAGGCACATGCATAGTCATTCTGGCGATTTTGTTGGACCGCATTTCGAGGGTGCGCACGGGAGCCGCAAAATGACCACGGCTGTTTCATTCAAAAATGTCGATATCCTGTTTGGGCCACACCAGACTGAAGCACTTGCCATGCTGGACAAGGGTGCCGCACGCACTGAGATCCTGAAAGACACGGGCGTTGTTCTGGGCTGCGCAGGTGCCAGCCTTGATGTGCGCGAGGGGGAAATCAGCGTGCTGATGGGGCTTTCCGGCTCTGGCAAGTCAACACTGCTGCGCGGTGTCAATGGTCTCAATACGGTGACACGTGGTGCCATTGAAGTGTTTGATGGCAGCAAGATGGTTGACGTGGTGTCTTGTAACGCTGACACGCTCCGGCACATTCGCCAGAAGCAAGTGGCCATGGTGTTCCAGCAATTCGCACTGCTGCCGTGGCGCACGGTTGCGGAAAATGTTGGCTTCGGGCTGGAACTTGCTGGCGTTTCTGATGAAGAGCGCAAGACGCGTGTTGAGAAGCAATTGAAACTTGTTGGACTTGAGCAATGGGCCACGAAATATGCCCACGAGCTTTCAGGTGGCATGCAGCAACGCGTGGGATTGGCGCGGGCCTTCGCCACGGAGGCGCCTCTTCTGCTGATGGATGAACCGTTTTCCGCACTCGATCCCTTGATCCGCACCAAGCTGCAGGATGAATTGCTGGACCTGCAAAAGCGCCTGAAAAAGACTATCATCTTCGTCAGCCATGATCTTGAAGAGGCGCTGAAGATCGGCAATACCATCACCATCATGGAGGGCGGACGCATTGTGCAGTCGGGGCGGCCGGAAGACATCGTGCTGCGTCCTGCCAATGATTATGTGCGCGAGTTTATCGCCAATGTGAACCCATTGTCGGTGCTCACTGCCTGGAATGTGATGCGGGGGCCTCATGAACTGGCGAAGGACAAGGGTGGATGGATCTGGCTGGACCGGCGCAAGACCACGCGGTTCAAGCTCGACAAATCCAACAAGGTGACCGTTGTGGAGCGCGATGGCATGGCGGCAAACTGGGTGCCCTGTGCTGAAGCGGAAAAGGGCGTGGATGCGAAAGCAAAGCCTGTATTCTGGGCGACACCGGGCACGTCCCTCAAGACCGTGATGCTGGCCATGCATCGCTCGGAGACAGCGCCTGTGGCCCTGTTCAACGACGACAGCACCTTTGCCGGGGCGATTGGCGTGCGTGATGTGTTGCAGGCGGTGTTGAAGCGGGCGGAGTAGGAGCAATCGGCAACCACCCCCTCGCCCCCTTCAAACGAAAGACACTCCCGCTCCCAGCTTCGGTAGCCCCAGATGCTCTGCAATGCTTTGCCCGATATCCGCAAAGCTCTTCCGGCTGCCAAGCGCGCCGACACCACGCCCATAGACCATGATCGGGATTTGTTCGCGCGTGTGTTCGGTGCCATGCCATGTCGGATCATTGCCGTGGTCTGCCGTCAGAATGACAAGGTCACCGTCTTGGAGTTGTGCAAATAAGCGGGGCAGCTCCGCATCAAAGGCCTCGAGCAATTTGCCGTAGCCAACGGGATCACGACGGTGGCCGTGGTTGGTATCGAAGTCGACGAAGTTGGTCATGAGAAACCCACCGCCGCAGAGTGTGGGCACGAGCGCGAGCACTTTCTCCATCATCGGCCCATTGCCTGATACTTTCACTTCCTCGCCGGTTCCGACATGGCCATAGATGTCGCCGATCTTGCCGACGGAGATGACGTGCCGTCCTGCATCTGAAGCAACTTTCAACAAAGTTGCTGATGGTGGCATGATGGCGAAATCTTTCCGGTTTCCTGTGCGTTCAAAGGTTTTTGCAGTTGCGCCCAGAAAGGGTCTTGCAATGATGCGTCCGACTTTGATGTCGTAGGTCAGCTCACGGGCAATTTTGCAGACATCATACAAGCGTTGCAGGCCGAAATGCTGTTCATGTGCGGCAATCTGGATCACGCTGTCGGCGGAGGTGTAAATAATGGGTTTACCTGTCGCCACATGTTCTTCCCCCAAATCCTCAATGACTTGCGTGCCAGAGGCATGGGTGCCGCCAAGGAGGCCCGGCAGTTTGGCCCGCACCACAATGTCATCAAGTAAGCTTTGCGGAAAGGAATGCTCCGTATCCGGATAATAATGCCATCTGAAAGGCACAGGCACACCGGCAATTTCCCAATGCCCGGTGATGGTATCCTTGCCTTGCGACACTTCCTGCGCATGGCCCCAACGACCGATCAGTTTTGCATCGGGAAAAGGATTGTGACCACCAGCAGATTGTGCGGCCAGCCCCAGACCGAGTGACGCCATGTGCGGCACATGCAACGGCATGCGGTCGCAAACATGTAAAAATGTGTTGGCACCCGCATCCCCGAACTGTGCAGCGTCGGGCGCGTTGCCGATGCCGAACGAGTCGAGGATGATGAGGAAGGCGCGGGCCATCAAGAGGCGATCCGTTCGATGATGGTGGGGCCGGATGCGCCGTTTTCGCCGAGTGTGTAAGCTGATTTTATGAGAGCGGCGGCCTTGTCGAAATCGGCTTCACTCTGGGCGTGGATCATGCAAAGCGGTGTTTCAAAATCAGCCCGGAAGCCTTTGCCGAGGAGATGGCTCAATCCCACCGCATGATCGATCCTGTCTGCGGCAACGCGGCGGCCACCGCCCAGTTCGATGACGGCGAGGCCAAGGTTGCGTGTGTTCATGGCGGTGACCTGGCCCTCATCATCGGCATAGACCGGCCTGACGATGGCGGCGCGGGGCAGGTGCTTGCCGTGGGAGTTCAGGAAATTGCGCGGACCGCCAAGGGCTTCTACCATGCGGTCAAAATGATCGGCGGCAGCGCCTGAAGTAAGTGCCTTTTCAAGTTTGACACGGGCCGAAGATAAGTCGTCGGTGATTTTTGCGCTAAACAACAGTTCAGCACCCAGTGCGAGTGTGATGTCGAGAACGCGGCTGTTGGACAGGCTGTTCATCAGGAACTCGGCAGCATGAGCCACTTCCAGCGCATTGCCCGCTACATGGGCCAGGGGTTCATCCATATCGGTGATCAGGGCCGTGGTTTTCAGGCCCGCACCGTTCGCCACTGCCACCAGCGATGTTGCAAGGGCACGCGCGTCTTCAACATTGGCCATGAAAGCGCCTGAGCCGCATTTCACGTCGAGCACCAGATGCTGCAGTCCTGCGGCAAGTTTTTTTGAAAGAATGGAGGCGGTGATCAGTGGCACGCTTTCCACTGTGGCTGTCACATCGCGGATACCATAGAGGCGCTTGTCGGCGGGGGCCAGATCAGCCGTCTGGCCGATAATGCAGCAGCCTGCTTCGCGCGTGACATTGCGGAACAGGGCGAGGTCTGGTTGTGTCTGGTAACCGGGAATCGAATCGAGCTTGTCCAGCGTCCCACCAGTGTGGCCGAGGCCGCGACCGGAGATCATCGGCACATACAAACCACACGCCGCCAGCATGGGTGCCAGGTAAAGCGAGATGTTGTCGCCGATGCCACCGGAGGAATGCTTGTCGACAACGGGTCCCGGCAGGTCCCACTGCAACACGGTGCCGGAATCGCGCATGGCCAGCGTCAGGCCCACGGCTTCTTCGCGGGTCATGCCTTTGAAGTAGACGGCCATGGCAAAGGCGGCGACCTGGCCTTCTGATACATTGCCTGACGTAAGACCTTTGATGAAGTCTTTGACCTGTTCCGTTGTGAGCGCAGCGCCATCACGCTTGCGCCGGATCACCTCCTGCGGCAGCACTATTTCATGTCCTTGAAGAAGCGGGTGAGCAGGCGCTGCATGCTGGCGGCCGCTTTCTGGCCCTCACGTTTGGTTTCCTCATGGGACGGATTGGCTCCTTTGATTCCTGCTCCCAGATTGGTGATGACGGAGAGTGCGGCGACTTTCATGCCCAGCCGCCTTGCCATGATACATTCGGGTGCTGTCGACATGCCGACGGCCGAACCACCTATGATCTGCGCCATCTTGATCTCAGCAGGTGTTTCAAACGAAGGGCCGGAAAACCAGACATAGACGCCCTGCTTCAAGGTCAGCTTTTCTTTTTTCGCTGCAGCGAGAAACTGCTTGCGAAGTGCTGGATCATAGGCATCTGTCATCGGCACAAAATTCTCGTCACCATGCTGGCCGATCAAGGGGTTCATGCCGGAATAGTTGACGTGGTCGGTGATCAGCATGATGGAGCCCGGCCCCATGCTGGTTTTCAGCGAACCTGCTGCATTGGTGAGAATCAGGGTTTCAATGCCCGCCTCTTTGAGCTGGTTAAGTACAGGCCGCATGACGGCGGCATTGCCGGATTCATAGGGGTGTGCACGGCCGGCGAGAACCGCAACTTCCTTGCCGCTGATCATTCCGACATAGAGTTTGCCCGCATGACCGGAGATTTTCGGCACAGGGAAGCCAGGAAGATCAGTGTACGGAATAATCAGTGGATCTTCCACCGCTTCGACCACGGAGCCGAGAGCAGAGCCGAGGATGATGGCGGTTTTGGGTGCGCGGCCTTGGAATTTCTCAATCATACTTTCACTCACGGTTTATCCTTACGGCGAGGCCAGAACGGATGTTATGCAATAACTTTGTCGCAACTTTAATGGTCAGCGTACGCGGCAGTCGACCTTTGGGCTTTTGGCGCGGATTGTATGTGAGTGAATTGACCTTGCGATCAATGTTATAGTGGGTCACGTGGATATAGGCCTTTCTGAAGCCCGATAGACCTATTCCTTTGATATCTTCGGCTCCAAGTTCAATTGCGCCTTCGCTCGCGCGATCACTGATCGCTACCAAAACGATCAATCGATTTGACAGGTCTCCATATTCAAGAATTGCGCAGGCTGTGCGATCTTTGGGTTGGGGGTCCTCCGGTTGCTCGACACGCCAGCGATAGGGGTACATGATCACATACCCCAGAATCTGATTTGAATCAGTCTTGGTAGTCAAAATCGCCCGCCGCAATTTTTTCCAATGCTGGGACCAACCATTCCGCTACATCTTCGGGCGTTTCGTCTGCTCGATAAGACCGCTGAGGATTGAGCCTATCGAATGTTTCGACGCTCATCATGACATAGCGTGGTTTGTTATGGTGAGTGATGGTAACGGGAGCTTCGCTGGCAGCGTGAGTTACATCGCCGATTTTGCGAGATAGATCAGCGGTTGAAAAACTGCGGGTGACCGGTTTGTGCTGGTAGTTCATATTTCGAATATACGCCAAGATTGTAAATTTCGCAATATACGTATATTACAGCAAATTCTCCGGTCCAAAGCTCGCAGGCAACAATTCATCCAGCGTGAAACTGCGGATCAAATCGCCATCTTCTGTGCAACAATGGATTTTCACATCTCCGGCGGCAAATTCCCTGATCTTCTGGCGGCAGCCGCCGCAGGGGGTGCAGAGGGTGATGCCGTTGCCGATGACAACGACTTCGGTGATGGATTTTCCGCCAGCGCGGATGAGGTGGGAAATGGCGGAGGGTTCCGCACACCAGCCCTGCGGATAGGCGGCGTTTTCGATGTTGCAGCCGGAGTGGATACGGCCCTGTTCATCGCGCATGGCGGCACCCACATAGAATTTCGAATAGGGGGCGTGGGCGCGAACCCGGGCTTCCATGGCGGCGGTGATCAAAGGGTCGCGCATTTCAACGGTCCTTCGTATAGGGAATGCCACTGGCCCGGGGCGGAATAGATTTGCCGATAAAGCCTGCGAGCAGCACGACTGTCATGACATAGGGCAGCATGTTGATGAACTGCACGGGAATTTCGACGCCCGCAATTTTGAAACCCTGCATGCGCAGTCCCACCGCCTGCAAATAACCAAACAGCAGGCAGGCCCACAGGGCAGGCCAGGCCCGCCAGTTGGCGAAGATCAAGGCGGCCAAGGCCATGAAGCCTCGGCCCGCCGACATGTCGCGCACAAAACTTCCCTGCAAAGCCACAGACAGGTAGGTTCCTGCCAGGCCACACAAGACGCCTGCAATGATTACGGCTTGATAGCGCAGCAAGGACACAGAGATGCCTGCCGTATCCACTGCGTGAGGGTTTTCGCCGACGGCGCGCAGGCGCAGGCCGAAGCGGGTTTTCGCCAAGGCCCAAGCCGTCACGGGCACGAGGATGAAGGCGAGATAGACCAGCACGGAATGGCCGGAGATGATGTTGAGATAGGGGCCGATGCCGGGAATGGCTTGAATGGCATCAAAGCCTGGCATGTGGAAGACCGGGAATTTGGCTTCGGCTGGCAGGGGCGGGGTGCGCCCGCCTTCCTTGAACCATTCATTGCCAAGTACCACAGCAAGCCCAGCGGCCAGCATGTTGATGGCGACACCGGAGACGACCTGGTTGCCACGTTGATTGATCGACGCATAGCCATGGATGAGTGAAAACAATATCGAGACAGCAATCGCCAACAGCACGGCAATCCAGGGTGATTGAAAATAGAAGCCCGCTGCCGCTGCCGTGAACGCAGCCGCGAGCATCTTGCCTTCAAGGCCGATGTCGACAATGCCGGAACGCTCGGACCAGAGACCGGCGAGGCAGGCAAAGATCAAAGGCACAGACATGCGGATCGTCGAGGACAGGGTTTCAGCGCTGAGGAAAATGTCGAACATCAATCCTCCGCCTTGAAGAAGAGAGCCGAGAGCCACGGCCTGAAGGCTTGCTCCAACGCGCCCATGAACAGGATGATGAGGCCCTGGATCACCACGACCATGTCGCGGTTGATGTGGGCTTTCGCGAATGAAAGTTCCGTTCCGCCCTGATAGAGCAGGCCGAACAACAGGGCCGCGAGAACGATGCCGATCGGATGGTTACGGCCCATCAAGGCAACAGCGATGCCAACAAAGCCCGCTCCCTGTACATATTCCAGCAACAAACGGTGCTGTGCGCCCAGCACTTCATTGACGGCGACGAGCCCTGCCAAACCACCAGAGACCGCCATGGCGATCATGATGATGCGTTCGGGTTTTATGCCTGCATAAACCGAAGCTTCGCTGTTCAAGCCGACGGCGCGGATTTCGTAACCCAGTTTGGTACGCCAGAGAAAATACCAGACGGTCCAGGCCACACCGAGCGCGAGGAAGACCGTGAGGTTGAGTGGCGACGCAGGCAGGCGATAGTCGAAAAATTGCCTGGCGATTTCGCGGAAGCTCAGGATATAGGCTCCGGTGACCTCACGGCTCTCCACCGCCATTTTGCCGACGGGCCGGAACCAGTAATTGATCAGATAGACCATCAAGCTGGAGGCGATGAAGTTGAACATGATTGTCGTGATGACAATATGGCTGCCACGCTTGGCTTGCAGGTAACCCGGCACGAAACCCCAGAAGGCACCGAACAGTACCGACGCCAGAATTGAAAGTGGAATCACGATGGGCCAAGGCAGGAATTCGAAATAGAGGCCAACGATGGCAGCACCCAGCCCGGCGAAATAGGCCTGTCCTTCACCGCCGATGTTGAACAGCCCGGCATGAAAGGCTACGGCGACACAGAGTCCGGTGAAGATGAAATTGGTGGCGTAATAGAGCAGATAGCTCCAGCCTTTCAGGGAGCCTACCGCACCTTTCAGCATGATGCCCAGGCATTCGATGGGATTTTCGCGGATGAGCAGGAAGACCACGGATGTGGCAACGAGAGCCAGCAGCAGATTGAGAAGTGGGATTAGTCCCACATCCACCCAGCGCGGGAGTTCGCCTTTGGCACTCATGGCAGACGTCTCGCGCGTGGCGCATGCTTCGAGGCTCGCAAGGGCTCGCACCTCAGCATGAGGGAGTAAGGTAAGGCCTCACCCTGAGGTGCCCGCCCTCTCGCGGGCCTCGCAGGGTGTGCCGCATGTTGAGTTTCCAACATCACGCCGCTTCCTGGGACACGCCAGCCATCAGCAATCCTAACGCGCGCTCACTTGCATCGGCATTGCGTTCGCCCATCACGCGTCCTGCAAACATCACAATGATACGATCTGACAGTGAACGGATTTCGTCGAGTTCAACTGACACCAGCAATATCGCCTTGCCTTGATCGCGCAATTCAATCAGGCGGCGATGGATGAACTCGATGGCACCAATATCCACGCCGCGCGTGGGCTGGCCGACGATGAGCAAATCGGGGTCGCGTTCGATTTCGCGGGCGAGAATGATTTTCTGCTGGTTGCCGCCGGAAAACTTGCCGCTTTTCAGCAATGGATTGGCGGGGCGCACATCAAAGGCCTGCATTTCTTTCTTGCAACGGTCAATGACAGCTTGACGGTTAAGGCGGAACCCCTGTCCCAAAGCACTGTCATATTGCCAGCCGAGGATGGAGGACTCAGAAGCGTCAAAGGACGTGATCAATCCCCGGTGCTGGCGGTCTTCCGGGACATGGGCCAAACCTTCCTGTCGCAGATAACGCGGGTCTGCCAATTGGCCGACGGATTTGCCTTCGAAAATAATCTCGCCGGATGTGGGTCTGGTGATGCCTGCAATGCAATCGAGCAGTTCTGACTGGCCATTACCTGACACACCTGCGATGCCGACGATCTCGCCTTTGCGCACGCTGAGCGAAACCTTGTCGACGCGGACAATGCCTTTGCGGTCTTTCCAGGTGACGTTCTTGACTTCGAGTACGACCTCGCCCGGTTTGGCAGGACCTTTTTCGACGCGCAGCAATACCCGTCTTCCCACCATGGCCTCAGCCAATTCTTCCACCGAAGTTTTGGCGGTTTCGAAATGCGCCACCATTTCGCCCCGCCGCATGACGGAGACGTGGTCAGTGGCGCTCATGATTTCCCTGAGCTTGTGGGTGATCAAAAGAATGGATTTGCCTTCATCCCTCAGTGTACGGAGGATACGGAACAGATGATCAGCTTCGTCGGGTGTGAGCACGCCAGTGGGTTCATCGAGAATGAGAACTTGAGCACCCTTGTAGAGGGCTTTGAGGATTTCGACGCGTTGTTGCAAACCGACAGGCAATTCACCGACGATGGCATCGGGATCGACATCGAGTTCATATTCATCGGCGAGGCGTTTCAATTCGGTGCGGGCTTTTTGCATCGCGGGGCCGATCAAAGCGCCGCCCTCAGCGCCGAGAACAATGTTTTCCAACACCGTGAAGGTGTCCACCAACATGAAGTGCTGGTGCACCATGCCGATGCCCAAGGCGATGGCGTCTGTGGAGGTTTTGATTTTGACGGGCTTTCCGTCGACTTTGATTTCGCCGGCATCAGCGGCGTAAAATCCAAACAGGATGGACATTAATGTGGATTTGCCAGCGCCATTTTCACCGATGACGCCATGGATGGACCCCTTGGCAACGGTGAGGTTCACGTCCTTGTTGGCATGAACAGGGCCAAAGCGTTTGTCGATGTTGATGAGTTCAATGGCGGAAGTCATGGTGTGTGGTGAAGGCCCCACCCCTGCCCCTCCCCGCAAAGGGCGGGTAGGGGTGAGCGTCTTCACCCCTCCCCATGTGTGGTGAGGGACCGGGGATGGGGCCTTCAATAGAACTCACTCAACCGGGCACTTGTTGTCTTCCATGTAGTCATGGACCTTCACGGTGCCTGCGATGATGTCGGCTTTTGCCTTGTCCACTGCTGCTGTCATTTCAGGTGTCATCAGTGGCTTGTTGTTGTCGTCCATGGCCACGCCGACGCCATCTTCTGCCAGACCAAGTGCCTGGATGCCGGGCTTGAAGGTGCCGTCCTTGCCAGATTTCATGACGTTATAAACGGCCACGTCCACGCGCTTCATCATCGAGGTGAGAACCTGGCCGGGATGCAGATAGTTCTGGTTGGCGTCGACACCCACCGAAAGGATTTTCGAGTCAGCTGCTGCCTGCAATACGCCAAGACCAGTGGCACCAGCTGCGGCATAGACCACGTCGGAACCCTGGGAAATCTGGCCCTTGGTGATTTCACCACCCTTCACCGGATCGTTCCAGGCGGCTCCCGTATCACCCGTCATGTTCTGGATGATCTTGGCTTTGGGGTTGGCGGCTTTCACACCCTGGGCATAGCCGCATTCAAATTTGCGGATGAGTGGAATGTCCATGCCGCCGACGAAGGACACCGTACCTGTCTTCGATGCCATACCCGCCATCATGCCTGCGAGATAGGAACCCTCGTGCTCCTTGAACACGATGGACTGCACGTTGGGCAGGTCCACAACCATGTCGACGATGGCAAACTTCAGATCAGGATATTCCTTGGCCACTTTTTCAACAGCTGCGGCCTGGGCAAAGCCTGCGGCGATGATGGGGGAATAGCCCTGGTCGGCGAAGTTGCGGATGGCCTGTTCGCGCTGGGCTTCGTTGGCAATTTCAAATTCGCCGTAAGCCACGCCGGTTTCGGTCTTGAACTTTTCCGAGCCATTGAACATGGATTCATTGAAGGATTTGTCAAACTTTCCGCCGATATCAAAAACGATGGCGGGTTTGTCATCGGCTGCGAAAGCCGAAACGGCCATGAGGCCCAGCAGTGCCGTGGCACCCAGTAATGTCCTGATCATGTTGTACTCCCTGTTTTTTGACCGGCTGATCAAGCCTTGTGGCCAGAAGACGACAAATCCTCAAGATTTGCAAGCGGGCTTGAAGAACAATTCGGGCGTTCACATATGTTGCAGCAAGCGACCGTCGTGCCACACAGGGCGACAGTCGTGACGCTGCTGTAACAGGGCATAAAGATGTCGCGCATGACCGTTTTTTCATCACCGCTGCTGCTCGGCTTTGACCAGCTTGAGTATTTGCTTGACCAGGCCAGCAAGACTGGCGACGGCTACCCTCCGTATAACATTGAACGGCTGTTGCAGCCTCAAACTGGCGGCGAACACTGGCAGATCACGCTGGCTTTGGCCGGATTTTCAGCAAAGGACATCGAGGTCACCGTCGAAGACAGGCAGCTTGTGATCAAGGGCCGGGCGGTCAGCGATGACCGGGGCGACTACCTGCACAAGGGCATTGCCGGACGGTCCTTTACCCGCAGTTTCGTGCTTGCGGATGGCATGGAAGTCACACTCGCAGAACTTCACAACGGTTTATTGACGATTTTGCTGAAACGTATAGCACTTGAGAAGCGTTTGGTGCGTATTCAGATCGAGGAGCGTTAAATGGAAAAGCATTCAACGGCACTGACAACCGAACAACTGGCCCGCCTCGGCGGGGGTGTTTTGGGCTACGTGCGCGAAATCGAAGCCAAGGACGCCCGCGCCATGCTGGGGGACGCCACGGTCATTCCCGCGAAAGCCAAACTGTTCTGCCTCTACAACGCGGATGGCACGCCCGTATCCATTTCAGGCACCCGCGAAGCCGCGTTGGGTTCGGCGTTTGAACATGAATTGACGCCTGCAAGCGTACATTGATATTTGAGCGTTAAGCCGCCGTCGCTGTTGACAGGGCGGGCTGTGTCAGGATCGCGTAAAGTCCATCAATGCTTTCAGTGCCGCGCAGCTTCTTCAATGTTGCTGAGTCCCGGAACAGGCGTGATACCCGTGCCAACGCTGTCAGGTGATCAGCGCCCGCATGGTCTGGTGAAATCAGCGCGAAGGCGAGGTCCACCGGTTCACCATCCACACTCTCAAACGCGATCGGACTTTGCAGCCGCGCGAACACGCCATAGACCCGTGTGATCGCTGGCAGGCGGCCATGGGGGATGGCAATGCCCTGCCCGAGGCCGGTTGATCCCAGCTTTTCACGCTGCATCAGTTTTTCAAAAATCACACGCGTATCAATGGTGATGATGGCAGACAGGGCCTGGGCCAGTTCCTGCAAAAGCTGTTTTTTATTCTGAACTCTGAGGCTTGGCAGGATGGCGCGGGCATCAATGATATCATGCAGTGTCATTGCGAATTCTATCCGTGTTCGGCACGATCAGCTTGGCATTTTTCATGCCGGACTGACCCGCTGTTTTCCTTCATGCATCCCGTGTCCCCCGCGATGCCAGACTCAAGACCCAACCCTTGCAATGTCCCCCGATGTGGGAGCATTTTGGCCTGAGGTCAAGGGCTGTTGTGATGACGGGTCCAAAATCAGGACCGATGGTTTCATTCCAAATCGGGGCGCTCATTAGGCTTGGGCGCAGCGCAAGTCAACCCTTCAACCGGGCCTCACGACGGCGTTGCACAGACGACAAAAGGCCGAGCGATTCCCGGTATTTGGCAACTGTACGCCGGGCGATATCCACGTCCTCACGTTTGAGGATTTCGACAATGTCATCGTCGGACAGAATATGGTCGGCAGTTTCGGCGGCGATCATGTCTTTAATGCGGTGGCGTACGGATTCGGCTGAATGACCATCACCCGTGCCATCATTGTTGGCGATGGCGTTGGTGAAGAAATATTTCAACTCAAATGTGCCGCGCGGGGTTGCAATATATTTGTTGGAGGTGACGCGGCTGACGGTGGATTCATGCATGCTGATGGCATCAGCCACCACCTTCAGGGTAATGGGCTTCAAATGACTGATGCCGTTGACCAGAAATGCATCCTGCTGTGAGACGATTTCCCGGGAGACTTTCAGCACCGTCTTGGCGCGTTGATCCAGGCTTTTGACCAGCCAGGCAGCTTGGGCGTGGCAGCCCGCCAGGAACAACTTGTCTTCCTCCCGCGCGGTGTCGCGGGCGACATTGGCCATGTAGTGATTGTTGATCAAGACCCGGGGCAGGGTTTCACTGTTGAGTTCCACCATCCAGGTGCCATCAGGGGCGGCGCGCACGAACACGTCAGGCACCACGGGTGATACGGGATCAGAACCAAAGGCATGACCGGGCTTCGGGTTCAGGGCGCGGAGTTCCACCAGCATGTCGTTCAGGTCTTCCTGGCTCACCTTGCAGATGCCGCGCAGGGCCACAAAATCCCGCCGCGCCACCAGCGGCAGATGATCCACCAGCGACTCCATGGCAGGGTCAAGGCGGTTCAACTCCCGCAGTTGCAGTTTGAGGCAATCGGCCAGATCGCGGGCAAACACGCCGGGCGGGTCAAAGCTGCGCATGATCGTGTAGACAGCGTTGACGTGTTCAGGCGTTGCGCCAAGAACTTCGGCGAGGCTTGCGGGATCGCCCGTGACATAGCCGGTCTCGTTGACCATGCCGATGATGTGCTGGCCGATCAGCAAATCGTTTTGCTTTGGAAAATTCAGATTGAGCTGGCCCGTCAGATGTTCGGTCAAACTCACTTCCCGGGACAGCGATGAGGCATAGTCCTGGTCTTCACCATCGAGCGACAGATGGCCGGAGGTGCGCAGGCTCGACCAGTTTGAATCCCGCATCATGGCCTGACCGTCGGCAGACGAGGCCGGGGCTGAACTCTGCGCTTCCACTTCACCGGGGCCACCGGAGCCTGCCGTGGCGAAACTTTGGTCCAGACGTTCAGGCAAGGCATCGGCAACATTGACCTGGGCCTTCTCGCCACCATCACCATGGTCGAGCAGCGGGTTGCGCTCGATTTCGGCTTCAACAAAGGCCTGCAGCTCAATCGACGACATCTGCAACAGCTTGATCGCCTGTTGCAGTTGCGGGGTCATGACCAGGGACTGACCCTGCTTCATGACCAATCGTTGGGAGAGCGCCATCAGACACGTATTACCTTAAAGTTTGAACGAATTGCCAAGATCGTTAAGCCGCACGGTCGTATCGTTAACAGAGCTTGACCTGGATACGCCAATAGCGTATTTCAAATTCGATGGAAATCATCAGCACCAGCACCTTTTTGAAAGGCATTTCAAAATTGCAGGTGACCGTTGATGAATTGCGCGCCTTGGAGGCCGAGATTATCGCCGATCCCAAGGCAGGTGACGTGATAAAAGGCCTGAAGGGCATCCGCAAAATCCGGTTCTCTTATGGCGGAAAGGGAAAGCGCGGCGGTGGGCGGTGCATCTATCTTGTACTGACAGTCGCAGATCAAATCTATCTGCTGCTTGCCTACGGGAAATCTCAACAGACGGACCTGTCGGCAAAACAGCGAAAAGACCTATTGGCATTTATTGAGGAACTGCAATGAAAACGAGACGCGACACAAAATTCGGGACAGACTTGATGGAGGCTTTGCAGGAGGTGCGCGCGCATCAAAGGGGTGAGTTGTCGCTGCCGACTCGGCTGGTTGATGCAATCAGCGCCAAACAAGTCAAGGCCATTCGCACCGCAAACGCCAAAAGCCCTAAGGAGTTCGAAGCACGTTTTGGAATTCCTGCACGGACCATTGAGGGTTGGGAGCAAGGCCGCAAACTGGATGTGTCGGCGCGTATTCTGATGGCAATGATTGAGCGTGAGCCCCAGGTTGT
>CAXTKL010000038.1:0-25473 GCA_964244825.1 uncultured Aestuariivirga sp.
AAGCTGCCCGAAGGGCTGATGAGGTCCTTTGGATGCCATATGCGATAGCCCTGCCGGCATGCAGGAGAGGTCGATCGCAGCCCTAGCCTGCGAGACGGAGAGGGAACCTCCCGATCAAAACAAAGCTCTTACGATCCCCACTGCTGCCAGAATGCCCAGACTCAATGTCGGAAAAATTGATAGTCCAAAACCCAGCGTGCGCGTTGCGGGATTGCTGACATAGGCACGCCAATACACAATCCGCCCGACGAGATAGACAACACCAAGCCCTGCAACCAGATACACTGGCCAATATTGTGCCGCCAAAAACAATGACGGCAAAAACGCGATCAGCGTTTCCAGTGTGTTCATCTGCACGCGGTACATGCGCTCAAAACCCACATCACCGGTGACAGCAGGTCCCTTCAAACCAGAAGCCGCCCGCGCCCGGCCCACCAGCGATCCGAAAGCCAGATATTGAAACACGGCCAGGATCGCGATCAATTCAACGTAATGCATATTTTCCTCCGCACAAAGGCAATGCCAACAGTCCTAAGGCAAGTGATACAGCAACACAACGCTAGCCTGCACCGCGCAGCCATGGGTGAACCGATTGGAAATTGCTGCGTTTAAAAAGCAACGCAATTGTACTTTGGAGAAACACCATGAAGCAGTCGATCGTCATTATTGCTGCGTCAGCATTGTTGTTCGCAGCACCTCAAGCTCTTGCAAAAAACACCTATTCACAGCAACAATGCAAAACCTGGTTCTCCAATATTGACCGCAACCGCGATGGCAGCATTGGTGAAGCGGAAAATGCTGAAGCCTATTTGGCGCGCATCACCCTGGCCAGTGAACAGGATAGCAGTGGTGGCACGTTTACCATGAGCAAGACGTTTTTTGTAGCGGAATGCAGCATCGGTTCACTGGGCAAGCCTGGCACATAGAACCTTCACGCTTTTGGAACGTTATGCGCTATGAACGAGCCCAGCATAACTCCCGAGGTGCGTTTTGGAATCAAAGTCTAATGTCAAACCGCGCCGCCGTGCCGCAAAATCCCGTCCAGAAACTCAAATCTGTTGTCTGGTCAACCAGCGCTCCGGCAC
Organism: uncultured Aestuariivirga sp.; assembly: GCA_964244825.1. Classification (GTDB taxonomy): domain Bacteria; phylum Pseudomonadota; class Alphaproteobacteria; order Rhizobiales; family Aestuariivirgaceae; genus Aestuariivirga. Next base: position 1,086 of record CAXTKL010000038.1, read on the forward strand.
GGCGGGCGAAAGCCCTGGCGTGCTCGTCAAAAAACTGTTTGCCGAACGTGGCGCAGCCGTTCGCATCATCGAACTGAAATCTGGCGACGACATTCAGGCTCTGACCAAGCAGGTCACGGCAGATGGTTTTGGTGTCATCGTATCGGGCGGTGGTGACGGCACAATCAATGCCGTCGCTTCAGCTATTGTTGGCAAGGCAAACATCAAATTCGGTGTCTTGCCCATGGGCACCTACAATCACTTCGCCAAGGACCTGGTAATTCCGCTGGACCTCGAACACGCCGTTGACGTGATCCTGCAAGGTGTCACCCGGCCCATTGACGTGGGTGAGGTCAACGGACATATCTTTGTCAACAACTCCAGCCTTGGTGCCTATCCCGCCATGGTGAAACTGCGTGAGGCCCTGCAGAAGTCCGGCTATGCGAAAAAATGGGCCGCATTGCGCGCCTCAATCCAAGTGTTGGCGCATTTCCGCTTGCTGCGGGTGACGTTGAAGGATGCGACCGGCAACAACCTGACCACGAAAACGGCCATGCTGTTTGTTGGCAACAACCGCTATGAATTGGATCCGGTGAACATGGGCACGCGCAATACGCTGGATGATGGCCGTCTGTGGATTTTGATTGCCAATGCACAGAGCCGCCTCGCCTTGTTTTTCAGCCTGTTTGCGGTGCTCTGGCACCGCGACAATGCCAGCGCGGTAACCGTGTTTGAAACTGGTGAATGTGTGGTCAACACACGCAAGGCAAGCCAGAAAGTATCAGTTGATGGTGAGGTGCTGCTGCTTGCGACGCCCCTGCGCTATCGCATCCGTCCCGCAGCGCTGCACATCATCGTGCCCGCAGCATGACCAAAGCGCAGAGCTTTTTTGTGACGCTCGGGCTGATTGCTGTTTTGTCGCTGGCGGTTTATTCAGGTGCGCTGAATGCCATCGACGAGCGCGGGCTGGCATTCTTGGTCAGCTTGCAGTCCGCAAACTCTCTGTCTTTCTGGCATATTGTCACTTGGCTGGGTGAACCGTTTTTTGCTGTCGGCAGCGGCGTTGTCGCAGCGATTTTATTTTACGTCTTCAAACACTTCGCAGATGCGAAATTCGTCGCTATTGCTGTTCTGGGTGCAAATGTCATCGAAACACCCTTCAAGTTTCTGCTGCATCGCGCCCGCCCGCTGCCAAGCTTTGAGGGTGGCATGCCCAACAGTTTCAGCTTTCCCAGCGGGCATGCACTGTTTGCCACAGCTCTCTACATCGGCCTTGCAATGGTGCTGGGCAGATACTGCAAAACAGGTTCCCGCGTGTTGCTGTGGGCGCTTGCCATTGCTTCGGTGACACTGGTTTTTTTCTCACGTCTTTGTCTGGGCGTACATTTTCCCAGCGATGTCGTGGGAGGTGTGCTTTCGGGTTTGCTGTGTGTTTTGTTGGCAAACTGGATGGTGAAAGCGGATGGACCGTCGCACATGCTTTCAGGTAAAATATAAATTTCCAATTCGTTTCGTTGCCACGTCGAATGTCTCGTTGTTTGTGGCCTCAGAAATAATTCCTCCGGGCGGTATCCCTGTTCAAGAACGGGAAATGGTGCCGATTACAGGACTCGAACCTGTGACCCCCTGATTACAAATCAGGTGCTCTACCAACTGAGCTAAATCGGCGATGATTCCCGGGGGAATACAGCAAATTCATTACGACATGAAACACATCCCGCACGCCTCCCGGCTCCTTTAACCGATCTGGCAGGCCTTGTGCAACTCCCCTCCCAAGCGCCCGGCAGCGGTTCCAATTGTTTCAAAGTGAAACAGTCCGTTCAGGGTTCGTTAACAAGGGGAAATACCGATGAACTTTCGAAAACTGAATATCCTGCCCGCCGCAATCGCCCTTAGCCTGATCATGGCACCCGTTGCATTTGCAGGCCCTGCAAAGGGCCCAGGTGATACGGGTGAAGACAATGGCGGCGGCGGCAAGAATGGTGACAACGGCGGCGGTGACAATGGCGGCGGCGGCAAAAATGGTGACAACGGCGGCGGGGACAATGGCGGCGGCGGCAAGAATGGCGGCGGCGGTGGCAACAACGGCGGTGGTGGCAAGAACGGCCAGAACGGCCGCGATGGCCAAAATGGGCGCGATGGTCGTGATGGTCAAAACGGCCGTGATGGCCGTGACGGTCGTGATGGCGGCGGTGGCACTAACACGGGTGGTGGCGGTAACTCGCACGACTATGGCAGCAACATTTCCTGCCACATTGGCAATCGCTGGGTTTACGTGGCCTCCTTCCGCCAGTGCAATGAATTGAAATATTCCCTTGGCTTTGGCGGTGGCGGTTATGCCTCCGGGGGCGGCCAGGTTGTTGTCGGTGGCGGTTACGCCACGGGTGGCGGTTATGCTTACGGCGGTGGTTACGCCACGGGTGGCGGCTACGGCTATTACCAGCCCCAGCGCATCATTCGTTATGTGGCACGCCCCAGCCGTGCTGCGGCCATGCAGGCCGAACGGCGTGCCCGCCGCGAAGCCCGCCGCGCGGCGGCTGCGGCCTATGGCTACGGCTACGGTGACGGCGGCATGGTGGGCTACGGCAATGGCGTCATGGTCGGTGGCTATGGCAACAATGTCGTGGTCAATGGTGGTGCCTATGGTGGCGCCTATGGTTATGCCGCCAATGGCTACGCCTATGGCGGCCAGCAGGTCATTGTGAGACACAAGCGCAAGCATCGCCGCGCTGCCCGCATGATGTATCAGCAGCCCGGTTACTATGCCAATCCTGGGATGGTGTATCAAGGTGGCTATGGCTACGACGCCGGCTACGCTTATGGTGGCCCGGTCATGTACAAGGGTGGCGGTTACTGAAACCCGTTTCCCCGGGTCGACGAACCAACAGACGGGTCCTCACGCGAGGACCCGTTTTTATGTGCGGCTGAGGGCGTAAAGCGACACGGCGGTGGCAATCGACACATTCAGGCTTTTGATGGCACCTGGCATTTCGAGGCGTGCCACCACATCGCAGGTTTCGCGGGTTTTCTGGCGTAACCCCTTGCCTTCAGCACCCAGCACCAGCGCCAGTGGCCGCTGTTTCGGGGCATCGCCAATTTCGGTTTCTGCTTCCGAGTCGAGGCCGAGCAGCGTGAAGCCGTAGCTCTTTAGTTCTTCCAGCGCCCGTCCCAAATTGGTCACCCGCACCACGGGGATATGCTCGTAGGCCCCGGAAGCAGATTTGAAAAACACACCTGTCTCGTGGGGCGCGTGGCGGGCTGTTGTCACCATCGCGGTCACACCAAAAGCGGCGCAGGAGCGCAGGATGGCACCCACATTATGTGGGTCCGTCACCTGATCCAGAATGACCAGCAGGCCGTCGCGCGGGATTTGATCGAGTCGCGGCTGGGGCAGGGACTTGGCTTCCACGACAACGCCCTGATGTACGGCATCCTGGCCCGTCAACAGGTGGTCGAGAATGCGGGGATGAACGATTTCCGGAGTCGTCGAAACCTCAACGCCGTCCTCCTTCAAACGCCCCAACCCATTTTCCGTGGCCCACACATGCACGATCTGCCGTTTTGGATTGGCCAGCACGGCTGCGGCGGCGTGAATGCCGTAGATCAGGTCATTCTCCGGCTTTGGCTGGTGCGTCAGCGCCTTGGGTCTGTCGCCAAGCAAAGTGGCGGGCACAGGCTTTTCCGGTTTGCGGAAGACATGGGGCTTGCCAAAAGCAGGCTTGCCCTTGCTGAAAGGCCGCTTGGTGAAGGGAGGTTTGCTCATGGCCCTCTATAGGCGATCACAGACCAAGGTCAATTCAGTCGATATTGCCAACATCGGCGTAGATCAACACCTCACCAGCTGTTGCATCAGGCTTGAAAGTGGTGACGAACAGGTTGCCGTTTTCAAAAAGTGCGGCGCGGGGTGGACGGTTGCTGTCAAAATATTTCAGTATTTTGAGCGTGGTGGCATCAAGAATCCAGATCGCACCTTCAGACCCCAAGGCAGCGACGCGATCATTGTTTGCGGCAATGGCCATGATAATTTCCTGACTGTCCAGCACTTGTGAAATCCGCTCATTGGGATTGTCCTTTGAATGGCGGTAGATGATGGCTTTGCCGGCCTGCTGTTGCTCGCGGCCGCCGACATAGGCAGCATCGAGATTGGCAGCCATGCTCTCCAGATAACCATCGTCGCGGGCGGAATCGAGGTGTTGCATGGAGCTGCTGTCGAGCATCATGACGTCATTGGCGGTGTTCAAAATCCATGGCTTGTCACTCAGAATGACAATTTTGCGGGTGTCGAAGCCCAGCGGTGCTGAGGCTTTGGCTTTGCCTGACTTAACGTCGAACCGGGTTACTGTAGTGGTGCGCTCTCCGGTTTCCGTTGTTGTTGCAACATAGACTGCACCATTGCCGAAACTTAAATCGCGGATGTAGGAAGGCCGTTTAAAAGTGGCGACGACCTTGCCTGTGCCTTCGGGCGTTTGTTTGAACAGTTTTCCATCAGTGACCACAGCAGTGTAAACATTGCCGTCGGTATCCGAGGTCATGCCGACGGGTAAACGGCCGACGGGGATAGCTTCAAGCAGATCGCCCGAACCGGGGTCGAGTTTGACAATGCGACGGGCACCGCTTTCCGCCACATAGATTGCGTTGTTGGCAATTGCGATGCCCTCCGGCCATACGCCGACCGGGAAAGCCTGGGGTTCGATATCGAGTTTGACATAAGCTTCATTCTCGGGGGCGACAGGAGCAGGTGCAGGTTCCGCCACAGCAAGTGCTTGAGTGATAGGATAAAGGTCGCGCTTATCGCCGCCGTTTTCACCCATGCCCACCATCTTGCGATATACGTCGAGTTGCAGTTGCATGTTGCGAGACGCGTCATTCAAATAGACAGACCAGTCATCGCGGGTCACTTCCTGAAAGGTAAAGGTCACCTTGCCTTCGGAGTTGAATTCACTCCATTGCATATCTCCGGTTTTTTTCAGGCTGCCGGTAGCAAAGTCAACTTCTGCCAGATTATAACCATTGACGACTGCTGGTGCAGGTTCGGGCTCGATCTTGCGCTCTGGTTCTGCCACCGCCACCTGCGCAGGTTCTTCAACTTTAGGCTCTGGCACCACTGCCGGTTCAGGTGCGGCTTCGACGATGGGAGCAGGTGTTTCGGACCTGGGCAAAAAATAAAAATCGCCGGTCAGCGAGCTGGTTTCCCAGGGAACCTGTTTTTGTTTGGTGCTTTGCAACACCAGGCGGCGCGTAACCTTGAAGGCCTGTTCAATTGACACATTGGGTTCCAGCATGGACTGCGACAAGGCTTCGGCATAGGGCGAGTTCTGACCTTCACCGTCAAGCGCAACAGCACCCGGCGACGTGGACAGGGCCACAAAGGTTCCCGCAGGTGCATCCGGCAGAGCCATGCCGCGGTTGACGGAACGCGTAGAAGCACCAAACGGGTTGTTGCGGCAGGCGTCAAGAATGACAATGTTGGTGCGGCCATCGGCGCGTTCCAGGGTAGAGACAAATTCATCCACGTTGATCCCAAAGATCTTCACTTCGGACTCTGATTTGATATCGGCATCGACCGGGATCAGATAATTCGCACCATTCACTTGTGCGCCATGGCCTGCATAATAAAACAGGCCCACGGTGTCCTTCGACCGAATGTCCCGGCTGAAATCCAGCAATGCGCTTTGCAAAGTCACACGGTTTGCATCCAGTACGATTGTCACGTCAAACCCTGTCTTCTTCAGCGTTTCGGCAATCAGCTTGGCATCATTGGCCGGGTTGACCAGAGGTCCAAAGGGATAGGCCGAATTGCCGATGACGAGGGCAGTTCGTGATGCCGCCTGTGCCAGCGGTGTAAACCCTACACAAAGTACCAGCACAAGAAAGCGAATGAAGAATTGCCGCATGATTGGGCTCCACCGGAAAATTATGTGCCTGTCACCCCCGCAACGCACACAAGTGTGGACGAGTTACAGTTCGCTTGCAAGTGCCGCGCCTGTGACGCTGCGCTGGCGTTCCCTGATCGAGATGTAGATGGCGCAGGCAATCAGGATGGCCACGCCAAGGAAGGTGTAACGGTCGGGAAAGTCGCCGAAGAAATACCAGCCGAAGAAAACAGCTGTCACCATTTCGGTGTAGCCGAGGGGCGAGAGCAAGGACGCTTCGCCATAATCATAGGCCTTGGTGATAAGATAATGGCTGAGGATGGCAAAGAAACCGAGGGCCAGAAGCAGAACCCATTGGTTCATGCTTACACTTCGCCAAATCACAGGCATGGCCAATGACAGGGCGATGGCACCGATCATGCTGGTCTGAAATGTTGTAATGATGGGACTGACCGTGCCGGTGAGATGGCGGGTCAACAGAATGTAGAACGATGACACGGTGCCAGCACCGAGCGCGAAGAACACGCCAGGGTTCAGCTGCTGAAAGCCCGGACGGATGATGATCAATACACCGATGAAACCGACGAAGACCATGGTCCAGCGACGGATGCCGACACGTTCGCCGAGGACAATCGGCGACAAGGCGGTGACAAGGATGGGCTGAACGAAGAAAATGGCAAGCGTATCGGCGATCGGCAGATATTTCAGCGCCCAGAAAAAGCAGGCAGTTCCAAGAATGAGAAGGGCCGCGCGGGTGGATTGCAACAGTGGGCGTGAGGGTAACACGGCAGCCGTTCCCGCCACCTTGAATGCGAAGGGCAGGGCGAACAGCGTGCCGAAAAAGAAGCGCCCCCAAACCATTTGAAACACTGGCACGCCCTGCTGGCCCATGTATTTGCCGCAGACATCAATCAAAGGCAAAATCGTCATTGCCGTCAGCAAAAATGTGATAGCCCTGAGGGTGTGTGGTTTGGGGGTCAAGCTTTCAACCGTTCGTTTGCCGGATCCCAGATTGAATCTGCGATGATCCGGGCCGCGCGCATTTCGGTAAAAACCAAAACGTGGAATTCTGTGCCGACAGCAATCAGTTCAGGCGGCACATAGGCGAAGGCGAGGGAGGTTTTGACGGCGTGGCCATAGGCGCCCGATGTTGTGACGCCGACAACCTTGCCATGATGATAAACAGGTTCGTTGCCGACACAATCGCAATCCGTATTGTCGACGGCGAGCGTGACGAGACGCATGCGCTGGCCTTTTTGCTTGCGCGAAAGTGATGCGGCCTTGCCGATGAAATCTGCTTTGTCCTCCCGGATGAAGCGGTGCATCGACGCCTCATACATGTCAATTTCAGCCGTAAGTTCCGAACCCCAGCCGCGATAGGATTTCTCCATGCGCAGGGAGTTCATGGCATAGGTGCCGAAAAGCTTGAGGCCGAGTGGATCGCCTGCTTTGCGCAGTGCGGCGTAAATGGAGGGCATATCACCCATGGGGATATGCAGTTCCCAACCCAGTTCACCCACGTAATTGACGCGGAGCAGCCGAATGCCAGTAACGCCGGCAACAGTGGCAATGCGGCCTGTGAGCCATTTGCCGAGATCATCTTCGCAGAGTTGTGACAACACCTCGCGTGACTTTGGCCCGGCGAGAACCAGCACACCAAAGTCATCAGTCATGTCAGCTATGTTTGCCTGTTCAGTTTCCAATTTGCGCCAGGTCAGTTGATCGAAATCATGAACCTGCGCCGCAGCAGCGGAAAGGACATAGAAATGTTCAGAACTCAAACGCGTGATGGTGAGTTCACTTTCGATGAAACCGTTGTCATTGAGGAGATGGGTCAGAATGATGCCACCGTCTTTTATCGGCACCTTGTTGGCGCAGATGCGCTCGAGGAAGGCATGAGCGTCGGGGCCGGTGACATCGAATTTCGAAAAAGTGGAAAGGTCCATGAGGCCTACAGTATTGCGCACGGCAAGGGCTTCATCGCGCACGGCATTCCACCAGTTGGAGCGCTTGAAGGAATGTACTTCGCCCACGCCGGATGTGTCATACCAGCGGGGCCGCTCCCAACCGAATATCTGCGCGAATTGTGCGCCTTCGCTTTTCAGCGTGTCGTAGAGGGAAGACGTGCGAAGTCCGCGACCTACCGTGTGTTGTTCGCCGGGTTTGTAGCAGTAATACATGTGGTGATAGTCGGCGATGGCCACTTCATCAGTGAAGGATTTCGAGGTCCAGCCGCCAAAGCGCCGGGGATCAAATTCGCGCATGTTGATGTCGGCTTGGCCATGCACCATCCATTGCGCCAGATATTTGCCAGCCCCGCCACCCTGACAAATGCCGATGGAGGCACCGCAATGCATCCAGTAATTCTTCGGGCCATGCGCCGGACCTGAAAGATAGACGCCATCCGGCGTGTGGGTGATGGCACCGGAGATGATCGACTTCACGCCGGCCTTGCCAAACAATGGCAAACGTTCCGTGGCCTTTTCCAGCCAGGGCATGATGCGGTCGAGTTCATTCTGTTCAAGTTCTGATTCATAATCCCAGCGTGGTTGCTGACCATCCCAGCACACATGCGCTGTTGCCGTTTCATAGGGGCCGACGAGCACGCCGTTGGTTTCCTCGCGGAGATAAGAGTGGGAATAGGGATCGCGCACCACAGGCAATTCCTGCTTCAAATCCACCAGCTCCTGCAAAGGTTCGGTGATGACATATTGGTGCAACATATTGGCGATGGGTGCAAGGTGTCCGGTCCAGCCCGCCACCACATCACAATAAGAACCGGCTGCATTTACAATATGTTGGCAGTCAATGTTGCCGTTTTCAGTGAACACGCGCCATTCGCCGTTTGGCAGATTCTTGATATCCACGACGCGGGTGCGGCGATAGATTTCCGCTCCCAACTGGCGCGCGCCTGCCGCCATGGCGTTGGTGATATCGGCGGGGGCCACGTGACCATCGGTAACAGTACGAAACGCCGCCATCACGCCAAAGGTTTCGAGGTAGGGATGATACTGTTTGATTTCCGACGGGCCAATGATCTCACCCTCGTAACCCGCCAATTTCGAAATGCCATAGACATATTTCAGCCAGTTCACTTCCTCGTCCGTGGTGGCCAGACGCAGACCGCCGCAGCCATGCCAGGATACGGCCTGGCCTGTCAGTTTCTCCAGTTTGGGATAAAGCTCAGTGCCATAGACATGCACCTTCGTCATGTTGAGGGACCCATTGAAATGCGGGCACTGCCCCGCTGCATGCCATGTGGAGCCAGAGGTGAGTTCGCCCTTCTCAATTAAGACAATATCAGTCCAGCCCTCCAGGGCGAGATGGTAAAGCAACCCAACCCCCATAACTCCGCCACCGACGACAACAACGCGGGCATGGGATTTCATGGGGCGACTCCTGATTTTCAACATTGTCGAGGTTTATGATACTTGTGGCAAGGTTCGGATTATCAACAGGTGTTTAGCCAGATTGACCGCGAAATCAGACGGCTATGCCCATTTCTATTGCAACTCTGTGGAGACGCCTATCGCGTGTCCAGAGCCGAATGCTGTTGAGCAGGGAGGCTGCCAACAGGTGACAATCGACATATCCAATGCCCCTGCCGAAGAGGCTGCGTTCTTCTACGAGTGCTTGCACTTCCGCGTTCGACGCAACAATCAACTTGGGCAACGCGTGAAGATACATCAGTGAAAATTGTCTCTGTGACAAGTTGCCCAGTGACACTTCCCCAAGTACGAATGGGTGCAATGCAATCTGCCGGGCCTCCAGCAGCTTGCCAAAAAAAATTTCGTTCTTGCGAAAATGGTCGACCCAGATGGACGTGTCCGCCAAAATCATGGGGTTGGGAAACGACGACGCGGCGCGGCTTTGAAACCCGGCATGGTTCCGCCAAGTGCCGCAAGCCTACGTCCTGCCTCGACAGCAATAAGTGATTTCAAAGCCTCATTCAGCAAAAGCGACTTTTCTGAAATACCGGTGTACTTCATGGCATCAGCCAAGAGATTGTCATCCAAATTAACAGTGGTACGCATAATTTCCTCCAAGCATCAAAACTAGCATCATTTGATGCTGTTTTCAATGCTTATGGGGCCACTCTCCGTAACCCCTCCCGCTCCCCAACCTGCCTCGGCTCCATCACACTTCGCGCAAGCCCCACATATTCCAGGGTCTTGATCAGCCACCAGCCCGGATCAATCTGCCCTTCTTCCACGCCCAGTTTCGCAGACCCCGGAAAGGCATGGTGATTGCCGTGGTGGCTTTCGCCGAAGGTGAGCAGGCTGACGTAGGGGATGTTGTAGCCTTGCACGCACACACCATCGACCACCCAGCCCTGTTGGCCGCGACGATGGGCGAAATGGCCGATGAGCCAATGGCCTGTGAGTGAGACCGTGATGCGCAGCGCTATGCCCCAGACGACCCAGGGGAGACCGCCAATAGCGAAGAACATGATCGCCCAGGGCAGTTGTTGCCACATCCAATATTTTTCAATGAATTTATAGAAGCGGTCATCGGCGATTTTGGGTTCGATGACAAAGCGCGGCGGGTGATCAAGTTTGACGATGCAATGCATCTGCCACCAGGCATCCTGAAAAAAGCCCCGGCGATGGGCGTAGAGGTCGTGGCAAACAGTCTGTCGTTGCGCCCAGTCGCGGATGTCGTGGGCGGCGATCATGCCGAAAGGGCCGGCCATCCCCACAAGCGTGCCGAGATAGACCAGCATGTGTTCGAGCACGATAGGGGTCTTGAAGGACTTGTGGATGAGCAGACGGTGCATGCCCACGGAATGCCCCGCACAAATGGTGATTGCGGACGTAACGATAAAAAGTGCCAGAACATCCCAACCGAAGGTAAGCGGTGCACCGAACACCGCAACCACCGCCATAGCCAGTGTCCAGAGTGATTTCTTCGGCTCCCACACCACGGCGCCCGTCAGTGCTGAACTTTCAGGCGTAGACAACATGCGGTCTGTGGAGATGCTGGCCATTGGACATTCCCATTTTATTGGTTTAGTAATTAGGCAACAAACTAATCATAGACTGTTTTGAGGTAATTAGGCAAGTGCCTAAATACAGGATCGTTAAATTTCTGGAGGGGTGTGGTGGATATTCAACGGGTGTTCGAGGCCTTGTCGTCGCAGGTGCGGCGCAAGGTTTTGGCTTATCTCTCGGAAGCCGAACTAACGGCAGGCGAAATTGCGTCGCGCTTCAACATTTCAAAGCCGTCGGTATCACAGCATTTGACCTTGCTGGAAGCGGCAGGGCTGGTGCGCAGTGAAAAGCGCGGGCAGTATGTGCATTATTCGCTGGTGCGCGAAAGCCTGACCAATACACTGAATGGCTATGTGCAAGAGGTATGTCCGGTGGCGCGGCCCTTGAAAAAGGAAAGCCAGAAGCTGGCGAAGAGCCGGAAGGCTTAACGCGGTGAGATCGTCTCAAACAACATCAACGCCGTTGCGGTCGCCACGTTCAAACTTTCAACGCCAGTGCGCATGGGAATGCTCACCAGCGTCTTGCAGGCTTGCGACACGGGTGGAGTGATCCCCCGTGATTCTGATCCCATGACGATCAACGTCGGTGTTTTGTAGTCGCGCCGATAATTGCTTTTCGCGGCCATCACTGTGCCCACACTCTCGCCCTGCCAGCCACCCAAAAACGCGACAAACTGTGGCGTTGGCATTTTGACCAACGGCACCGCGAAGATTGAGCCTGTGGTCGCGCGTATGCATTCGGGCGCATACGGATCGCAACATTCGCCGACCAGAATGATGCCTGCTGCGCCTGCCGCATCGGCCGTGCGGATGATGGTGCCGAGGTTGCCGGGATCGCGGATGTCTTCCAGCGCCAGCCACACTCCGTCTTTGCCGGGGTGGGGTTGCCAGCGCTGCTGGAATGTCGCCAGCACATCATGGGCGTTGTTGAGGGCGGAGAGGGTGGCCATGATTTTGTCCGACACCATGAGCGGCTTGTGTGCATCCCAGATCCATTCGGCCTTGGTGGCGAGGTAATGTTCCGGCGTCCATCCACAGGCGGCGGCGCGTTCCAGCATGTCCAATCCCTCAACCACGAACAGACCCTGTTCACGCCGCGCCTTCTTGTCCTCCAGCGCACGAATGAGCTTGACGATGGGGTTTTGCGGAGAGGTGATGGTGACCATGGCATTTCGTAGCCGCCTTCGCAGGTGCACACAAGTTGCCCACTATTGAATTACGCAAATTCGTGCCGGCATGGTTCTGCATCATCTCGGGCGAGAGGGGCCTCTTTGACGCTGCCACAGTGTTGTGCGAAAATGAGTTATGAACATTCACGCCCCCCGCAACATCAAAATCGGAAAATCCGTCTGCCCGCATGATTGCCCGTCTGCCTGTGCGCTGGACGTTGAGCTGCTGGACGATCACACCATTGGCCGTGTCAGGGGTGACAAGGACAATTCTTATACGCTGGGTGTCGTCTGCGAAAAGGTGGCGCGCTACGCCGAACGCATTCACCACCCGGAGCGCTTGCTCTATCCCATGAAGCGCACTGGCCCCAAAGGCTCCGGGCAATTCGCGCGGATCTCGTGGGACGAGGCCATGGCCGAGATCGCGCGGCGCTTTCTGTCTATTGAAGCGGAACACGGTGCAGAAGCCATCTGGCCCTATTACTACGCTGGCACCATGGGGCTTGTGATGCGCGATGGCATTGAGCGCTTGACCCACGCCAAGAGCTATTCCCGCATGTACGGCACCTTCTGTATCGCCCTGAGTTGGCCTGGATATTTCGCTGGCACTGGCCGCATTGCGGGTGTTGATCCACGGGAAATGCAAAAGTCGGACCTGATCGTGGTGTGGGGCGGCAACCCGGTGAACACGCAGGTCAACGTCATGACCCACATCGGCATCGCACGCAAAGCCCGTGGTGCAAAACTGGCCTGCATTGATGTCTATGACACTGGCACCATGAAGCAGGCGGACCACAAATATATCATTCGCCCGGGAACCGACGGGGCGCTGGCCTGTGCCGTCATGCATGTGCTGTTCCGCGAGGGCTATGCCAACTGGGATTATCTCCGTCAGTATACGGACGATGCGGAGGGGCTGGAGCACCACCTCACCAACCGCACACCCGCATGGGCGGAAGAGATCACGGGGCTTGCCGTCGACAAGATTGAAGAGCTGGCGAGGCTCATCGGCCGCACCCCCAAAACCTATTTCCGCATCGGCTATGGCTTCTCGCGATCGCGCAACGGCGCCGTGAATGTGCATGCGGTCACCTGCATCCCCACAGTAACAGGTGCCTGGTTACACGAGGGTGGCGGTGCCCTGCATTCCAACAGCGGCATCTACAAGTTCAACAAGACCCTGATTGAAGGCAAGGACGTTGCCAAGCCCGGTGTGCGGGTGCTGGATCAGAGCCGCATCGGCGAGGTGTTGATGGGCAATGCTGCTGATTTGCAGGGCGGACCTGCGGTCAAGGCGCTGTTCATCCAGAACACCAACCCCGTTTCGGTGGCCCCGGACCAAAACCGCGTGAAAGCGGGATTTGCCCGCGAGGACCTGTTCACCGTTGTGCATGAGCAGTTCATGACGGAAACTGCCGCCCTGGCCGATATCGTGTTGCCCGCCACCATGTTCCTGGAGCATGACGACATCTATCAGGGCGGTGGACACCAGCACGTCATGTTCGGACGTAAGCTTGTCGAATCGCCGGGCGAATGCCGCTCCAACCACGACGTGATCTGCGATCTCGCAGTTCGGCTCAGCGCAACGCACCGCGGCTTTGCCATGACGCCCCGCGAGATCATTGATGAGACGCTGCAATCGTCCAATCGCCCCGGGCTGGAGGCGCTGGACGCCGAAAATTATTTTGACGTGCAGCCGGATTTTGACACGGCGCATTTTATATCGGGCTTTGGCCACGCCGACGGCAAATTCCATTTCAAGCCCAACTGGCCAAAATCAGGAAAAGCGCTGTCAGACATGGGTACACTTGGGCCCATTACTGACATGCCGGTATGGCCGGACCATTGGCAGGTGACAGACCGCACGACAGATGAGACCCCCTTCCGTTTGACCACGTCCCCCGCCCGTGCGTTTCTGAACTCCACCTTCAATGAAACCCCGGGATCGCGGAAACGCGAATCGCGGCCGAGCGTGCAGGTTCACCCTCAGGATCTTGCAGCATTGGAACTTAGTGACGGTGACGGCGTTGTCGTTGGCAATGCACGCGGTGAGGTGCGCCTCACCGTGAAAAGCCTGGCAGGCTTGCAACGCGGTGTGTTGGTAGCGGAGGGCATCTGGCCAAATTCGGCCTATGCCGATGGCTGTGGAATCAATTCGTTGACGGGTGCTGATCAACCCGCACCTGCAGGCGGCGGAACCTTCCACGACATTGCGGTGTGGCTGCGCAAGGCCTGAGAGATGAACTGAATGTGAACACCAGATTCAGCTGAGACTCATCCGTACCCTGATAATATGCGTTTAAGTTCATGAATTTGGCGCAATTTGGCCCCGCATCAGCCTGCAATCATCCGTATACGGTTGAATGGCTGAGAGGGGCGAGGCGCTCCTGGGAAGACGGTGATGACCATGTCGATAGTAGAGCATATCATTGAAACAGATGAATTTTCCGGTCGCCGCGCAATTAATGTGATCAAGGCGATGCGCTTACGCAGATTGATTCTCATGGGCCTCGCCGCCGCCATGGCGCTCGCCACTTTGGCGCCTGTCGTGGTGCTTGCTGCCTAAAGCCAGTGCTTCTTGTATCCAACAGGTTCCGCGTGGGCGACCACGCGCTTGATCTGCGGAATGCCGTTCATTAACGCCACTTCGATGCGATCCGTCACATCGTGCACGTCGGCAATTGCCAGGTCCGGCGCAAAGCGGCAATGGTAATGCACATAAAGTCCCGCTGCATTGGCGCGGACGCGGATGTTGTGCAGATCGCTTAACGCCCGTTCCTTCGCTGTAAAACGCCTCAGCGCCGTTTCCACTTTCTTGATCATGGCTGAGGATGGCGGCGTACCTGCCAGCAGACGTGGTTCCAAAGGTTCGATGTGGCTTTCCACCTCAATGTCGGCGCCGAGGCCGCCGCGAATGGCGTTTTCAAGGGCTGTGGCCTTTTCATGGGCCTGACTGAGAGACGTGGCTGCATCCATTTCCACGTCAAAACTCACCGCCATGCGGCCCTCCAGTGTTTGCACCGCAAGGTGATGAACCTTGAGGTCATGTTCATCGGCTACCATCATCACCTTGTCGAAGGCGGTTTCAGAGTCGAGTTCAACCGGGTTGAGTTGAATGGAATTGTCAGCGTTTTCAAATATCGCGGAAATGCGCGCTGCAAGTTCGCGGCGCACACTGTCGAGTTGCGCCGTTGGAAGTGTGCGTGGCACATCTGCACTGAGATCAACAAACAGTGTGGGTCCGGCAGGGCGCACGCGCAACTGGCGAATGCCCAACACGCCGTTGACCGCTTCCACCGCTTCCGAGATCTGCGCCGTCGCGCCCGCAGGGGCCGCGTCCAGCAGATTGTTGAGGGTCTGCTTGCCAAGGTCCCAGGCTGCGTGAGCCACAAACACGGCCACGACCAGGGCCGCAAGCGAATCCGCAAAGCCATATCCCAACCACACAAACGTCAGTCCAATCAGCACGGCGATTGAACTCCACATGTCCGCTGCAAAGTGCAGCGCATCGGCAGCCAAGGCGGCACTTAAGGTTTTTTCTGCGGTTTTTTTGAGTGCGCGGGAACGATTGAAATCAATCACCACGGAAACGATCACAATGGCAAAGAGCCACCAGCTCAGTTCCACTTCGTGCCCACCCTGCCAAAGCCTGACAATGGCCTCATAGGTTACCCACGCTGTCACAGCGAACAACATGCCCGTCTCGATCAGCGCCACGACATTTTCCGCCTTGGCATGGCCATAGTGATGCTCGTCGTCGGCCGGCTTGTCTGACACCCGCACCGCCAGCAACGTCAAACCCGTCGCCCCAAAATCCATCAAACTGTGAAAGGCTTCCGACAACAGTCCAAGCGAACCTGAAGCCAGTGCCGCAGCAAACTTGGCAATCGCCAGACTGCCTGATGCCAGAAGCGAAAGCAGGGCGACGCGTTGCTTTTCCGATGTGTGATTGGCTGTCATGGGGTCTCGAACGTTGCTGGGCTGGCGCAGAAATATCACGGGTCTGGCTTAACACCGACTCGGGTTTTGATGGCATAACACAGTCATGCCGACGGATCGCCCCATAGCTCTGCCGCACACTGGTGCCAAGGCGGGGGTATGGACCATCGGGGCGATTTTCGCGGGTGAGTCGTTTTTGCGGGCGCTGAATGTCAGCGTCATCCCCATCCAGGCCTATGATCTTCTCGGCAGCAGCCAGCGCGTATCGATTGTGGCCACCTGCGTGTCCTTCATGGTGCTGTTGACCACATTATCCCTGCCGTTCATTTTCCATGGCGTCAGACGGCGCTGGGTGTACTCGATTGGCATCAGCCTGGTCATGGTGGCCGCAGTGGTGTTCTCCGCCAATATCATCGCAGGGCAGGTGCTGGCCACCTATCTGCGCAATGCCGGTGCGTCGATCATGAACATCACCCTGGCACTCTACATCATGGACAATATTTCAAAAACGGAACTGACCCGGGCTGAACCCGTGCGCATGACCATTGCCACCGTCAGCTGGGTTGTGGGTCCCGCCACGGGCGCCTGGCTCTATGCAAAATATGGCGCTGTCGCTCCGCAGCTCGCCGTCGTGCTTGCAGGCTTGATGTTGCTCTTTGGTTTTTGGTCGGCCCGCATGCGCGATCCAGTTTCGCTGCCACCCGGCACCATTGACAGCTTCAACCCGCTGTCAAACCTGCTGGCCTTTTTTCGCCAGCCCCGCCTGCGCCTCGCCTGGTCCATCGCCTTTGGACGGTCATGTTTCTGGTCGGCGCTCTTCATCTATGGTCCGCTGCTGATGATCGAGGGTGGGCTGGCCAAGGCCACGGCGGGACTGATTATTTCCGCCAGCCAACTGACCTTGCCCCTCAGCTTGATCCACGGAAATCTGGCGCGGCGTTTTGGCGTGCGAAAAGTGGTGGCCGGTTGCTTTGCGGGCATGGCGATCAGTTGCATTGTTGCGGGCATGTTTGGCAAGACGTCCGTGGTGTCAGCCGTGGCCTGCTTGCTGGTGGCGGCAGTCTGCGCATCGGGACTGGATGGTGTGGGTGGCGTGCCCTTCTACCGCGCGGTGCGCCAGCGCGACCGCCAGCGCATGACCAGTGTCTACCGCACGTTTTTTGAATTCGCCGAATTGATCCCCGGTTTTGTGTTCATGATCCTGCTGCTGCATTTCGAAATCGGCATTGTCTTCATTGTCATCAGTGTTTTGAGCGGATTTCTGGCTCTGGTCACGTGGAAACACTTGCCAAAATCCATGTGATTTGCGCACACTGGGCCATGACAAAAGCAACACTCATCATCGCAAACAAAAACTATTCCTCGTGGTCATTGCGGCCCTACATGGCGCTCAGCATGGCGGGCATTCCCTTCGTGGAGGACATGATCCGCTTTGGCGAACCGCGCTTTTCCAAGGAGGTGCGCAAGATATCGAAAGCCGGACAAGTGCCGATCCTGCTGCACAATGACATGGTGATCAACGACAGTCTGGCCATCATCGAATATGCGGCAGAAACCTGGCCCGCAAAGGGTGTATGGCCGAAATATATTCCGGCACGGGCCAAGGCACGATCAGTATCAGCAGAAATGCACGCAGGGTTTCGCGCACTTCGCAATGCCTGCCCAATGAATTTGCGGCGTCCGGTCAAACTGCCACCCGGCGGAATTTCCGAAGCTGTGGCGAAAGACGTGGCCCGGATTGAAGAGCTTTGGGCAGATTGCCGTGCAGAATTTGGCGGCGATGACGGGCCGTTTCTGTTCGGAAAATTCTGCGCCGCCGATGCCATGTTCACGCCAGTGGTCTCCCGTCTGGAGACCTTCGCCATCCCCGTGAAGAAATCCACACGCGACTATATGGACACAATTTTAGCAACGAAGGCCTTTGTGCGCTGGAAGGAAGACAGCGCCGAAGAGATCTGGATTGTGCCCGAGGATGAAGTGGATTGAGGGAGGCGTTTGTGGCACAAAAAGACCTCATCAGCCCTTCTTCAACGCCACCATGCCCCCCGCGCTGCGTGTCACCCGCCCGGCCACTTCCAGTTCCAGCAGCACCGCCATCACCGCTTCCGGCTGGCACTGGGCTTCTCTGATCAGGTCATCAATGTCCACGGCGTTTGCTGACAACAGCCCGATGACTTCGCGGCGCGTTGCATCATCGGCATCCTGATCGGGTGGCAGCAGGGGTTCGGCATCTTGCTCAAACATGTGGCCTTGCAGGGGCGATTTTTCTGCGCTCAGGAAATCCAGAACGTCATTGACAGACGTCAGGATATTCGCCCCCTCGCGGATCAATTTGTTGCTGCCTTCACAGCGTGGATCCAGCGGTGAACCGGGTACGGAAAACACTTCGCGGCCCTGTTCATTGGCAAAGCGCGCGGTAATCAGGGAGCCTGATCGTAACGCTGCTTCCACGATGATCACGGCCCGGCTCATGCCGGAGATGATACGGTTGCGCCGTGGGAAATGTTCGGCACGGGGTGCTGCACCGATTGGCATTTCCGTAACCAGCAGGCCTGCGCTGGCGATGGCTCTTTGCAGGTCGGCATTTTCGGGCGGATAAAAATGATCCACGCCGCCTGCAATGGCAGCTGCGGTGCGCGAAGGTGTTGCTGCTTCATGGGCCGCCGTATCGATGCCACGGGCCAGGCCCGAAGTGACGAGATAGCCCGCTTCCGCAAGACCATGGGCCAAAATCCGCGCCATCTTGCGGCCATTGGCAGACGCTGTGCGCGCGCCCACGATGCCAACGCTTTCGCGCTGTGCGAGTTCGAGGTTGCCAGCCATGCACAACAGCGGTGGGGCGCTTTCAATCTCAGCGAGGGCAGCTGGGTAGTGCGGTTCGCCGCAAGCAATCAGCAAAGCACCGGCTTTTGCAGAAGCTTCGGTTTCGCGTTCAGCCTGCTCCGTTGAAAAAACGACAAGACCACGACGGGCCCCCGCCTTGGTCAGCAGGTCCGGCAGCATGGCGATGGCTTTTGTAGCTGTGCCATAACGCCGGATCAGCTTGTGGAAGGTGATGGGGCCAATCCCCTCGGTACGGGCCAGTCGCAGCCAGGCCATGCGTTCCGAATCGGAAAGGACGTTCATGCTTTCTTGGAGAACGACGATTTCGGTTCTTCACCTTTGAGCAACCTCGCAATATTGGCGCGGTGCGTAAACCAGACGGTCATGGCCACGACAAGCGAAGGCCACCAGTCCACAACGGGTATGAATTTTATGAAAGCAGCTACAGCGACAACGGCGACCGCAGTGAGTGCACTGGCAGACGAAATGCGGGTGGCGAAGAAGATCGCCAGCCAAACCGCACTGAACACCAGGCCCAGCACCCATGACCAGCCGAATGTCACGCCCAAACCGGTGGCGACGCCCTTGCCGCCCTTGAAGTTTAACCAGACCGGAAACAAATGGCCTGCCAGTGAACCCAGGCCAGCCGCGATCATGGCCTCGGGTGTCCCATAAATGCTTGCGGCAAGCACTGGCACATAGCCCTTCAAACCATCACAGAGCAGGGTGAGTGCAGCGATTTTCTTGTTGCCGGTGCGCAAAACATTCGTGGCACCAATGTTGCCGGAGCCGATGCTGCGAATATCACCCAAGCCCGCCCAGCGTGACAGCAGCAGCCCGAAGGGAACGCTGCCGCAGATGTAGCCGATGAGTGCAAACAACAAGATCGTCGTGTTCATTCACCCACCGTAAGTGAAAACCGTCCGCCCGGCAACGAGGGTCTCGACCGCGCGGCCTTCGAGTGTACGATGTTCAAAGGGTGAGTTCTTCGAACGGGATTTCAGTGTGGCCGCTTCCACCTTCCAGCTGAGGCCCGTATCCACCACGGCGATGTCAGCGGGCGCACCCGCAGCGAGGCGACCACACTCCAGGCCCAAAATGCCCGCCGGAGCTTGAGACATGGCTTCAATGAGACGTGGCAAGCCGATGTTTTCATTGTGGGAAAGTGAAATGGCGCAGGACAGCATGGTATCAAGACCAATGGCCCCAAAAGCGGCTTCAGCGAAAGGCAGGCGCTTGGTATCGTCGCTCTGCGGATTGTGGGCTGAAACGATCACATCAATCGTGCCATCGGCCAAGCCTGCGATCAGGGCACGGCGTTCGTCTTCACTGCGCAGGGGTGGCGAGAGTTTGAAGAAGGTGCGGTAGGAGCCGATGTCGTTTTCATTCAACACGAGGTGATTGATCGACACACCGCAAGTGACAGGCAGCCCGCGGGCCTTGGCGCGGCGCATGACCTCGATTGATTCAGCGCAGGAGATTTGTGCGGCGTGGTAACGGGCTCCCGTCATCTCGACGAGACGCAAATCCCGCTCGAGTTGCATGACCTCCGCCAAAGCGGGAATGCCTGAAAGACCCAGCCGTGACGCGGCCTCGCCACCATTCATCACGCCACCTGCCATGCTGGGTTCTTCCACATGGGCGACAACCAGCATGTTAAAGTCCTTGGCATAGGTGAGGGCGCGGCGGAACAGGTTGGCACTGCCGATCGACCTGTTGGGATCGGCAACAGCCACGGCACCTGCCGCTTTCAGCAAGCCGATTTCCGAAAGCGATTCACCGTGCAAACCCTTGGTCAAAGCCGCCATGGGGGCGACGCGCACCAGCGCAGTGTCACGCGCACGGCGCAGGATATAATCCACAATCGCCGCATCATCGATCACCGGCTGCGTGTCCGGCATCACAATCATCGTCGTCACACCACCCGCCGCCGCTGCTTCGGAGGCGCTGGCCAGGGACTCGCGGTATTCAGTCCCGGGTTCACCCGTGGTGACGCGCATGTCCACAAGGCCGGGAATGATGTGCTTGCCCTTGCAATCCACAACATCAGTCTGGCCACCCACTTGATCGCGCGTCACTGCGGCACCAACCGCAATGATGCGGCCGTCATCAATCAGAATGCCACCCATGCCATCCAGACCCTCGCGCGGCGACAGCAAACGAGCATTCAGATAGGCTTTGCGTTTATGCGCCATCAGAAGTTTCCCTCTCCGTCTCGCGCCAAGGCGCGATCCACTTCTCCCGCAAGCGGGCGAGGAAAGACGTAACGATTTTCCTCGCCCTCTTGCGGGAGAGGTGGCAAGCGAAGCGTGACGGAGTGGGGACGCGGGCTCATCACTCAACCCCCCGGTTTCGCGCCAGCGCATCCAGCACGGCCATGCGCACGGCCACACCCATTTCCACCTGTTCGCGGATCACCGATTGTGCGCCGTCGGCCACACTGGAATCGATTTCGACTCCCCGGTTCATCGGGCCGGGATGCATGACGAGCGCATGGGGTTGTGCTTCCCGCAGCTTCGACTCCGTCAAGCCATAGAACTGGTAATATTCGCGCAGCGACGGCACGAAGGCCCCACTCATGCGTTCCTGTTGCAGGCGCAGCATCATCACCACGTCAGCACCACGAATGCCTTCAGCCATGTTGCGATAGACATCAACACCGAAATTGCCAATGCCGGACGGCAACAACGTAGAGGGTGCCACCACCCGCACTGTTGCCCCCATGGCATTTAACAGGTGAATGTTGGACCGTGCCACGCGCGAATGCAGCACATCTCCACAAATCGCCACCGTCAAACTCTGCAGGCGCCCGAAATGCCGGCGTATCGTCAGAGCATCAAGCAAAGCCTGCGTCGGGTGTTCATGCTGGCCGTCACCGGCATTGATGACAGCGCAGCTTACCTGTTGTGACAGCAGTTCTACCGCCCCTGACGATTGATGACGCACCACCAGAAAATCCGGGTGCATGGCGTTGATGGTGATGGCGGTGTCAATCAGCGTCTCGCCCTTGGCCACGGATGAATTGGCAATCGCCATGTTCATCACATCAGCGCCCAGGCGCTTGCCCGCAATTTCAAAACTGGCTTGGGTGCGCGTGGAGTTTTCGAAGAACAGGTTGACCTGGGTCATGCCCTCCAGCAGCTGCTTGTTCGGACCCAGGCCCTTTCCCGTTTCGGCATAACTTTGGGCCAAGTCCAGAAGAGCCGTGATTTCGATGTGGTGAAGGTCTGTGATGGCCAGCAGATGCCGGGCTTTGAACAGGTGGGGCCGTGAAGCGTGAGATGTCATTAAAAGCGCTGCATATGGGGCTTAGGCACAGGCGTCAAGAAACGATTGCAGGATGTAACCCGCCGCCAGCTTGTCCACATTCTCCGCCCGCTTGGCGCGGGAGAGATCAGCATCCAGCATGACGCGATTGACTGCCACAGTGGACAGGCGCTCATCCCAGAACGCGACGGGAATGGTGGTGAGTTTTGTCAAGTTGCGCACAAAGGCCCGCGTCGCTTGCGCCCGGGGCCCCTCCGTCCCATCCATGTTCAGGGGCAGGCCGATGACGATAAGGCCGATGTTTTCATGTGTAGCAAAGTCGAGCAGCAACTTGGCATCCATCGTGAATTTTGTGCGGGCAATGGTTTCACGGGAGGTGGCAATCTGGCCTTCGACATCGGCCGTGGCGAGGCCCATTGTTTTGGTGCCAAGGTCAAGTCCCAATATGCGGCGGCCTGGGGGCAGGGCGGTCAGAGCGGCTTGGCCTGCGTCATGCAAAGTGGTCATTGCGACGGGATAGCGTTTGCAGCATCAGGGGGAAAGCAAAAAGGAACCAGCATGACCAAAGCCGTCGGACCCCTCGTTGATCCCTTGCCATCAGGAGCGAAACCCGATCTGCGCCCGCTGCACGGCCGCTGGGTGCGCCTTGACCCTGTCAGCGTGGCACACCATGGGGTATCACTTTACAAAAACGCTGCGGGTTCCGACATCTGGACCTGGATGCCCTACGGCCCCTTTGCCGATGAAGCCGCGTTTCTGGGCTGGCTGAAAGACCGCGAAGCCGCCCGCGACCCGTGGTTCTACACCTTCGTCAAACGCGACAGCGGCGAAGCCCTGGGCATGGGAGCCTTCATGCGCCTCGACGCCGCAAACGGCGTCATCGAAATTGGCCATATCTGGATGAGCCCAAAGTTGCAGCGCACCCGCGAATCCACCGAAGCCATCTACCTGATGATGCGCCACGCCTTCGACGATCTCGGAGTCCGCAGGCTTGAATGGAAATGCGACGCGCTGAACGCCCCCTCCCGCAAAGCCGCCGAACGCTTCGGCTTCCAGTTTGAAGGCATCTTCCAACAACACATGATCATCAAAGGCAGAAACCGCGATACGGCGTGGTTCGCAATGATCGACAAGGACTGGCCAAAGGTGAGGGCGGGGTTTGAGACGTGGTTGAGTGAGGGGAATTTTGATGCGGCTGGGGTGCAGAAGCAGCCATTGCGCGTGAAGTGAGGCACCTCATCAGCCCTTCGGGCAGCTTCTCCATAAGAGAAGCGACTCGCGGAAACTCGTCCCTTAAACTCTGACCATTTTGGGAGGACTACCAAACAGTCGCTTCTCTTCTGGAGAAGCTGCCCGAAGGGCTGATGAGGTCCCTTTGGTGGCGATAAGTGTGCTATATCAAATTGCAATTGCCACCTTCGCGGACGTCATTCCCGCGAACGCGGGAATCCAGACTTTCCGCGTTGACCTTGCCCCAAACTTCAATCCAGTTTTGAGTTCGCTTCGGCGGTTGATGATGCCCTGTTTTGCTGGTTGTGCAAAGGCCACTCCTTCGTAAGTATGTGGCGCGTAGACATCAAGTACCGCAGCGTCCATGGCCTTTGCTTGCTCAGGAGTTGCGGTTTTAGCGAACTCGGATGGCGTCAGCCAGCCGAGCCCTGAGTGGGGGCGGTGGTGGTTGTAGTCGTTTCTCCAGTTTGCCAAGCCAACACACGCTTGATGGCCACATCTTCGGCTTCGGCGAGCATGCCTTCGCTTTCAAGGAAATCGTCGAAGCTTTCCGTGCTGATATGACCTTCAATTGATTTTGCCATTATGCAACTTGCCTCATTGTCCTACTGCACGCGGATGTTTGGCCGTCAAGTTTCCGCGGCATAAAGTTCATTCCACACTAACATCAGTTTGTCTTGATCAAGGTTTGGTGGGGGTGCGAGCCTTGTCAGCGCGAAAATTTTATGATATCGCTGGCAATATGAACATTGTGTTGGATACCTCTGTCATGGTGGCCGCATTGCGCAGTCCTTCCGGTGCATCTGCAGAATTGTTGCGCATGGCGCGCCTTGAAAAATTTGGCGTTCTGATCAGTGTTGGCATGATCTTAGAATATGAAGCGGTGTTGAAGCGAGAAGAGCATTTGTCTGTTGCTGCGTTGTCAGTCTCCGATGTTGACGATTTACTTGATGGTTTTTGTATTTTTGCCAAACCTGTCACGAACCACTTTCGCTGGCGACCTGTGTTGACCGACTCTGACGATGACCTCGTGCTGGAAACAGCGGTCAACGGCAGAGCAAACGTGATTGTGACTTTCAATGTGTTTGATTTCCAACGTGCCAAAACGTTGTTCGGTA